>PAQH01000007.1 GCA_002709225.1 Planctomycetaceae bacterium
CAATGCGAGGCGGGAGACGTGCAAATCGGTGTTGCCTAGTTTGGTGTACTGCACGGGAAAATATCCGCGAGAGGTCGGGCGAATCGGTTGGCTTGCGGAACTGCTCGTATCATAGCCGATGAGTCGGCTTGCGCGGCCTGCTAGTGGTCTCCGGCGGGTCCAAAGTGGAGCTGGTTGACCGGGAGGCGGTCCTGAAGGCTCCCGTTGTAAAAAAATGTGATTGGGCGATTGAGTTACAGCTCCAACGCCCAAGGGTCACATCGTGCTCGGCGCCAAAGAGGATAGAAATCGGTTGCTCCAGCAAATGGCGGGGGATACCGGGCGCCGGTGTGTGGTCACTCTTTGGCTCCCGGGGGCTTGGATTTGTTGTTCCGTTCCTGCGTACTACGGGCCGACGACAACCCCGGTTCAGGAGATATTTGGCCGCCTGCGGTGCCTCGGGATTCTCCACACCCGATTTGCGACAATCCTGTACCACGTATCGTGCGGGTATTGGTACGCGTCCGGGGCGCGGCGGTTCAGCGTGGGTGGCCAGCTCACTCCGCGTCCGTACCTGAGTTCGCGGCGCGACGGGCGCGGCCGGCGGCCCGGAATGACTGAATACAAGCCACCACATACAGGGCGCTGAGAACACCCATGACAACGGTCATTGCCAGTCCGAGGGAGCTGGCGCCACCGCTGGTCAGTGCGCGGGCCAGGTTGCCCAGTGCTCCCAGGACGCCGACCAGGCCAACCATGGCAGACACGTGCATGGCGTGTTTACGGGCTGTGTCGTGGGCGACCGAAATCAGGCCACAGATGACCAATAACGCACCGATGACCGATGGGATGAAGGCGGTCAGGCTTTTGCTGTCGGCGTCTGCTAAAGAGTAACCGGCAGCTCCGTTGAGGATCAGCAGGATTCCGAAGAGGAAGGCGTTTCTGACCATAGTGTCGTTCCCAAAATGTCGGGCGGGTGCGGGCGTGGCCAACGGCCCATCGCGTTGGCGTTGGTTTCACTATACGAATTGGGCAGCGCGACGGGAAGGTCGGCGGAGTACCTTGACGACGGTATAGGGGTAACCCAGCGCGTGGCTCGTCGTTGTGTGGCCAGATATTCTATAATTGGGCTCTATGAGCGAATCCCTCTTGATAATCAATATCGCCGGGCTCGGTGCTGAGGCGGTCACGGACGCTACGCCGAATCTGTTACGATTAAGTGAAATGGGCGGCAGAGTTCCGGTTCAGCCACCGGTTCCGGCGCTGACGAGCGTTTCGCAGGCGACCCTGTTGACAGGTACATGTCCCGCCGAGCACGGTATTGTTGGCAATGGCTGGTATTTCCGCGAACTTTCCCAGGTGCTCAACTGGCAGCGATCGGCGCGGTTGCTGACGGGAACTCCGTTATGGGAGGCGTTTCGCGATCGGAATCCCGAGGTTCGTTGTGCCAATCTTTTTTGGCGATATGCGACGCACTCGACAGCCGACCTCAATGTCACGGAACGTCCAACCTACTGGGCGGATGGCCGTAAATCTCCTGATATCTACAGCGAACCATCTACGGTGCGCGATGAACTGGTTGAGCGGTTGGGTCCGTTTCCGCTCTTTCGGTTCTGGGGGCCAGCCGCCGATATTGTTTCGTCTCGCTGGATTACCGATGCTACGTTGTATGTGCTTGAGCAGCAGCGGTTTGGTGTGATCCTGACGTATCTACCTCACCTGGACTACGATCATCAACGGTACGGACCCGACTCGTCGCAGGGCCTTGCGGCGCTCAGGGCGGTTGATCAGCAGGCTGGGAGGTTGATTGATGCGGCTGTGGGGTTTGGAATGCGCGTTGTGGTCCTATCTGATTACGCTTTCGAAACGGTATCGCAACCGGTGTACCTCAACCGGGTATTACGTGAGGCCGGCTTGTTGCGCGTACAGCGAGCGGAAAACGGAGAATTGCTGGAGCCTGGTGTTTCGACCGCGTTTGCCGTTTGCGACCAACAGGTGGCGCACATCTACGTGAACCGGCCGTCCGCTCTTGCGGGGGTCCGCACGTTGTTGGCAGACACTGACGGAGTCGAGCGAGTGTTGCACGGTGACGAAATGCGTTCGGCTGGAATTGGGCACCCCCGTTCGGGTGAATTGCTGGCATTGGCTGAGGCTGGCCATTGGTTCGCCTATCCCTATTGGCTCGAAGCGGGGCGAGCTCCCGATTTCGCGGGGTGCGTTGCGATTCATGACAAACCGGGTTTTGATCCAGCCGAGTTGTTGTGGGCTCCGGGTTGGCAGGGAAAAATGAAGGTAGGGTGGCGATTACTGCAGAAGTCACTCGGCTTGCGGGCGCCCTTTGATTTGATTCAACAAGATCCGACAGCGATCCGTGGCTCTCATGGCCGAGTTCCTACAACGGATGCGACACGTCCGGTGCTGATTACCAGTTGGCCCGTGGGCGAAACGCCGCCAGTCCTCATGGAAGCGGTCCGTTCACTGTTGGTGTAGTTGAAGTGGGCCGCCAGCGAGACACGCAGCGACGTGTGTTGGCGAGGATGCTCAATTGAATGGCGCGGACTGGGAGGTCGCAGCGCTGGCGAAACGCGGAAATGGGTGGGCGCTCCAGCGACGCCCGCAACGGTCACCGAGATCTGGCCCGGCCACCAGAACGCTTGTCTGGTATGATGCCCCAGCAGACTGGTGGAATCCTTATCGATACGACAGGTGAACGATGCGTCTTGCTCGGAACGAGTGGTGTTGCGTAATGCTTGCGGTGGCGCTGGTGGGGCCCGGGGCGGCGGGGCAGCAAATCGCTCGGCAGACGCAGCGGATCTGGCGTTTTGAGTCGGACCAGGTACGGATTAGCAATGCCTTTCCAGGGGGACGGTTGAATGACTGCCAACGCCTGGCGCCGTATGAGTACCGGCTGCTTGTCCGGCCCGAAAACCAACCTGTGAATAACAGCGCTTGGTATGCGTTTCAGGTCACCGCGCGGGAAGCGATAATGCTCACGGTCCAGCTGGCTTACGAAGGTGGCCGCCATCGCTACTACCCACACCTGAGTCTAGATGGGCGGGGCTGGAAGTTGATCGACAAGACGCGGTACGTTCATCACCGCGAACAGGAATCAGCCACCTTAACGCTGTCGGTTGCTGCCCAGCAAACGCTGTGGGTGGCCGGCGCGGAAATGATTGGAGTCGCTGAGATAGAGGCGTGGTGCCAACGCCTTGCGGCGCAGTCGTTTGTACAGCGTTCGCTGGCGGGGCAATCGATTGGTGGCAGGCCTTTACAACTGCTTACCATCGGAGATCGTGACGCTGCCAACCTGGTATTCCTCATCAGCAGGCAACATCCACCGGAAGTGACGGGCACGCTGGCGCTCAAAGCGTTTGTCGACGGACTCTGCGCGGATCAGCCATTGGCCAAACGATTTCGAGCGAAGTTTACGACGGTGGTGGCCCCCGTGCTGAACCCGGATGGGGTCACGCAAGGCCACTGGCGTCACAACAATAACGGTGTCGATCTGAATCGCGACTGGCGGCGTTTTGCGCAGCCGGAAACCCGCCAGGTACGTGACGCGTTCCTTAAATGTTTGTCCCAACCGGGTGCGCGTCCATTCCTGTTTCTCGATTTTCATTCAACACATCGCAATTTGTTTTATACGCAAGCCGATCGCCACGAAACGTTTCCCAGCGACTTTACCCGGCACTGGTTGGCGAGTCTCCGACGACAGTTTCCGGAATATCAATTCCGACGTCAGGGATCACACAACCCACGTGGTGGCACATCAAAATCCTGGGCATATGAGCAGTTTGGCATCCCGGCAATTACCTACGAAGTAGGGGATCGGATGCAACCCGCTTTGGTCGAGCGTTTCGCGCAAGGGGCTGCCCAGGAAGCGATGAAGCTGCTCCTGAGTTCGTTGTCCGAGGGTGCAGGTCGATCAGCGGGCGATACGGGGCGTGGCGACGGCGCGACGCCATAAGGACTGCAGTGCGGCTTCGTGGGGAGACGTTGACGCAAACCTTTGAAGGGGGAGAGCGGTTGTGAGTCGCAAAGCCGATGTTGTGATTGTGGGTGCGGGGGTCCACGGCTGTGGTCTGGCGTTCCACCTCACAGCGACAGACGCTGGTAGCGTGGTGGTACTGGAGAGAGGGTGTGTGGCGAGCGGCCCTACGGGCCAGTCGGGTGCGATGATCCGGCCCCTGTTTGACCAGCGAGTGTATGCGGAGTTGGTGATTGCTTCCACGCGGATGTTTGAGCAGTGGGACCAGGTCGTGGGGGGAGACGCTGGATTTGTTCAGCAGGGTTTTTTGCGGATTACCGACTCGTTGGAGACCGCCGCGCTTGGTGGTGATCTGGAAATCACGCGATTCCTAGGCGAACCGGTGGAAATCCTGGACCGATCGCAGCTGACGGAACTCGTTCCGATGGCGCGCTTCGACGATGACGAGAAAGGTATTCTGTTCCCCCGTGGTGGTTACGCGGACCCGTATCAGACAACGGTGGAACTAGCTGCGGCGGCGGTGCGGCAGGGGGCCGAGATTCTTGAGGAGACCGAGGTTGTTGGGTTGCGCACAAAGTCGGGGCGGATAACGGGTGTCATGACCAGCGCGGGGGAGATAGCAACCTCGGTGGTGGTTAATTGTGCGGGGCCATGGTCCGGGCGAATTGCGCAAATGGCGGGTGTCCCTTTGCCGATTGAGCCACAGGCTGCGCCGACTTGTCTGTTTCGCAAGCCACGCGAAATGGTGACGGTCGGGCCGGTGCTGTCCGACGGGGTGCACCAGGTCTATTTGCGGGCCATGGGGGACACGGTATACCGAGCAGCCCACTTCGGCCGGGCAGAACAAACGTTAGACCCTGATGATTACGATCGGTCCGTCCCGTGGGTACAACAAAAAATGCTCCGCGAGGGGGTCGCCCAGCGGTACGACGCGATGCGTCGGGCACCTTTCCTGGGAGGATTTACCGCGGTTTACGATATGAGTCCGGACGGGCATCCGCTGGTTGGCGCCGTGGACGAGGTGGAGGGATTCTGGTTGGATTGTGGTTGGAGTGGCAATGGATTTGCACCGGCACCGGCGGCAACACGCTCCTTGGCGGCGCGGATCCTAGGGCAACAATCTGAGGTATCACTCAGCCCGTTTGGTTGGCCGCGGACGTCCGATTTGGGCAGTCGGTTGCACCCGGATTGGGTACACCCTTGAGACTGCCGTCCGTCAATGTGCCAATTTGCGGTACACGCCTACACCACCAATGTTCGGCAGCGTCTGCACTTGATCGCGGAAACGCCGTGGGCGGCGGTTCGAGATCAGGATAGCTCCTGCTCGCAAGCGAGCCAGCACAGCATCGGCAGTGATTACGTCGATTCCCAACGGTGAGTAAACGTAACACACATCGTAACGGGTGAGGTCGATTACTTCCGGGTAAAACGCATTGCCGGTTTTCAATGTGAGCCGAGAGGGTTCCAAATCCCTCAGGCGGGACAGTTTACGTAGCAGCGCATGTGCCAGCTGGTTCAGGCCTCGGTGCTGTTCGATGCCGGTCGCGTGGGCGGGGCTCAAGTAATGAACAGCGGCGAGGATCGTGCCGATGCCGCTGCCGAGGTCAAGGAACCGGGTGTCAGTCTGTAAAAGTCGCCGCTCACACAGTTGCTGTACGAACTGGGTGGCAAAGGCGCACCCCCGAGAATCGATCACGTAATGTCCCCGGGCTTTGTCCCACAGGGAAGGGTGGCGGTGGCGAGCTTTGAGCATCGTATTACGATGACAATGCCCCAGGTAGGCCAAGAACTCTCGCTGCTGCGCCGGGGCCTGGTAGCTGCCGTCACAGCGCGCGGCCAGCCGCGTCAATATCCTGAAGTAGTATGCGTAAGGGAGGCTTGCTGGAAGTTCGGTGGCGATCGCTTGGGCGGCGAGTGCGCGACTCCGATCGCCCGCCTGGTCGGCGGGCAGCGTAGTGGGTACCTCGACCGCAGTCAGAAATTCCCGGGGCAGCGAGGGAACCAGGTGCTGTGACAGGAACGCTTCCAGGTGGCTGATGGTTGCAGCGGGCGCGTTACCGCAGAGGTGGTTGACGAGGTCCTTTATCCGGAGGCGGCGGGACAGACGGATCCCATACTTGTAGGGGCTGCCCAGGAAACGTGTCGATTCCTCCGGGTAAATGTAGCGTCGCAAGAACGTGCTCTCTGCGAGCGACCGCCGCATCTCGAGAAATACCCTGGCAGTTGCCTGCGCAGCGCTTTGGGGAACGGTTTCCGGCATGGCGGGTCTGCTTGGATCGAAGATGCGAAGGGGTGCATCAGGAGAAGTCATGGGCTGCGCGTGGCAGGATCGAGTGCCTCATCCACCGCCTTGTCGAATTCGTCGGCGAAATTGACATCGGGGACCTCGGTTGGGACCCCAGCGGCGTCGGCGGCCTCCACGGCGGCTGCAATGAAGCCGCGCAGTTCATCGTCACTGAGAGATTGCCGAAAGGTGCGTTGGCCTTCGGGGCCGTCCGTATCGCTAATCGTATCGAGCACTTCGCTAAACGTGTCTGCAGGAATCGACTCGTTGAGAGAGCCATACGCAAAACGCTGTATGGCCTGGCGGGCAGCCTCTTTTTCGGTCGCGTCCAGACCCGAGTCATCCAGATACTGGCGTTCCACGACGAGGGCTGATCCAGCGGGTAGCAGAGGCCCTGTAGTGATGTTCTCAACGATCTGTCCCAGCTGTTCCCCGCTGAGGTCGCCGTCTGTGTATTGTTGTGCCAGCTGGTCGATTCGTTGGTTGATTCGTTGGCGCTGATCGGGCGGTATCTGGAGTTCGCGAATGGCGGTCTTGATGACCAGGGTGCCTGTTTGAGCGAGCATAAATCGCCAGTTGAAAACAGCCCAGATTGTCCCTGCCAGGGTGATCGGGATGGCGACGGCAGCTAGGCAGCCGCACCCGATCATCAGGTTGCGACAGCCATTCGATTTAACAGGTGTCGCTGTCGTTGGTGGTGGAACGTCGGGCAGCGGAATTTGGCGGGGCGCCTGAGCGGGTATCGAATCAAAGGCTGTGTCAGGAGACATGGAACAATCCAGGGCAATCTTTGTGTTGGACCGAGTCATCATACCAGCCTCTGAGAGGCCGACGATACTGATGAAATGCCTGTATTTATCGGGTCAGTTGGTGGATTTGCGACACGCTGCGCTGGACTTCTTCCGCGGTGGTGCGATGGTTCATAACTACCAACCTCAATACGGACCGGCTCGCCAACGTGGTAGTTGACAACATTAACTCGCCGCTGGCGAGTGTGGCTTCCATCAGTTTCATATCCCGTTTTGCGCGGTCCTCCTCTGTTTCGTGAGGTTTCGGTCGATGTCCAAAGGTAACAATGGAAAGGACCGGGTCATTTACTTGCAGCTGCGGATTGGCACGCAGCAGATCGGCGGCCAGTTGCGCTAGTTGCATGTCATGGTCAATCTGTTTGGCCAGGCCGGCCCGCCCGACCGAACGCAGTACCATCCAGACAGCGATCACGCGCGCGGGACGCGAAAGTTCGGGGCCGCGATCGAGAAAGTTAATTTCGTCGCGAGGAAGATCGGCCAGGTATTCGCCATCGGCGGAAAAAGTGTTTTCTAAGAGCTTCGCGTCGCGGATCAAAGCGCATCCAATTCCCATGGGACAATAGAGCCATTTGTGGGGGTCCAAGGTTAGCGAATCGGCACGTTCGAGGCCTTGCAGGAGTCGTTTGCCACGGGGGCTAAGCGCCGCAAATCCCCCATACGCGGCGTCGACGTGGAACCAGATATCCTCCCGAGTGCAGATGTCGGCAAGCGTGGTGAGGGGGTCGATCGCACCGGAATTGGTTGTCCCTGCGGTCGCCGCGACCGCCAGCGGGAGGCGTCCGTCGCGGCGGTCACGCGTGATGGCCCGCTGGAGGGCGTCGACGTCCATCTGGAAATCGCGATTGGTGGGAACGCTACGGATGGCGTGCCGGGGAAAACCGAGCACCGCGGCGGATTTACGCAACGACGCATGTCCTTCGGGTGAGATATAGATGACGCCGCGTGTCAGCGCTGTGTCTCCGCCGCGGGTCCTGGCGGCGGCCAGTCCGATTAGGTTTGCCAGCGATCCTCCGCTGGTGAAGATGCCACCCGATGTGAGGGGGTAGTTGAGCATTTGTTTGATCCACCGGAGAACCGTCAATTCCAATGCGCAGATCGTTGAGCCGCCTAGCCAACTGCCCGAGAACGGGTTGGTGCCGGCGGCGAGCATGGCGCCTAGTGCGCCTGCAAAGCTGGACGGGCAGGGAATGTAGCCGTGGAATCGCGGGTGGTTGACCAGGGTGAGGTCGGGTACCACACGCTGGAAAAAGAACTCCAGGCATTCTTCGAGATGCCGGGGAGCGTCGGGTAGGTCCTCGTCGACCAGGGATGCGAAATCGTGACGTGTTCCACGCCTGGCGACCGGTTGGTCGGAAAGGGTGATATGGTGGGCGACCAGGCGATCGACCAGAGCGTAGCCAACTGTCCGCATGGTCTCGGCATCGGGGTCAAGGGAGGGCCGGGGCAAAGTCTCTTGAGAATCGTTCGCTTGGGGAGGGCGGGTGTTAGACATTTCAGTGCTCGCGGAAACGGATTGGGAAGATTGCAATTTAGGGCAGACTGCCTCTGCGGACCATCCGTTCGTTGCGGCGATTGTGAAGGACTGGCGGCTCGACCAGAATAATGTCCTGAAGTGCCAACTGACGCCATCGGTTGGAAAGCACAGGGGCACGCAATGTGAGGGGCCTGAGATGAGTGGTTGGCGAAGTGGACACGTGTTGTGCGCAATGCTGTTATGGCTGGCTTATCAATTGGGTGCAGCGGTCGCGACCGAACCGCTGCGAGCTTTGCAGCGGTACCCGGGCTTGTCCCAGGCCTTTCCCTTCGGGTTCTGGTACGCGCAAGCACCGATGGATGAAGATCTGGCTGGAGCGTTTCAGGAAACGTATCGCCAACGTCGAGGAAAGTTGTTTCATCATCTGGCTCGCCACTACACCAACACGCTGATTACGGCCAATCGGATCGCGACAATCGCTTCGCTGGATGCCGCCGGCGAGTACGGTATTGGGCTCATTTCGCCGGCGGAATTCCTGCACGGACATATCAACCATGCTGGAGAGTTGACGGGCGAGGTAACTATGGAGCGGGTACTGCAACAAGCCGCAGCCCATGCCAGCCAGGTCAAATCGCATCCTCACCTTCTGGGGTACCTGGTGTTCGATGAACCACGCGCGGCCGCGGCCGTGAAAATTCAACAGGTAAGCGATGCATTCTTTGAGAGCGACTCCACGCACCCTGCGATCTACACGCACGCCGATCTGCCGCTTGATGCGGTGCGGAAGCCCGCGGAATGGAAACTTTTACAGTCGCGGGATGTGATCCTGTCGGATTGTTACAGCATCACCGCTCGGAGCGGGCGCGATCCTTGGTTGTATGGGGACGTGTACCTTCCCGAGTTGCGTCGGGCTAATCCGCACGCGTTGCAATGGCCCATCATCCAGGCATTCACAAAACCGTACAGGATCCACGCGTTGCCCACTCCAGCAGAGTTGCGTGTGATGGTGTACCACACCGTCGCCAGTGGGGCCAAAGGGATGTTGTTTTTTACCACGAATCAGGCCTATCTCGGTTCCTGGGCGCGACGGCATTGGTTTTATCGAGGTAGCGGTAATCCCTGGTTCGGACGCGAGCCTTTGCTGGATGAAATTGGACGCTTGGGCAGGCATTTGACGACGGCCGGGCCACTCTTGGTGCCGTTGCATTACAAACCGAATTACCCGGTCCATGTTGGTGCGGTGGCTGCGCCGTTGGGCCCTGCCGAGAGTTTTTTCGCGTACGTATTGGGCGTCGGGAGCAAAGTCGCTGAGGGGGGCATGCGGACCGCCGGTGAAATACAGCGTGAGGCGGTCCATGTGGGGGCGTATAGCGGTGACGACTATGACGTGCTGGTGATCCACAACAATGATCCATGGGCCCGCCACAGCGCGGCGGTGACCTTGCAGGAACCACGATCGCAGCTGCTTGATCTAGACACCCTGGAGTTAGTGTCGACGGAGACCACGGCTGCCGGAAAAACATTCACAGTTTCATTTATGGCTGGGGACGGACGATTGTACCTGGCTGGGGATGACGGCGCGGTGGACGCCGCCCGGCAGGCGGTCTGGTCAAGGCGTTATGCGCACGAGAGGCGACTATTGCAGCACGATCTTGATTTGGCACGGACGGGGCGAGTCGACGTTTCCCAAACGCTCCAGTTGCTGACAGCGGCCGCCGCGGAAACGCACCCGCAGGTGGCGTGCGAGCGACTCGGCGAGGCGCGACAACAGTTGCAGCAGGCTGAAATGGCGGCACGCGATTACAACCAGGTGCGTCTACACATTGAAGCGGCACGCCAGAGTTTTGGGGAGATACAGCAAGCGTTCTACCGTGCGCCGGTGCAGCCGAGTGACGACATTTCGGCAACATCGCTACGCGAGTTGGAGCGACGCGTCCTGGCGATGAGCAGAAGTTTTTCACGTATTGAAAACGCCCTCCGCGCGGGCAGCTGGGATCTGACGGATGCGTACGTTCTGGAACGTGAGGTCGGGCAGCTAGCCACAGCCGTCCGAAATTATCGGCCAGACAACGTGGTTGAGAAACGCATTGTAGTGGTCGGGTGGCCGGGTGTTGGTGGTGGGCGTGATCCAGAGACCGTGGCATTGGCCGAACGCCTGCGATGGATGTATTCGGATGTGAGGCTGCACACAGTACGAGCTCATAGCACGCGGCCCTCGGTTTCGCACAAGCGGGAAATCGAGGATCCGATTGCCTGGCGGAACCAGGACCTGGTGTGGGTGCATCTCTCCGGGCGGAGTGCCGGCGCACAGGCGCGTTACTGCGTTTCGGCGGATTTGGCGGCGGGCGTGGCCGCTGCTACCAAAACAACCGAGTGGCGGCGTTACAGTGACGCGGGCGGAAGTGTCGTACTGAGTGGATTGGCCGGTTGTCTGGTCGCTCCTTGGGGATGGGAGACTTCCCAACCGAACGATCGGTACTGGGGAACGATGATCGTACCCGGGCGCGGGCCGTCTCGGCACCGGTCGGCGGCCCGCCCGGCGGTCGAGCTGCTGGGACACAAACCCCTTGATGGGACACACGCCATTTTTTCAGGACTACCAGTGGACGGCTTTGCGACGATGGATGTGAATGCGGCCGAGCTGGTCACGGCCGCGGTCTGGCAGCGGCCACCGACAGCTCGGTCCGCGTGGCGTGCGCCTTTCTGGCCGGAAAAAGGAAAGGTCTTGGCTGGTTATTGGACGGAGGGTGCGGAGGTGCCACCTGACTACGCAACCATCGTTGAGTACGCCCCGCATGGGCATGGACGGGGGATGGTTGTGGGGGGAGCGTTCGACCCTCGCGTCAGTACGGACCGAGTGAGGCGTGGTAAGAACTATGACCAGTTGCTGCGAAACCTGGTTGAGTACATGTCGACCAGACGATGAGGTTAGGCTCCGGGGTGCGTGCCCGAGATTTTATGGTGGTGTTGTCAGGATCAACCGATGCATAGATCAGGTCTGATCTATGCATCGAGACGACCTGGTTACTGGTCTAACCGAGTCTGCGATGTGGCGGACGCGTGTAGCTGATGGACCGTCGGTAGCATGAGCGGCAGGCGGGGTCGGAATAATCGTCCTCCCCCTCCTCGGCTGGGAGTCACGAGATGACGAACGATCAGGCGATTGCGTTCAGCGTGTTGTCGCTGACACTCGTGTTGTTTGCTTGGGGGAAATGGCGCTACGACGTCGTAGCGGCCGGCGCTCTGTTCACCTTGGTCGCGGTAGGGATTGTGGAGCCACAGCAGGCCCTAGTGGGATTTGGTCACCCTGCGGTGATTACGGTCGCGGCTGTGCTTGTGATTAGCCGCGCGCTGCGGAACTCAGGCGCGGTGAGCCTGTTGGCGCGCCAGTTGAAACCGTTCGCCGTGAATCCGACCGCGCACGTGCTTAGCCTCTGTGTGGTTGTGGCTATCTGTTCGGCCTTTATGAACAACGTCGGGGCGTTGGCGTTGCTGCTGCCCGTGGCGTTGAAGTCGGCGGCGGAACGAAAATGTTCGCCAGCGATCATCATGATGCCACTGGCCTTCGCCAGCATCCTCGGTGGCATGGTGACCATGATCGGGACTCCGCCGAACATCATCATTGCGACCTACCGGGGTGGCCTTGAGGGGACCGCCGGTCCCTTTGGCATGTTTGACTTTTCTCCTGTTGGTGGGGTGGTGGCAGTCGGTGGGGTGATCTTTGTCGCCCTGGGAGGCTGGCGGCTCATTCCACGGCGGGTGAACGAATCCCCCGCGCATGAAGCGTTGGCCGGCATTGGTGAATACATTACGGAAGTCAGGATACCGGAGACGAGTAAACTGGTGGGCGAACGGGTTGGGCAGATTGAGGAGCTCTCCGGTGAACGTTTGGAGCTCATTGGGCGGATCGACCGGGGTGGACGATTCTCCCGCAGTTCGCCACGACACGCCATCGAGCCGGCTGAACAGTTTCTCGTCAAGGCGGATCCTGCACACTTGAGCGATTTGTTGAATGAATACGGGTTAGAATTGACTCGTTCCACGCAGCGTCGGATCGACAACCTGGAGACACGAGATCACGCGTTTCTGGAAGCCGTTGTGACTCCTGGGTCGCCATTAGTTGGTCGTGACCGTCAGTACCTCCGACGCCGCAGTGCGGGTGCGGCGGTGCTCTTGGCGATCGCCAGGCAAGGAAGGCCAATTCGGCGCCGCTTGGCCGACGTACCGTTTCGCGCCGGTGACGTCTTGTTGTTACAGGGCGAAGAAGAGGACCTGGAGACGACGTTTGGCAGGCTAGGACTTTTGACGCTGGAGGGGCGGGATCTGGCGGTTGTCCGTTTCGGACGAATCGCGGAGGCTTTGGCGATCTTTGCAGTCGCGATCGGGTTGGCCATTGCGGGGCTGCTGCCCACGCCGATCGCGTTTTTGGGCGCAATTCTGGCGTATGTCGTCGTGGGTATCTTGCCGGCTCGTGAAATCTACCGCGAAATCGATTGGCCAATTATCGTTCTGCTGGGAGCGCTTTTGCCAGTGAGTGAAGCATTGCAATCCACTGGTGGTTCGGCGTTACTGGCCAATGCCATTTTACATCTCACGAGTGGATTACCGGCAGTGATCGTCGTCGGTTTGGTGATGGTGGCCACCATGTGTTTGTCGGACGTGATTAACAATGCGGCGACAGCCTTGGTGATGGCACCCGTGGCGGTGCAAATTGGCACGGCACTGGAGGTTTCCGCGGACCCCTTTTTGATGGCGGTCGCCGTGGGCGCGAGCTGCGCATTTCTGACCCCGATCGGACATCAGTCGAATGCCCTTGTGATGGGCCCCGGTGGGTACCATTTTGGGGATTACTGGCGGATGGGGTTGCCTTTGGAAATCCTGATCGTGTTGGTTGCCACGCCATTAATCCTGCTGGTGTGGCCCCTGTAGGCTAAATGCGGCAATGGATGCTGGTCGGGGGAAACGCCGCGGCGGACCACCGGTTGTTCAGGAGAAAAGGGTTCCGGGCAAGGTACCCGTGGAATCCGAGTACCGGGTTGTCGTGACGCCGATCGCGTTCAGCATACTGACGAAAAGGTTGGTCATGGGAATCTGGTTTCCGTAAATTCGGTAGCTGCCATGATTCACTCCCAGGTTCTTCCCGCCTGCGAGCACAAGTGGGTAGTTTCTGGCATTGTGTGTCGTACTGCAGGCACTCCCAAACAAAACCAGTGTATTGTCCAGTAGCGGGCCGAATTCGTCGTTGACGGTTTTCAGACGTTCCAGGAAATAGCCGCAGTGACTGGCGAGCCAGCGATCGTAATTGCTCCAGTTTTCCCATTCGGTGGAGTGACTGATGCTGTGGTGACCGCGTTTGATTCCGCAGGCCAGCTTTGGGAAGTGGTCGGCAAATCCAATCCCGTCTTCCCGTCCGAGCATGTAAGTCATCACGCGAGTCATGTCGGTCTGTAGACCAAGTACCATGATGTCGAGCATCGACCGGATGTAGGTGTCGGGGTTTCTGGTGGCGTCCACTTCGAAGTCGATGTGATCTGCGGATACGTGCGGATGGGGGGTTTTTAGCCACTTTTCGTTACGTTGGATCTGTTGTTCGACACGGTTCAATGATGCCAGGAATTCATCCAGTTTGCGGCGGTCCGTGGTGCCGAGTTGGCGACTAAGTCGCCGGCTGTCTTCCAGGACGAGATCGACGATTCGCCGTCCACGTTGAAGTTGTGCCTGTCGTTCGCGGGTGGTGTTCCCGCCCGCAGGAGAAAAATAGCGTTCAAAAATCGCCCGGTGGCGATGTTCCGCGGGAATCGGTTTTCCGGAGTCGTCAAAAGAGAGTGTCGAAACGCGCGACTGATAACCAACACCACCGTCGACGGAAAGCGTCAGCGAGGGATAGCGTGTGTTCTCGCCAAGTTTCCGAGCGGCGACCTGGTCGATGGAGATGTTGTTCCGATAGTTGCTGCCCGAGACGTCACCACCAGTGAGCCACGAGTCGCCCGCGATGTGGCCGAGCAATTCGCGGCTTCGTGGGTGACTCAGTTCGCCAAGAATGGACATTTCCTGGCGATGGTCGGCAAGCACGGAGAGAGTGTTGGTGAATTCGTAGTCACTCCCTTCACCGAGAGGGAACCAGCTCCACTGAGAATGCGCCGCCGCATCCTTTTCTCGGTTAGGGATCCCGCAGCCATTGGGGAAATAGAGGCAGCAGAGACGTTTGCGAGCAGAGGCGTCCGCCACGGCGGGAGTCGTATCGCCCATTGCTTCCAGGTAGGGGAGGGTTAGGGTGACGCCGAGCCCGCGCAGAAAGCTACGGCGGTCTAGGTGCCAGGAGCGGTTTGCCATCGGTATTCGTCTCCGCGATATCAGGTTTGGTGGGCTGGCGCGCAGTGGGCTGGTGTGCAGTGGGCTGGTGTGCAGTTTGGTGTTATTGCTGTTGCAGAAAAAGAGGACTGGTGACGATCTCTTCAATCACGGTCGCCATGCGGTCGTCCCGCTGAGCGACGCGGCGGGCGATTTTCTCGATCGCGGGTTCATCCACAAACGACAGATCGCGTCCGAGCGCGTAGATCATCAAGTGCTCTATCAGCGAACTGCGAAAGGCGTGGCGTTGTTCGGTAAGGATATGTTGCACCATCTCTCCCACACCGTTGACGGTGTGGCCGTCCGGTAAGACGACTTGTGTATCGGGGCTACTGCCGGGTTTCCGATGAAGGAGACCGGCTCCATTATAGTCTTCGAAGACGAGGCCGTATGGGTCGAGTTTTTTGTGGCAATTGCGGCAGGATATGTTAGCGCGGTGCGTGGCTAACTGCTCGGCAATGCTCTGGTTACGCTTGCTAGGGTTTTCCACGGGAAGTGCGGGAACATTGGGAGGTGGAGGTGGGGGGGCCTGGCCCAGAATCCGCTCCATGAGCCACACCGCGCGTTTCACCGGGTGGCCCTGGTTGCCATCTGAATGTCCGCTCAGGAAAGCAGCCTGGGTGAGCAATCCGCCTCGTGGGGTTTCGGGAGCTATGGGGACTACGCGGAATTGTGTTCCCCGCACGTCGGGCAGGCCGTAGAATTCGGCCAGATTCTGGTTGACGATGACGAAATCGGAGTCGATCAGGGTGAACAAGTTTAGGTTCTCACAGAGCGCGTGTCGCACGAAATGGTAAGTTTCACGCGCGAGATCGGCTTTGACAAAACGCGTGAAACTGGGGTGCTTGCGGACATTGACGCGCATGGCCTGAAGCCGGTCGAGCCGGAGCCATTGGTCGCAGAACGCTTCGACGAAATTCCAGGACCGGGGGTCCGCGAGTAACCGGGGGAGTTCTTCGGAAAGGCCCCGTCGCAGAGCTTTCCTTTGTGCGAGTTGTTTGAGTCGCTCGTCCGGTGGTCCATTCCACAAGAAATAGGAGAGGCGCGAGGCGAGTTCGAGCTCCTCTTGGATAGGGGTTTTATCGCGTTCCGCTGCTTCCGCAAGGTACAGAAATTTGGGGGAGCAGAGGACCGCGACGAGCACTTCACTGATACTCTCTTCGAAGTGATCGTAATCCGATCGGATCGCCTTCCAGAAGTTCAGATAGGGAGTGGCTTCGCCGGCATGCAGAGGGCGGCGGAAGGCTTCGGACATGAAGCGGGTGATCACCTCTTCCGCATAGACTGTCGGCCGCCCACGCTGAGGGGAATCAATGAATATCTTCTGGTGACTGGCAGGTGGCCAGGTGGCGAAATAGGGGGCTTCGAATTCAATTTGCCGAATCTGAATCCTGGTGCCGGTACGCTGAAGCTGCTTGACGAAATCACCGTTCCACACCGCCAATACCAGGATATTGGCCAGGCTGCTTTGTTCGTTGAGGTCGACTTGTGGCACCGGCAGGTTTTCCAGGCGGCCCACAAACTGATAGGTGGCAAAGTGGTTAAGTGGGGTTGGCAGGCGGCGCGTCTGATCGAACGGCTCGGAGTCCATTCCGTCGTCAGTTCGGTTTCCCAACGCCACTTGCAGTACCGGTTCTCGTTTTTCTTGGTCCCGTTGCTCCTGCTGGTAGCGTGCGAGCTGTCTGGCGTGTTTCTGGCGAATTGCGTGTTCCATCGGAAGCCGGGTCAGGTGGAGGCTTTCGAGCGCCCAAGGACCTGACCAAGTCAACGTGCAGGACCGTTGTCCGGCAGGTAAGGCCATCACGCCGAGGCTTGCGATCGACGGTGCGTTAGACGCACCGTCGACAACGTGTAGTTTGTTGGTGGTGACCGCGCGCGACGGATCGGACACCGCGACGGTGAATTTAGCCGAGCCGTCCGGTCGCACACGTCTGCAGATAAGGTCCCATTGGTACAAGTCCTCCTTGGGAACGGTAAAGGTGAACTGTGCGGAGCTATTGGCGTCTTTGTCCGTTGGCTTGGGGTGCAACAGACCCTCGATGAGTTCCGCCCGCGTATGGGACTGGGTAGCTTCGGCTGGTTGGACAAGCCCGCCGGAGAGGGTTTTCGCCGGGGGAGTGTCGTGGAGCACGACGAGTGGTTTTCCTGCGCGGTAGGTGTTGGTGAGTGGACGCGTTCGGCTGGCAACACGTGCGGCCGTGACGCGGAGCGCAAAATCACCCCGGGCCGGGAAATCGCGACGGATTAGCAGTTTGAGGTTGGGCGAGGGTCCGTGCCAGGAACCCGGGGCGACTTCCTGGTGGGGAACCGCCGAGTCGAGCAACATCCCTTGGGGGGCCATCTGATAGCGTTCTTTATGCGAGCCGCGCATGCCAATGCCCAGATTGCGCAGCACGTTTGCGTAGCGTCCCTGACGTTCTGAGGGGTCAACTTCCTTGACGTGACCTTGCTGATCGAGAACCTCCGCGACCAGGTGGCTGGGTTCCACGGGTTGCGAAACGTACCCGGTAAAGCGCCCCGCGGTTTTCTCTTTGGTGAGCTTTTTACCCAGGTCGGTGCCGAGTGTAATGCGGTATCGCGTGACGGGCGGTTTCTCTATGAAGATGGCCTGATTAAGGGCCTCTCGAGCGATCTTCTGGTAGTATTCCAGGTGGAGTGAGGTGGTCTGCAGCACGGACCCGTTATTGGTGAATCCGGTGCGAGATTTGGCGTCTTCGGGCAGGGCGTTGCCAAAATCAATTGTTAGCTGCAATAACTCTTGTAGGCTACGGGTGTACTGGCTGCGGGTGAGGCGGCGGAGGACTTTTCGGTGGGATGTTTGCCGTGCTTGGATCGCGCGATTCAGCTCGTGCTGAATCGCATTGACAAGCTGTTCCAGCGTGGCGGCATCTGGTTGGGGCGCATCGGCGGGTGGCATGTCACCTCGATTGATAAGATTGAGTGCCTGATGCCAGCGTTCCGCGTCGTTTCCTCCCACGAGATCAGGGTCCAGTTTGTCGATGCGGACGTCGCCCTCCTGTTTGTTGGCACCGTGGCAGCTACTGCAGAATCGGGCTAGGATCGGCTGCACCTGGTCGGCAAAGCTGGGGGGGGCAGCTGAGACAGGGCCACTGTCCAAGACAAAGCAGACGATGACGCTTGAGCAGGCGAGCCGGAATGCGACCAGGGGCGGTGAGGCGAGGTGGGAGACGTCCATACGAGTCCTAAAAGTGCTAGTAGCGTGGTACGGTTAGTTTACTCGTTCCTGAGAGCGAGAGCGATCGCAAATTGTGGGGTGGCGAGGCGAGGCTCCGTTGGTGTGCCATCACAATGCCGTAGCCGGTGCGCCGAGGTCGCGTGGCGCGTACGACGTTATCAAGGTCAGGTTGCGAGTAGCCACCACGGTTCACCGGGTTGGCTTGCGCCGAGTCCGATTCATCGACAGTGGTCTGCTTGGCGTGGATAGGGAACCAGCTAACTGGGACGAACCGTTGCTGTCCACCAGTCGGCTTCCCATCTGGTTCGCCAATACGTCAGGTAGATACAGAGAACAACATGTGACTTGCTCGGTTGGCAGTTCGTTTACCTTTCCCACACGCGACATGTTGTGCGGCAGGCGTTGGCCGTATAGCTGGAGCTGACTATTGCTGTGGACGTTATGCACACGGGGCGATCACGGCGGGAAAACGGCCCGCGTCGATGTCGAGGGAACGGGCGATCGGTGTCGTTCGATCTGCAGCTGCGTTACTTCGGCATGTGTGCGGGGTTGTTCACAGCGGAAAAGTCGCCTTCGTTTGCGTGGATCGGACGCAACCTTGCGGCGGCGGTGCAGCGCCCGTGATCTGCGGCCTGTTGCGGGTAGTCTATTGACGGTTGATTATTGCAGTAAATCAGGGCGTGCCGCCAGCAGGCCCGTTTCCCGCATCACGCGCTCGACATCATCCAGTTCGAGTGGCGCGGCCGCGGTGAGATTTTCCACCCCGGTTTCCGTCACAACAACGGTATCTTCGACGCGTACGTAGATCTGCTCGTCAGGGATCCAGAGCTGTGGATCCAACGCCAGCACAATGCCAGGCAGAAGCGGCTCGTCGTGATAATGCCCCACGTCATGAACCGCCATTCCTACAGGATGGGTGAGGTGGCGATTGTAGGTGAGAACATCGAGGGCCGCTTTTCTGAACGAAGAGCGGGACCAGGCAGTCTGCTCCACATGATGCCTCATCTGATCGTCCGCTTCTTGATAGATTGTCGCGGCGGTAACACCGGGTCGGATCAGGCTGAGGAGTACTTTGTGGTAGTCGACAATGAACCCGTATAGTTCCCGTTGCCAGGGTGTATAACGACCGTTCACGGGCCACATGCGGCCGATATCGCTGGTGTAGTTGCGGACGTCGGGTGCGTAGTCCATCAGCACCCAGTCACTGGAATCGAGCGTCGCGTCGTTGCGGAAGTAATGCGGGTTCCAGATGTTGTCACCGCTGGCGACGATCGGTCGATAGCCTCCACCGCGCGCGCCGTTGAGGCGAAAGCAGTAGTCCGCGACAGCGGCCAGTTGATATTCGTAAAGCCCCTCGCGGGTGCAGCGCATGGATTCGGTGACCGCTATGGCCGTCAGCCTGCCGGCGACGCGCATGATGGCAATT
This sequence comes from Planctomycetaceae bacterium, assembly GCA_002709225.1. Classification (GTDB taxonomy): domain Bacteria; phylum Planctomycetota; class Planctomycetia; order Pirellulales; family Pirellulaceae; genus UBA9264. The sequence goes on from PAQH01000007.1 coordinate 19,508, forward strand.
TCAGCGGCGCTCTTGACTAACCGCAACGAGTCGAGGATGGGCGAGAGATCCGAGAAGTTGGCGGAGGGTAGCAGTTTGGCCAGACGTTCTTGGAAGCGGGTTTCCAGAGAGGGGGATCCATCCCACGGGTCGGATTCAATCATTCGGCGGGCGTGTTCTAAGGTGTCACGGCAGGCCAGGTACCCTTCGGCAGGTGACCGGGGGGTAAAGACGGTGGCGCTGGCCTGCAGGTCACTTTCCAGCGCGGGTAACGCATGGACCTGTTCGACGCCCGAGAGCCGACAAAGTTCCGGCGCGTCCTCGACCGCCAGGGTGCGGCCTTCACTACGTTCGTGGTGTGGGTCGCGTGATGGGAGATAGAGAGTTGACTCTTGTTTACGTCCATCCAACAGCAGGTAGGCATGTGGAACTTCCAGGCCGCAGAGATAGTAGAAGTCGTTATGTTGCCGGAAAAGATCGAACGCACCACTTGCGGGCATGCCCCGCAGTACAGCAACCGCATCGGGTCCGATGGCTTCGTAAACATGATTGCGGCGTTCGCGAAATTCACTGGCTGGGAAATCGGTTTGATAATGGCTGGCTGTCGCTGACGGCGCGGTGGGGGCGGTCATGGAAGATTCTCTGGATCGGGATCGGCGGCGAGGCCGCTGTCTGACAACGTGTCGATCCATCATAGGTGTCCGGGACGACTCGCGGTATGGAGGCGGGCAGGTTCGCGCCCGTGACGCTAGGAGAACCCGCTGGCAGGCGGTATGATGGCGCCCAAACAGGGGCTGACTGGGAGCCCCACGGTACGGTAACGCGGACATCGCTGTAAGGTGCCGGATAGTTGGGAGGCGAATAAATGCGACCTGCGGTTCTTGTCGGACTAGCGTTCACAATCTGCAACTGGGCTGACATCACGACCGCGTCTGCGGTTGAGCCGGTCAATTTTAATCGCGATATCAGACCTCTCTTGTCAGACCGGTGTTTCCAGTGTCACGGGCCAAATAAGGCTAGCCGGCAGGCCCGCTTGCGGTTTGATACGGCGCTCACCGGCGAGGGGCTCGGGGAGGACCGGGGCGGACACCGGGTCGTTCGACCTGGCGACGTGGAAGGCAGCGAGCTCTGGCGGCGGGTGACGACCGACGACCCGGAAGAGGCGATGCCTCCGCGGGAATCGCACAAGCCACGGCTAAACGCCAAGGAGCGAGAGCTGGTTCGCCGTTGGATTCTGGAAGGAGCGAAATACGATGAGTTCTGGGCATTTGTGGCTCCGCGAGCGATCGTACAGCCGCAAGTGAACGCTGCGAACTGGAGCTCGCAGCGGATCGATCAGTTTGTGCTATCGCGATTAGAGCGGGAGGGCTGGCAGCCTCAGCCGCGTGCCGAACGCCGTACCCTGCTGCGCCGCGTTACGTTGGATTTGACGGGCCTGCCGCCAACACGCCAGGAGATCGCCGCTTTTCTGGAAGATGGTACAGAGGAAGCTTACGAACATGTCGTAGATCGGCTACTGGGCGAAATGCAGTATGGCGAGCATATGGCGCGGTATTGGCTTGATCTGGTTCGTTTTGCGGATACCAACGGTATTCACCACGATCACTTTCGTGAAATTACACCCTACCGAGATTGGGTGATTCGAGCATTCAATGACAACTTGCGTTTTGACCACTTCATCCATCACCAGGTAGCGGGTGATCTCTACGAAAATGCGACGCTCGATCAGCAGATTGCGTCTGGATTTAACCGTTTGCACCTGGTCATCGACGCGGGGACAGCACTACCTGCGGAGAGCTTTGCACGGAATGTCATTGATCGTGTAACGGCGTTTGGGACAGCGTTTTTGGGCTTGACGCTGCAGTGCGCAGTTTGTCATGACCACAAGTATGACCCGATCACACAGCGCGATTTTTATCAACTCTACGCCTTTTTCAACAACATTGACGCTCGACCGGAAACACCTGGTTCAGGGGTTCATGCGCCTTTTGTGCGCGTGCCTACGGCAGAGCAGGCCCTCAAGTTAAAGGGATTGGAAGCGGCGGGGGATGCCATTGATGCCGCGGCCGCGACGCTCCAGAAGGTGTCAGCCGATTTGGGTGGAGTGGCTGGCGACAATCTGGCGGCCAGCGAGGCGGTGACGGCCGTTAAGAGCGCCCTGACGGCAACACAGTCTGCCAGCAAGAAGAATCGCGAACAGATCGTGGCATTACAGAAACAGGTGACCACTACTCTGGTCATGCGCGAGCGCAGCGAAGTTCGTCCCACCCACATCCTAGTGCGTGGCGCTTACGATCGGCCGGGCGAGCGGGTCTTTCGAGCGACTCCTGCCTTTCTTCCTGAATTGAGCAAGAAGGCGGGCACGCCGACACGTATGGATTTGGCACATTGGTTGACCGACGGTAAGAATCCCCTGACCGCCCGGGTGGCGGTGAATCGTTTCTGGCAACAGTTGTTCGGTGTCGGTCTGGTAAAGACATCGGAGGATTTTGGTGCCCAAGGCGAGTGGCCCAGCCATCCGGAGTTATTGGACGATCTGGCCACTCGTTTTGTGATGTCGGATTGGAATGTCAAACAACTGTTGCGGGAGATACTGTTGTCTGAAACCTATCGGCAGTCCGCGGCCGCGGGTGAGAAGGCATACCAGACTGACCCCGACAATCGGTTGCTCGGTAGAGGCTCGCGTTTCCGCCTGGACGCGGAGACAGTGCGGGATCAAATACTGTTCGTCAGTGGATTGCTGAACCCGCGGATGTATGGCCAGAGTGTTAAGCCCCCGCAGCCGCCTAATCTCTGGAAATCGGTTTCCATGGTGTCGTCCAGCACGTATGCCTTTAAGGCGGATGAGGGTGACAAGATATTCCGCCGCAGCCTGTATAGTTTTTGGAAACGGGCCATGCCCCCACCCCAGATGACCATCTTTGATGCGCCCACACGCGAACGTTGCATCGCCCGGCGCGAGCGGACCAATACTCCGCTGCAGGCACTGGTGTTGATGAATGAAGCCGAGTATTTTCGCGCGGCACGCGTCTTTGCGAAGCGGATTCTGGAGTATCCGGATGAAGAGACACGCCTTCGAGTGGCCTACGAACAGGTGACATCGTTGTTGCCGGATGACGGAGAACTTGAAGTGTTGCGAAACGGATTGGCCGCATTTCGCAAGATCTACCAAGAGGACCCTTTGGCGGTTGCTGTCTTGGAAAAAGGGGACGCACTGTCGCCGGCGGAAGAACAGCAGGAACGCGGCTCCGTGGACTCGGCACAGATCGAGTTTGCGGCCTACAGCATGTTGATGCACTCGCTGCTGAACCTTGATATTACGAAAACGAGGCAATAGAGATGGATCTGGCTCAACAGCTTTCCACCCTGGCCGAACGACGTCATTTCCTCAGGCAGACAGGAGTTGGCCTGGGTGCCATTGCCATGAATCGTTTGTGTGGGCGTCAGACGCACGGCGAGGAGAGTGCGCTCCCGCATTTTGCGCCAAAGGCTAAACGTGTCATTTTTCTATTCATGGCGGGTGCGCCGAGCCAGTTGGATCTCTACGATTACAAGCCAGGACTCGCGGACAAGTTCAAGCAGCCGTTGCCGGATGAGGTGCGAGATGGCCAACGATTGACGGCCATGACGACCGGCAAGACACACCTGGTCCAGCCCAGTATGTTCAAATTCGCCCAGCAGGGGGAGGGTGGGTTGTGGATGAGCGAGCTCTTGCCGCAGTTGTCAACCGTTGCCGATGACTTGTGCTTTATCAAGTCGATGCATACCGATGCGATTAATCACGATCCCGGAAAGACGTTGATCTGCACCGGCTCTGAAATTCCGGGTAAACCGAGCTTGGGTGCTTGGTTGAGCTACGGGTTGGGGGCGATGAACCGAGATCTACCCGACTTCATTGTGCTCAATTCCGCCTTCTGGTCGGGCGACAAAGTGAATGTCCAGGCCCTTTATAGTCGACTGTGGGGGACGGGCTTTTTACCCTCGCGACATCAAGGTGTGTTGTTTCAGGCGGCGGGTGATCCTGTGTTGTTTCTCTCCAATCCTGGCGGCGTCAGTCGACGGGGGCGCAAGGCGATGCTCGACCTGGTGGGCCGTCTGAATGCGCGGCATGCGGAGGAGATCGGTGACCCTGAGATACAAACCACGATCGCGCAGCAGGAGATGGCGTTTCGCATGCAGGCGTCTGTACCCGAACTGACCGATATCAGCGGAGAACCGGAGCACATCCTCGAGCTTTACGGCGATGAGGTGCACAAGAGTGGATCGTTTGCCCGTAATTGCCTGCTGGCACGCAGAATGGTGGAACGAAACGTCCGTTTCATACAGTTGTACCATCGCGGTTGGGATCACCACTCAAATTTGCCACGCAAGATGCGAGCTCAGGCAGGGGATATCGATCGGCCCGCGGCCGCCTTGGTGAAGGACCTGAAAAGACGCGGGTTGCTGGCGGATACACTGGTTGTCTGTAGTGGAGAATTTGGTCGCACAGTCTACTGCCAGGGCAAACAGACACGCGAAGATTATGGGCGCGACCATCATCCTCGCTGCTTTACGGCGTGGCTGGCGGGAGGCGGAATTCGAGGCGGAATCAGTCACGGCCAGACGGACGAGTACAGTTACAATGTCGTCGATCAGGACGGTAGAAAGACAACCCGTTTTGAGGATGACGCGGTCCATGTGCGAGATTTGAACGCAACCATTCTGCATCAGTTAGGAATCGATCACCAGCGGTTGACGTTCCCGTTTCAAGGCCTCGATCAAAAATTGACGGGCGTGGTGGAAGCGCACGTGGTGAAAAAAATACTGGTGTGATTTCTGCGGTAGCAGGGAGCGAATCGATGGGGCAATGCGTACGTAGATGTAGTGTGGTATGCGCGGCATGGCTTCTCACGGGATGCCTGGAACACAACGTCCACGCCCACCCTCTGAAAACTCCGCAATCCTGGACTGGTGTTCTGGTGGCGGGTGGTGCCAAACTGCGGTTGCGATTTGATATTTCACGAGCAGCGGAAGGGCGATTGCGTTGCGACTTGATCAGCATCGACCAGGGAAACGTGCGCATTCAAATGGACACGTGCGAGATTGCGGGCGGCCGTCTTGTGTGTAGATCGAAACGGCTGGGAATCGTGCTGGATGGTGAGTACCAGCCAGGCGACCGGGAAATCGCAGGCACGTTTACACAGGCAGGCCAGTCGTTTCCGCTTAAGTTGCAGGCCACTACGCCACCGCCCCCGCGAAAGCAGATCGAGACCTGGCGCGGGACGATGAAGGCGGGTGAGAGAGTATTTGAATTTCAGTTTCGCGTCTTTGCCGACGTCGAGAAAAAACGCTCTGTGGAGCTGGACAGCTTAAGCGAAGGGTTGGGTGGCTTGCCGGTGACCCCCACGTTCAGTGGGGAACAAGTGACCTTTGAGATCGTAGTGACAAAGGCTCGTTTCGAGGGGCGCTATAATTCCGAACGGAACAAGATCGCGGGCCATTGGATACAGAATGGCGGTCGCTTTGAGCTAGTGCTGCGGCGTGTTGCGGTGGCGGAAACGAAATCTATTCTCCCTCCTGCGCGCCCCCAGACGCCACGTGGGCCGTTTCCTTACCGGGTAGAGGATGTCGAATTTACCGGTGCCAGTGAGGAGATCCGGTTAGCGGGTACATTGACGCTGCCACGGACTGAGGGACCGTTTCCTGTCGCGGTGTTGATCACTGGGTCGGGGCCCCAGGACCGAGACGAGACGATTATGGAACACAAGCCATTTCTCGTGATCGCGGATCATCTGACGCGGCAGGGCGTTGCGGTATTGCGTTATGACGAGCGCGGAGTCGCGGCCTCGTCGGGAAATTACGCTCAAGCGAATTCGCAGGATTTCGCGGCCGATGTTGAAGGGGCTGTGACGTATTTACTGAGCCGTCGCGATATTGATCCAGGACAGGTAGGTCTGATCGGACATAGTGAAGGTGGCTACATCGCTCCGATGGTTGCGGCCCGACGCGACGACGTGGCCTGGATTGTGTTGCTGGCCGGTACCGGTGTTCCGGGAGATCAAATCTTGTTGAACCAGGCGGGGCGGATTGCCCGCGCGGCGGGGGCGCCGGCAGCGGATATCAGTTTGAATCGCCGGTTGCAACAAACCTTGTTTGGGGTGATTAAGGCGGGCGCGAAACGCCCGGCGGTGGTCGCAGCGTTTGATCGGTTTGTGGCGACGCTGAAGCCCGAGGAGCAACAGCACGCCGTTGTGACGAGCTCGCGTGTCGAAATTGGTCGCCTGCTCGAGCCCTGGTTTCGCTTTTTCCTGACGTACGACCCCAGCCAGGCACTTGCGCGTGTGCGTTGTCCGGTGCTGGCGCTCAATGGCGACAAGGATCTACAAGTGGATCCGGACTTGAATCTCCCCGCGATTCGGGCGGCGCTGGTCGGCGGTGGCAATGAAGACTACGAGATTCACCGTTTACCCGACTTGAATCATCTCTTCCAGAAGGCCAGAACTGGTCTGCCGGGAGAGTATCGGCAGATCGAACAGACGATCGATCCAACGGTGCTTCAGCTGATATCGAAATGGATTCTTCGGCGCAGAATGCCGAGACAGGCCGACCCTTGAGGGAACGCGGTACGCCAAACACGCCGAGGGTCATAGTGATCCGATTGGCATCCTTCTGGCAGGCCGGAGCGGTAGGCCGTCAGTGGGAACGCAGCTCGCAACAGGCGATATCTATAGGAGTAGTCTGGCTACGTCGTGGGTGGCGGAGTGCCCAGAATGGAAATGGGTGACTTAGCGCACTGACTGATGCCGCCGCGCGGTTGTTCAGCAATTGGTGGTATAGATGGTGCAGCGATTCTTAATACGCTCCTGGAGACAGCCATGAACACGGTTCTTCGTTTGGTCGGTATGGTGCTCGTGGCCGGCGGCGGCCAGCTGGCGACCGCGGAGAAACAGTCGCAGCGACCGGTTTACCGGAAACCGGCGCTTAAGACGGGCACCAGGGGGGGAGTCGAGAACCCGACCAAAGAGCAACTCCTGGCGATGCACAAGAGTCAATACATTTTGCATGCGCGCGATGGAGTCCTGGCGAGAGTGCCGGTTGAGAAGACGTGGCTGCCCGGCGATCCGGGCGATATGAGCCATCAGGAGCTGATGGGGCGGTTGGTGTTGGCTGACGACGGTACGGTCTATGTGATGGGGCGGAGCACCGTGTGCAAGTCAATTGACGGGGGCAAGAATTAGATTTCGTACCCCCACGATGGCAATCGGGCTCGTTTCGCCGGTAAATGGGGTGCCTATCCAGACCAGGTTCCGCTTTTTATCCAGGTGTTGCGCGACGGAACGCTGGTCGAGGTGGGGATTCCGCATGCCCCGCGCGGCGAGCAGTACGGGACTCGTCCGGCAATGGTGTGGGCCTCGGAAACGGCGGCCATCATTGGCACAAGATTGCGCAGATCGAACGCCCCTTGCGATTTGCCGGAGTTGACTACGTGTGGGGGTACGCTTCATATGCAATGCACCGCTTACCCGATGACACACTTCTTTGGCCAGGGCAGCTGCGCAATCCAGTGGACACGGATCCTCCATATATAAAACGACTCGTCATCTTCAGGAGTGCCGACGGTGGCAAGACCTGGCAGGGTCCATATCCTTTTACCGATTGGTGTAGTGAAGGGGGGATTACACGCAAGGCGTCGGGTAGGTTGCTGGCCACTGTGCACTATCAGCGTCCACTGTTGGCGACCGATCCACCGGATCTGCTCACCCATCTGGGAACCAAGAAAGGGCAGGCGTACACGCATGTGTTTCTCGTCGAGTCTAACGATGAAGGCCGGACCTGGAATCATTTTCGATGCCTGATGAGTGTCCCGGGGCAGTGCTACGGGTTTCCGTTGGGTCTGACGGACGGTCGCGTGGTGATAGTGCATACGACTCCGTATGGTCCCGGGCCGCGCGGCAGCCGAGCGATGATCAGCCACGATGAGGGGCGAACCTGGGAGGATGAGGCGTACTACCTGACTTTCAGTGAGCCAAGTGGTTACAACCAAAGTGTCGTGTTGCAGGACGGGATGATCCTCACGCTGGCCAGCCGACATGACTTCATTGCGCCCTGGTGCACGAAGACCGAGACCGCGGTTGCCATCCGCTGGAGGCCACGTGGCCGAGTGGGAGATCGCCGGAAGTGATGGTCGGCGAGGGCGGCCACGCGTCGCATCGGGGACTTGCAGTGAGGTGCCGACCTCAGTGAGTCCCGCGACGCGGAACACCGCGACGGTAGCGATACCGAGAATACGCGGCAGGTGTCATTCCTTGTGTCAGTCGCGTCCCGGACCAGATTTCTACAAAACCAATCTCCCCGCGGAACCCGCGTTCGCCGAAGGCGCCAATACAGAGTGGTGTTGTATTGCGAATCGTTCCTGACGAGAGGTTTCCGAAGGGCCAGCCTACTAAAGCCAGAGATTTGGTACTGCCGTCGATGTAAACGGATCCGTCACGCTGCCCACTTCCAGTGAAGTGGACGATGAAACAGTGGAAATCACCGTCTCGTACATTCAAACGCGCATCGGTTTGGCCGGCCAGACCGGGGAATCCGTTGATCGTACGTAGCTCCCGGTTGGATTGCTGGAACGTGGTTACGCGGTCCAGGCCAAACTGATCAAACACCAGCCCCACCGCCCAGCCTCGTTGTTCGGCGGTGGCAAGTTTATTGACGATTCCTGGACCCGAATGGCCGTCGGTCAACTTGGCGTAGAAGACAACGGTAAACGCGTCGCCATGTCCAGCGCCTGCAGCCGTATCGGTTTCGAAGTCAAATGCCGGGGCGTCTTCCAGGGCACCGCAACACCGCGCGCCAGCGGCTGCAAACACGTAGCTTTGCCGATCCGCCGCGTAGCGGACCTGTTCGCCGACGGTGAGGTCACGGTTTTGGCCCGTGAGGTCCTGCCAATGTGTGGCCGGGCGAGGACCTGGTTGTGCGGCGTCCAGGGAGAGCAGTAGCGTGCCGATAGGGATACTGAGAGAGGGAGCACGGACCACTGCGGTTCCCTGCGAGGCGATCAGGCGAATTTGGCCGAGTGACATATCGGCGGGTGAGCGGAAGCTGGTGCGCAGGTCAAGGGTGCCGGGTGGCAGTGGAGCGGCTTTCTGAAGGATCACTCGATGCGGCTGTGCCGGCAGACCGCTGGCGGTCCAGGCAAGTAACTCGACGGAAAAGGTTGCGGTGCCGGAAACCTGCAGGCGGAATTCGTGTTTCGTTGAAGGGGCCAGCGGGAGCGGAGCAGAGTCCAGGAAAACTTTGCCCCCATGGAGCGTGGCGACATGCTGGTGGCGTGATGTGGTCACTTTACAGGGCGTCTGAATACGCTGCCAACACCAGCCGTGGTCTGGCAGACCGTGTTGGAGGTCAGAGACTTTACCGAAGGTGGGGTCGGTGAGCAGATTTTCGGCGCTGGCCGCAGGCTGGCTGGACAGGCAGGCGACCACGAGCAATGTCACCAAGAAACCGTTTTCTGACGGACCACCGGCGAGGTGGACGGCACGTGTCCTGTTGAATAGGCTCACAGAGGTTCTCTGTTTGGTAGTCCGTAGTAGGTCCGGATCGCATTGCGCGCTCGTTCCAGTTTGCCACCTTCGTAATACATGGCCATGCCATGTTTGGCGGCCAAGGCGAACAGTTCGCGTACCATTGTGCGGTACCGTTGCCGCTCCTCGGCGGTGAGTAAAACTTGTTGTTCCGCAAGTGTTGTTTTAAGGATCCGTGCGCGCCGTGGGGCTTCAATGGCATTCCACCAGACTGGTTCCACGGCGAGCCGCAAAGCGGTGACGGAAATTTTCTCGACGCGACGTTTGAGTTCGGGGGTTTTGGCGAGTGTCATGGCCTCCCCAAACAGGCGCACTCCCTTTTCCCCCAGGGCGGCGTCGAGGCCATACCCGCGAGCTGGTGAGTTAATGTTGCTCATTTTTCCGGAAGCCAGAGCCTGCTCGTGGAAGAGGTCGATCCAACGACGGATCGGCGGCGCAGCTTGTTGGTAATACAACGCGAGGAACTCATCGATCAGGGGGTCGATCTCGCGGGAAGGGTCCCAGATGAGTGCGGTCATAACGTAAACCCGCAGGTCACTGAGTTCGGTGTTCTCGGCGCATCCTTGCATGAAGATGCCGCGTCCGTTACTGCGCACAAAGGTCCGGAGGTTATCAGGCTGGGCGCGAAGATTAGGAAACGGCAGCCAGTATTCACGTGGGTTCATGTCATAGTGCCAGATCAACAGGTGGTCACAAGCTTTCCGCCAACCGGCCAGATAGTTTCCGAACTCGACGTTATCGGGACTGCGCGCGTCGTTGAGGCCGTAGAGGATGCTGCAGTGATAGGTGGCGACTTGCACCTTGACATTGGGTAAGGATTTCGTCTTCCGGGGCGGCATCATGGAAAACGCGTAAGCCTCGGTGCCAACCCACAAGTCGGGGCGTTTCTCGGCGATGTCGGCGGCCACGCGGTTGACAAAGTCAAGGATGACCGCCGAGGGTGGACCGTTGCGTACTTTTTGGGGATCAACGCCCAGGGGATTTGTTGCGACAGGGATATCTTCCGGACCGTCGCCTTCACGTTGCACGGTGATGCAGCGTGTGCAACTACAGACTCCACCATTGTCGTTTTGTGCCAATGGGATGGTGGTTCCCTGGCTGAAGCCGTCGAGGTTCTGCAGCAGTTGCGCTGCGACGGTGCGATGCACCAGCGGGTGAGTGAGACAAGGTTGCAGGGGACTCCGCTGGCCATCGATCAGAGCATAGCATTCGGGGTGATCCCGAAACGGTAACTGGAAGAGGAAGTTGTTGTGGAGGAAGACGCCGCCATGAGCCTCACCTCCTAAGTGCGGCCCCATCCGCTGATTTTGTGGGGCGTACCGACTGGCCGTATTCTGGCGGCGTCGCGCCGCAAACGCAGGGTCCTTACTGATTTCGTTCTTCGCATAGTGCCGGTAGGCGAACGGCGGGTTGTAGGACCGATCGACCTTGCGAAGCAGGTTTGTCACAGGTACTAGAGGGACATGCGTTACCTCCGCTGTCAAGAACCGGATGCCGAGGTAGTCCTCGAGGAATGTGTAAACCCCATACAGGGTGCCACGCGGCCGGCCACCGAGAATTGCGATGTTCTTGGCGGTGATGACGATGCGCAATTCCTCCAGGGCGTACTGTCGCTCCATTGTGAAACCCAGGCTGCTGTCGCGGAGGGCTGTGCTGGGGCCGATGAAAATATGGCCGCCAGCTTTTTCAGGACTCTTGTGGATAGGCAACACGATGCCTGTTGCCCGGTGGAAATAGTGCTGGAACTCTTGTGCCGCGTACGTCTCCGAGGGAATTGGTGTGCTAGAAACGCGAATCGCCCAGTCGCGGAGGGCGTCTATTGAGAGAGAGGACTGGCGCGCGGAAAGGGGCGCGGCGAAAATCGCGACGATCACCAAGAAAACGCTGTGGCGTACGATAGGGAAACGTCGTTTGTAGTGTTGCATGAATCGTTACGGTGCGTGAGGGCTGGGAAAGCGGGTGCGTGTTTCTTTCGGCACTCCGCGAAACAACACCGGGCAAGGGCAGTATCAGAGTCTACGCGTGTTTCGTCAAATACTGTTGCTGCAAAAACCTCGTTGCTGGGGCAAAACACTGTCGTAGACCGCCCTGGGGCAGGGGCAGTAGCGACTCCGACGCGCTGTCAGCGTGTAAAGCAGGTTGCTACAATGTGGGCGTGATGTTAGCCAAACCGCAGACCGTCGACTCATACCTTGCCGGCTTGCCTGAGGAACGCCGAGAGGCACTTCAGGTGGTGCGGCAAACGATCCTGAAAAACCTGCACCAGGGTTATCAAGAAGGTATCCAGTACGGCATGATTGGCTACTACGTGCCGCATGCCATTTACCCGTCTGGCTATCATGCCGATCCGCAACAACCATTACCTTTCGCGGGGCTGGCGTCGCAAAAGAACCATATGGCGATCTACCTGATGTCGGTATACGGCGATCCCGACCTGGGACACTGGTTTCGCGACGCCTGGGTGAAGGCGGGCAAACGGCTCGATATGGGCAAGTCCTGCGTGCGTTTCAAGGCGATTGAAGCGGTGCCACTGGAGGTGGTCGCCGAGACGATTCGCCGTGTACCCGTGTCTCGCTTCATCGAACAATATGAAGCGTCGCGGTCGTCCACTTCATCGGCAAAGCGGAAGGTTGCCACCAAGCGAGCACTCAGTGCACGCAAGACAAGCCCCAAACGGAGTGCGTCGAAGGGTGGTGAAAAGAAGAGGGTTCGACGGAAAAAGTCGAAAGGGTCGGCGTGAAGTATCGTATGGCAGGGTGTGTAACCGGGTAGGGGAAACGGCGGGGGGAGAGTATCGGTTCGCGGTATTTCGTAGGTCGTCCCGGCGATTGTCAGGAGCGGGCCTGGGTATTGTGTAGCAGCAACGGTTATGGGGAGCTCAAAGCAATGACGACGGACGCCGGGGTCTCTGGTTGGGTAGTGGTGCTGTGCCTTTGGGGGCTGCTTTGGAGCAACGCGACGGGACAGGATCCAGCCCAGGACTATGCACGGCTTGCCAAGCAGCTCAAGGTTCGCGAACTGAAGACACTGATGTTCGCCAAGTACAATAATGTCAATCTGATGAAGCTGGAGGAGTTTCTCGAAAAGTATCCCGACGCGCCCGAACGAGAGAAGGTACTGTACTTGCGGGCATATTCAATCTGGAGCCTACACCGTTACAACGAGGCGGGGCCGGCTTACGCGGCGCTCCTGAAAGAATTTCCGGAAACGCGGTTTGCGCGTCTGGCCCGAATACGGGAGGCGGCGTCCTATCTGTTTAGTGGTCAGCCGGCACTGGCGCTGCCGCGACTCCAGTCGCTGCAAAAAGACTATCCGGATCGTCCCGAAATGTACGCGCGGGAATTGGCTTACGCGCTTTCTCGAGTTGGCAAGCAGAAGGAGGCCAATACATTTATGGACGATGTCGAGGCGGAGTTGCTCTTTCGGAAACGAGAGCGTTTGCTGCCCCGCATCAAGAGTCATTTCGACAAGATCCGGATGGTGGGCAAACCGTTGCCCGCTTTCGATGTGAAGGACCATCGATCGGGTGATCCGATTAATCCCGCCCGACTCAAAGGTAAAGTAGTGTTGATCGATTTCTGGGCGACGTGGTGCCGGCCCTGCCTTGCGGAGTTGCCGTACGTGCAGGCTGCGCACCGAGATTTGGCAGCGCGCGGCTTTGTGGTGTTCGGTGTCAGTTTGGACGAGAGCCAGCAGCGGATGGAAGCGATGGTGTCCAAACGAAAGATGGACTGGTTGCATCACTATGACGGAAAAAAGTGGAAAAACGAGCTTGCCGTGGTGTTTGACGTCCACAGTATCCCAGCCAGTCTGCTGGTTGACCGCCGTGGAGTCGTGCGGGCGGTAAACCTGCGAGGAAAGGAACTGGCTGAAGTTGCGGGGGCGCTGTTGCAGGAGGAGGCGCAGTAAGCGGCTGTGCTGGTAAGACCCACGCCCCGCTGCGCACGGTGAACTGGCGTCGAAATCGTGGAGAGCACGTTGTCGACGCGGCGGGACCGCGGAGTCCATGCTGCGCGGGGGCATGATCGCTGGAACAACCGACGAGGAGACTAGCGTGTCACAGATGTTGTTGTGGTGGGTGACCTATTTGCCACTGCTGACGCCGCTGGCCGTGGGGTCGGGCGATGCTGCCGTAAACCGTTCCCGGACGCTGCCATCAAGAGAGCGGAAAGCCGCGTTCGCGGGTCTTCCTGATATCGAGACGTTTCAAGGGTCCCGCTCCGATCGCTTCTTGGTCGATCTGAAGCAGGTGCGTACCGGGCATCCCTATAAAGGCGTCCGGGCGGAACGGCCACACACGGGTGCGCATATCTATTTTCGACCGTTGTTAAAGCGGCTTAAGGCCACGGACGTGCAACGGTATCCGGCAATTTATGCGGTCGCGGATGGGGTGGTGACACGCATCGACTATTCGTTTCGGTTGCGTGAAATTTACGTGTCCGCACTCAAACGCCGCGTGGCGAACAGACGGTATGGGATTGGCTTGGCGTTCGCGCAGATGGATGGCGCGCCGGTCGAAATGCACTACAGCATCGAGCCCTTTGTCGACCCCGGAGACGTCAAGTTTTACGATCCATTTATTCTCATTCGCGTTGGACAGCGGGTGAAAAAGGGACAAGTGATTGCGCGGATGTATCTGCCTGACGATCCCCGCGTCGCTGAGAATTCCCATATTCACTTCAATCTGCTGGGTGGACGGCGGCGTCACTTTCAGTCACCGTCGATTTTCGACGAGCGTATCGTGCGAGCGTTTCATGCGAGCTGGGACCGGAGACGCGGTGTAGATGGAGGTGTGCGGATGCCTCCCTGTATGGGATATCGACTCGGCCGGGACGAAAATCCTTTCCAGCAGAGAGCTGTCGATCGTTTGTAGTGTGGTAAGGATCGGCCGGTATCGTGTCCGACGTGGATGGAACTGCAGCCTCGCTTCTAGAACACTGGGGAATAGATATGCAGTTGAGCCTGTTTTCGGTGAGTTATGCGGGCTTCTGGGGGCAGCACACGTTGGCCTTGCCGGAAATCATTGCGAAAGCGGCGAAGTTGGGTTACAGCGGGGTCATGTTGGCCGGTAAGCGTCCCCATCTCTCGGCGCTTGATTATACGGATGACATGGTGGCCGAACTGCGGCGCACCCTGGGCCAGCAGGGATTGCGTTGTTTGGTGGTTGGCGGGTATGTGAATCTGGCGCCCACGGTTGCGGCTGAGGTACCCTATTTGGAAATGCAGATTGGCTACGTTGAGGGGCTGGCTCGCCTCGCGGGCGCGCTGGACTGCTCCGTGGTACGGGTGTTTTCCGCGTATAGTTCACCGAGCGAACAGCCTCAGGCTATTTGGCGGGAAATGGTGAAATCGCTTCAGGAGATGTGCGATCGCGCGGCCGCATTCGGAGTGACAATTGCCATTCAGAATCATCACGATCTCGGTGTGCACAGTGACGTGTTGCTCGAATTGTTGACCGACGTGGATCGGGCGAATTGTAAAGCGGGATTCGATGCCTGGGCGCCTGCATTGTGTGGTGAAGAATTGTACGAGGCTGCCCGTAAGATGGCGCCCCACACGGTGATTACCACCAACGCGGATTACGTCCGCCTGCCGCGTTATTCCTATCAACCGGCGTTGGTAAATTATCAACGCACGGAGCCAGATTGGGTGCGGGCGGTCAAGTTTGGTGAGGGCTTTATCGATCTGAAAGCATTCTTTCAGGGGCTCCGCGACGGTGGGTTCGACGGGATCGCGAATTACGAGATGTGTTCACCGATACGTGGGGGTGGCACTCTGGAAAACCTCGATGCGTACGCGGCACAGTATGTCATGTGGATGCGTAGCCTGGGGTTTGCGGGTTAATGTCCGCTGCTGACGATTCGGACGAAGAGTAGCTTGGCCGCGTCGCGGTGATTGACCAGTAACGTCTGCTTGTCGAAACGTGCCAAATCCTGGAGTTCGAAATCCGCCTGGCCTCGCACCAACGACTGAAGGTCGAAACGAGGGTTAATGCGGTAGAAGTCGCGCCCGTGTGAATGTATTTGAAACTGGTCGGTGTCCGGCAGATACTCCAGGCCTTGAATGCCAAAGGGCGAGCGAAAGGCAACCCGGTGAGTCTTGACGTGTTTGAAATGCGCGTCGAACTGGACGATGGTGTCAGGGTGGTCGTCGTCGAAATAGGATGCCGCCAAATAGAAATGGTTCCGGCGGTACGCAATCCCACCGGCACAAATCGCAAAATGTGTGCTGACGTCGTGTTGTTGTAGCAGCTGGAAGGTCCGCGGGTCGTAGACGTGCACCCGTTGGATGGGTGAGCCTGTGGGCTCGCAGCCACTGACGGCACAGTAGAGTCTTCCGGCAACCCAGGTGATTCCTCCATGGTGGTACTTTTGCCTGGAACCGGTTTTGAGCAGCGCGCCGTTGAGGTCGTATTTGAAAAGCTGCTGCGTGTTCTGCACGTACAGGTACTTGCCGTCAGTGGCAATACCCTGTTGGCCATCGTCGGTCGGGATGGAGAGTGATCGTATCTGTTTCATGCGGAGTTGTTCAGCGGGTTGCGCTGCGGAAAGCGATACCAGCGAAAGGAACAAGGTGTGGAACTGCAGGCGGAAAAGCATGGGAGTGTCTCGTGAACAGCACCGTCTGGGGGGCGGTTGTCGATCTCGTGGAAGGGGCACCTAAGCCAGAACAAACAGTCCAAGGCAACGTTTTTCGATCGTAAGGGGCCACGCCACCCCCTCAATGGTCTGCCGTGGATATTTTGGCCTCCCGGTGATCGTGATGACATGAGAAGTCGCGAGGTGGATCAGCCGCGAGCGGGGTTCGCATTCCGGCGTCAGCACAGGGGAATGAGAAACGTGTCAGCAGCGGCGTCGGGCGGACATCTCTCAGGTTACACGATACCGCCCGCGAACGCTGCCATCATTATGGGGATTGCCAAAGCCAGTAGAACTCCCAGCGCAATCGCCGACCCGATATGCAATCCGGCGCGGGGATGTTTCCGAGATAACAGGATTAATCCGTAGATCAGCTGACCGGGGGCAATCAACTGGCACGCTCCGATGTACGCCAGCGTGGGATATGCCAATGCGCCAAGTGGCCCCATGTTGTAAACCGTCATGAACCAGACGGGTACACACGGGATAAACAGTAGCGGAGGCCAGATTGTCCAGATCGGATGCCAAGGCGTCTGTGCGGCGGCCTCAGGCTCCGTTGGGGCGGGACTGGCACTTCCAGTGGGATTTCCGGGTTTCATGTTGACCTTTCTCTTTTCCGATTCGGGCGGCAGGCGGGAATCACAAGCGGTAGTCTCAAAGACGCTCGTGCTTCGCGAATGCGACCTGGCATCACACGATCAGCGGGGTGACGATAACGATGGGGTACTCTCGACCCTCGGTGGGTAGGTTCGAGGTAGCCGCGGGCGGAATCCGTTACCCGCGACCCGGCGAAGTTGGGCTCACGGGGGACAGTCACGCAGCTTCAGCCAGGCCCGCGCGTAACGACGCCCGAGCTCGCGGTAGGACTTGGTATCAAAATGGACTTCGTCACCTTTGTGGGTCAGCCCGTGCGAGGACACGAAGGCGGTGTGGGCCACGTTGGCGGGAAGCCCGCGATGGGCCGCATCGACGTGTTTCTTGGCAGCGTCCCAGGGGCGTTCCGGAAATTGCCCCATCTGGCCCGCCAGGAAAGGTACGGTGGGGGCCTGAAGCTCGTGGCGAAAACGTTGGATCAACGTGTGTAGGCGGTCCTGATAGCGCGCTGCCAGGTCTGGCTGGCAGTCGGACTCGCCCTGGTGCCAGAGAATTCCTTTCAGCGTGCCGGCCGGTAACGCCGCGCGGGCGCGGCGGAGCATGTCATCCCAGGGGTGTGTGTTGGTTGATCGGTGGAAGCCACCTGGCTGCCAGGCAGAAATGGGTGAACCGCCGACGGCACATGGAATCAGTCCGACAGTGCAGTCTGGGTTGGCTTGCCTGAGAGCCTTGGCAAAGGCGCGTCCAATTCCCACACCGACCACGTTGGGTTTGTCAAAATGGAGCGGCGCGCGCGCCGCAATCCAACTCCCATTCTTGGAGTAGACAAGGACTTTGCGTAGGGGTTGGCGGTCTGCCTCGCTGACTCGGCCACGGCCGGCCATGTTCGATTGGCCAACCATGAGAAACAGGTGAAAACGTTGCTTGGGAGGAATTGTGCT
Organism: Planctomycetaceae bacterium; assembly: GCA_002709225.1. GTDB lineage: Bacteria > Planctomycetota > Planctomycetia > Pirellulales > Pirellulaceae > UBA9264. The sequence goes on from PAQH01000007.1 coordinate 37,217, forward strand.
TTGCGGATTCTCAGCGGCGGTGGACGTTGCGGCGCTGCAGATCGGCAACACGCAACAGCTCAGAATGATCCGTGGGAAAACAGCTCGGCGAATGAACCTCGCGTGGTTTAGCAAACTGGCGCCCTTTCTGGCTGTGGCGGATGATTTCCCAGGCGTACAGGTTGTGTTCGAGAAGCTCTCGCGACAAGGCGATTTCACCGCACCATGGTGGGATGGATATTCTACTAGAATTCTCGTTGCAATTCCGACGGCTGACCAGATGGTGAGGTGGAATACGCGGCGTTGCCGCTCTCCTATCCACGGGGAAAACGACCAAAGGACGCGTGTCAGGCGTCGGACCGGGCCGCTGCCCCGGGTGTGGCGCGGTAAAATGAGGTAGGCACACGTTGAGGCGATCGTGATGAAAAAACAGGTCAGGGAAGCGATGTCTGAATATCCAATAACGCGACACGACGAGTGCACGCACAGAACGCAGCGGCGGGAGTTCCTGAAAAGCGTCGGGCTACAAGGGGTCGGGCTACAAGGCGTCGGTGCGTCGCTGTCAGGGTGGAGGCAACCGGCAGACGGCGCGGCCCCGCCACAGCGGGAAGGCGCGGGGCAGAGGAAAACCAGGATAATGATGTGCGTTGACTACAACGACATGGTGGCCAGTAATGAGGAGCTCTTTGATGAGGAGCTGATCGATCGGTTTTTCTCGCTCTGTGCGGCAAAACGAATCGAGAGGGTTTATTGGCGCGTGTCGGCGACAGGAAATGTACTTTACCAATCACAGGTACGAACGGTGTTTTGCAAGGGGCCGACGACATGGCGCAAAGGGCACGGGGCCAAGCTAAGGCAAATCCTGAGTCGTTGTGATCCGCTCGAAGTGGCTGTGCGATTGGCCCGTAAGCATGGTCTTGAAATCTACCCCTGGGTGACCATCTTCGACGATGGTAAAGAGGTCATGCAGAGTCAGTTTTCGCGCGATCACCCGCAGTATTTGTGGCTCAGTCGTGATCAGAAGACTCGGATTGACGGGGTATTGTGTTATTTTTATCCGGAAGTGATCAGCCACCGTCTCGCTCAAGTACGGGAATTGCTCGCGTATGGGGTGGACGGACTCCTGCTGTCGACGCGGAGTCATAGTCGTGGGGACGGCGGCAACCAATATGGCTTCAATGCGCCGGCAGTCCAGCGGTACCGTGAGCGTTACGGCACGGATCCGCTACGGGTGAACGAGGCGGAATTTCAAAAACACCACAGCGTGCGGTTTCACCGAATTCTAGGCGAACAACTCACCGGTTTTCTGTCAGTGGTGGCCGCGGAGATGGGAAAGGCGAAATTGCAGCTGGCGGTGCCGCGGGGCGCAACGCTGGGATATCCGCTGGGGCCGATGGAGCTGAATTATCCGCTCTGGGCGCGGCGGCGATTGATCGACGGTTTATTGGTGGGCGCCATGGAGTGGATCCAAGTGGAGCCAATTCCAGGATTCCCCTACCAGTCCGTGGCGGATAGTAGCCGTAATCCCGAGTTCTGGAACCAGTGGTACATTGATCACTACCAACGCGCCTGTGGCCCCCAGGTTGAAGTGGCGCACTGGCTGCGGTTGTGGGGTTGGTTGGGGACCTATCGTACTCAGGGGATGCTCGATCCTTGGGTAGGGACGGTAAAACGTCCCGCCGAACTGCGCAGCCTGATTGACTGCTTGCGGCAGTCGCGAGTGGACGGCGTGGCCCTCTTCGAGGCCGCGAGCCTGAATTTTGATAAAGCCTTGTGGGACGCGTTGTTGGCGTGACGCGTGCCTCGTTGATCCGTTCAGAGACCGGCCAGCCGACGGTCGCTATCGCCAAACCGGGGTAGCGTTACTCCCATGCGGTCCATCAGGGAGAGATAGAGACTGCACGCGCGTCGTTCCTCGGGTGGTCGCTCTCTGTAATCGAGCAGGCGACCCGTAGTCAGCGAACCTCCGCCACGTCCGGCGAGCACCATCGGCATGCGATCGGCTTGGTGTTTGTCGCCATCGAAAAGATTGGAGCACAAGAGGAGCAAAGAGCTGTCCAGTAGTGTCTGGTCGCCTTCTTCGATGTCTTTGAGGCGTTTCAGCAGGTAGGCGAATTGAGCGACATGGAACTGGTTCGTCTTGAGGTACATGGCTTCGCGTGCCGGATCTCGCCCGTTGTGGGTCAGGTCCAGGTGCAGACTTCCTTGCACGCCTTCCAGGAAGCCAAAATTCATTTGCGACAGGTCATTGTTCAACATACAGGTAACGATCCGCGTCCGATCCATGCGAAACGCCAGCACGATTAGATCGAGAATCAGACGCATATGCTCTGGCACGTTCTGGGGAAGCTCGTCTGCCGGTCGCGGCAGATCCGCTTGCGTTAACGTAGGTTGCCAGCCTTCAAGCCGCTGTTCGTGCGCAGCGCGGGCGATACGGCGTTCGATGTCACGAATCGACTCCAGGTATTCGTCCAGTTTTACACGGTCGCGCACCGCCAGTTGGGGGCGTAGGGATTTGGCGTCTGCCTGCACCTGATCGAGGATTGTCCGGTCGAGCCCCGCTTGTTGGCGGTTGCCGACGATGGCGTCGAACGCCCGCGCGGGGTAGATTTCCTTGGTGGTGGGGCGGGTCGGTGAACTCCAGGAAATGCAGGATCCGTAGAGCATCGAGAGGCCGTCTTCCAACCGCAGTTCCGTCGGTTCGATACCGAGAACCAAGCTGGGAAGGGCTGTCTGTTCGTGGAGACGCTGCGCCATGACCTGGTCCATGGTACGTCCGACACGGAGGTCATTCTGGTCCAGGCTGACCCAGGCGCCCGAGAGCAGGTTGGGCATTCGGCCCAAATGGGCGCTCGGATTCGCTACAGATTGGGCGTTGAACAACCCCTCCAGGACGCACACGTCGTCGCGGTAAGGAAACAGGGGCGCTAATCCGGGGCCGAAGCGCAATCCGTCCGCCGTGGGGTTCGTCCACCAGTGATCGGGTTCTACGCCGTTGGAAAAATAGACACAGCCAAATCGTCGAGGAGGCTTGCCTGCGGTGGTGGCGGCCCGCTTGCCTGGGGCGCTACGTAGTGGTAGCGACGCGAGCCACGGTAGGGCCAGGACGCTGGTGCTGGAACGCAGGAACGCGCGACGCGATGTTGCATTGGACCAGTGTGTGTGCGGTAGTTGCATGGCATCAGCGAGAAGCGGGGTCGGAGTTGGGAAGGGGTGCACTTGTTGGCGCACTACGTGCATGATAACGGAATTGGCGGCTTTTCACGATAGATTCTGCTAACTCGGTAAGGCCGGCGCCGTCAGCGAGTTGGCTGGTCATTTGCGCCAGCAATCTCGTGTCGCCAATCGTCTCGGGACGGCCCAACGCGTAGCCGAGTAATTTGGCGGCGAGGGTGCGATGGAATTGCGATTGGCGTGACCTGAGATAGGCATGTAATCCGTCCGCATCGGCGATTGGGGTACCGTCGCGGAGTACACTGCTGGTTTCGATCGTTTTTCCATCGCGATAACGTTGCCGCCAGCGTCCCAACGAGTCGTAGTGTTCCAAGGCAAAACCGAAGGGATCGATCCGCGCATGACAGTTGACGCAAGCGGTCTCGCGCCGGTGTGCCGCGAGCCGTTGACGGACAGAGAGGCCGTCCGGCGGTACGTCATCCGCAGGAATCGAGCCAGCGTCAGCGGGTGGCGGGGGGACGGATTCGCCCAGGACCTGCCGCAATACCCAGTCACCGCGGCGCACCGGGCTGGTTCGCAAAGGCGCGGACGTGACGGTCAGCACGGCTCCCAGGCGGAGGAGGCCGCCGCGGTGGAAGGCGCGCATGTTGTCAACGCGTTGCAGTTGCGTCGCACGAGGCTGCGAGGAGGTGCCGTGGACGGGGTTCGGTAAGGGCACGCCATAATGGGACGCCAGCGGTCCGTTGAGAAATGTGTAGTCGGCAAACAGCAGTTCCGTGGGCGGTCGATTTTCACGGACAATATGAGAACACAGAGCGACGGCCTCCTGGTACATCGCTGACTGGACTGTCTCGCTCCATTCCGGGAAACGAGTGGTATCGACCCCTCGGTATTGGTCGAACCGGTAAAAGCCAAACCACTGACCGAAAAATTCGGTGGCAAATCGTTTTGCCTTTGGATCGGCAAGCATGCGTCGCGCGTGGCGCGCAAGAACTTGAGGGTCCTGTAGCTGATTGCGAAGGGCGGCGGCGCGAAGCGCGTCGTCGGGTACGGACGACCAGAAGAAATAGCTGAGACGCGATGCCAATTCCCAATCAGATAGAGGTGCGTCGCCGTCCTCCGCGCCGATGCGCTCAGCTCGGTACAGGAACGCGGGTGAAACAAGAATGCGAGTTAGGAGTGCCCGTACCGCGCCGATGTGGTCAACACGGTCATCTGTCCGCAGCACGTCATAAAATGATCGTATCCGTTCCGCCTCCGGTTGACTGAGCGGCCGCCGCCAGGCACGCGCGGCGAACCGTAGCACGTCCTGCAGGTGGCCAGCGTGGGCCAAGTCGAGAGCATTTCTATCGGACAGGTATTCCCGGTGCAGTGGGGCCAAGTAACCACGGGCCGCGGTGGGAAGAGATTCCAACCACCTCGCATCAAGGTCCTTCATGCGGCGGTCTCCCAGCGGAATCTTAAACATGTCGGACAGCATCAAAAGCCAGGCATCGTGGTATCCAAAAGAGGTCCGCAGGTCGATCCAGGCGCGGTCCAGCTGCTTCCGCGTCGCCGCGTCCAGCATATGATCCACGAGGAACTGGTCGTCACGCGCGTATTTGATGCGAGTGTGAAATGCGTTGCGCTGTGGGTTGTTGTAGGTGCTGTCTATGGGTTTGGGGATTGGATCGCGATCGGATGGAGCGGGTTCCCGCTGAGAGACTTGCGGGAGTAGTCGCGCGAATTGCAGAACACCCTCTTTCCAGATCTGAAACGCGGCGCTGCCCGGATTCGCCAGCAATGCGGAGACTGATTTTCCCTGATCGGTTTCTTCGAGCTGTGTGATGGAGCAGCGAATGATACAGTCCGCGCCTCGCTCGACATCGAGCTGCGCATCAACCAGGAGTTGTGCGGAACCGGCATTCGCGGGGATCGGTATTGCGAAACGCACGGGTGCGGTGCCCAAGGTCGTGAAATCATCTTTTGCGACATTGCCTTCCCGGAGATGGTCGCCGAAGCGGAGCTGCTTGGCGACGTCTGCTGTGACTGCCTCGCGCAAAGGATGGAAAGGTTGTGCGGGCAAATCAGCCACGCGAAATTGGATGCGGGGCGTTTTCCAGATGACCAGAGCCTGGGGGCGTTCTTCAGGAAGGGCGGATTCGATCGAGAGGACTAGGTTGGCGACAGCCGTCTTGGGTGGCCAGTTGATGTTCATTTCAAAGCGTTGCGTGCGGGTGACGTGGAACAGGTCGGCCCGCAAAACAGGCGCTTCTTCCTTGGCGTCCGCATTGGAGCCAAAACGATTTTGCCAGTGGCGAACACGCCGTGCCAATTGTTGACAGCGTGCCTGGATGCGCGTGCGGAATGCCTGTTGTTCTGCGGCATCGGTTGCGTCGGGTGGGGCGGGTAGCTGTTGCCAGGCGTGGGCGATTTCCGAGGTGGGGAAGCCGAGGTCGCGTTGCTGGAGAAGCTGGTGGATATACTTGAGAAAAGGGGGATCCAAACCTTCCGCCTTGGCGACCTCGGAATAACTCTCCGCGTCGCGTTCTAAGGCGTGGCGATGGGTGAACAGCCAGGACGCATAGAAGGCCTTGGGGTAGCGGTCCAGCCCAAAAGGTTCGCCGCCTTCGCCCGCCGCGGTACGGAACCCATGGTTGCGATAGATCGATTGAATTCGGGTGATTGCAGATAGTTCAAAGCCTGTGTTGCCCGGGTCGCGATGGAATGCCAGGGGACCGGACCCGATGACCGCATGGCTGGCGACTTCTCGCGCCGCGTCCAGATAGCGCTGTAAGGTCGCGTCCTGAAGAAACTGAACGCCTCCACTATTGGTAAATCCGGCACCCCCGACGGCATCGCCCAGAAAGCTGCGGTGGACATCGAGTCGCAGTCCGGTTAAATCGCGGATGGTGTAGTCGTATTCGGCACTCGTCAGACGGCGCATCACAATTCGTCCGGGGTCTCCCGCATGCTGCGTTACCGCTTGTTGTAGACGTCCTTGAATCCACGCACTCAGACGCTGCCGCTGTGCGGCGCTGGGTTGTGCCGCGTCGCGCGGGGGCATCCGTCGGTTGCGAATCTGTTGGGTAACCATTCTCCAGGCGCGGAAATCGCGGGCGAAGGAGTTCTGGGCGCTGAGGCTCTGGAGACTGATCCCACCCTCGAAGGAATCGCCGCTATGGCAATCGAAGCAAAACTGGCGCAGTAGCGTGCGAATCCTATTGGGTACCTCGGCCCCCTGGCTGACGCGGAATGGGGCGGATATGGCGAAGAGTAAAATCAGATAGGCTGAGGTGACTTGCGGCGACGGATAAGGAAACGAGCGGGGCAAGGCAGCGCTCCTGATTGGAGGTGAGGCAGGTTAGAGGTTTTCTTCAAGCCACTGATAGACGGCTTCGCGGATGGCATCGGGGAAATCGTGGGCGGATTTGGGGTATTCCGCGCGGAGGGCGTCGGCTGCGCCACGCAGTCGGTAAATCAGGCTTGCCTGGTTGACGACTTGGCGTACGCCTTCAACGGCGAAGTTGCTGTCTCGTGTGGGTGCGTTAATGAAGACCGGACGTGGTGCCAGGGCGGCGATGACTTCATGGAAGTCAAACGGTACGCGGTCCGGGTTGTTGTCGTACTGCTGGGCGATCCGTGGCATGTAGCGGGGACTCGTCCAGCCGGCCAGTTTGCCGTTGTAGTAGTGGTGGAACGCAGTGAAGCCGCAACTGGTCACGATGACCCGTAGGCGTTGGTCAAAAACAGCGGTGAAGAGGGCATTGTGTCCGCCCAGGGAGTGTCCGATGCAACCAATGCGGTCGCGATCCACTTCCGGAATGGTTTGCAGCAGGTCGACCGCTCGCAGGTTATTCCAGATCGCCTTCATGGACCCGCTGGCGTAATGGTCTCCCTGTTCTTGAAAGTCGTAGGGGTAATCGCCAAACGAAGGGTAGTCGGGAACCAGGCAGACGTAGCCGCGATTTGCCAGTTCGTGCGCGTAGTGAAGCGTGTCTCGTCCGCCCAGTCCGGCTGGTTCGCCTTTGCCAATCGCCGTTGTCTGGTGCAGACAGAGCATCGCGGGCCGTCGCTGCTTGACATCATTTGGGATCAAGAGAAAGGCGGGGACCCGGTCGCCGGGCTCACTCGCAAACGAGATCTTGTGGCGCCGGTAACCTGAGAGTGGTTTGGTTTCGTGGATTTGCATGGCGAGCGGGACCCGCTGTGTCGTGGAGGGCAGGGGACCCATGGCACGCTCCATGCCCGCCAGGATGTGCTGGCGACGTTGTGCCCATTCATGTGGCGTGGTTATGGGTTGAGGAACTCCGCGCTCGTTGCGGAAGACTTGAAGGTGGGCGTGGTTTTCGTACTTCCAGGCGGTCGGAGGTGGGGCAGCCTGTCCCTTTCCGAGGAACAGATTTTCAAACCAGTAGACGCCGCTTCGTCCCGGCCCTAACAGGTCGAGGTCCCCATCGCCGTCCAGGTCGACGGCCTTGGGATCGAGACCGAAGCCCGCGGGGCCACCAGCCGAGACGGCGCCGCGCTTCCAGGTTCGCTGTTGCGCGTCGAATCGGTACCAGTAAGCCACCAGTGGGTCATACTCGCCCGGATCGTTTCCCTCATGACCCAGGTATCGTTTCCCCGCGACGATTTCGACGGTACCGTCGTTGTCCAGGTCGGCCAAGAGCAGACTATGCGCCTGTGACCAGCTGGTGTCGATGGCGTGGCGAACCCAGCGAATTCGATTGTCCTGGACGCGTTGTTCAAGCCAATAGAGGCCAATGTGGTGAGCGCGGCCCCAAACCAGATCAGCGTCACCATCGTCATCGACATCATGGACTAGTATGGGGATACTGCAGTCACGATCGAGTTGGAAATCGGAGTGCCAACGCCATCGTTCCCGGCGGCGATCCAGGGGTGCTTCCAGCCAGCCCTGTGTGCCGATCAGGTCGTCGCGGCCGTCTCCATTCAAGTCCCCAAAACCGATCCCGTGGCCTGCCAACTCGGCGGGCAGGTCGTGACGAATCCACCGCCCTGGTTGGTCGTTTGAGGCCCGGCGCAGTTCCCACCAGGCGGCGAATGGTTGTCCGGAGGGGGTCCGCACGCAATTAGGCAGGACATCGACGTGACCGTCGCCATCGACGTCGACGAGCCTCGCGGTTTCCATGCCACCGGGAGTGGCGATGAGGTGTTTGGTCCAGGCGCCGAGCGAGGGACCAGGATGCTGTACCCAGTAGAGGGTCTGACTCCGCCAATTTGCGCTCACGTAGTCGGTCCAGCCATCCCCGTTGACGTCCATGGGAAGGTGCGCGTAGTCGTCATAGCGACCGCGGATGACGCGGACGTCCCGCAAGAAGTGTCGCTTCCAAAGCGGTGCCTCGTACCACCACCCACCACATACAACATCCAGTTTCCCATCGCGATTGACGTCGATAGCGGCGGCTGCGCTATAGGTCGAGGTGGCGTCAATGGTGTGCAGGCGGAATGCAGGTTCGTCGGCGAACGCGGCTCCTTGCAGACACAGCATGACTGTTAACAGCGGTGCGATACGGGTAGCGGGAAACACGGGGGTACCTCGTTCACGGGCGGACCACCTTGGTCGCGGCCACTCCGGCTTATCATCTCGGCGAAAATCTGACCGGGATGCCGACGCGACGCAGAGCGTTTAGTGTAGGGCACTGGAGAAGTCAGCTCCAGTTGCTTTTACTGGTGGGAGCCTGGACAGCGGCCGGTATGTGTCGGCGTCAGTCAGGGAGTGGCGATAAAAGCGTGCAGTAACCGACCGTCGTCGATTCTGCGGATGCGAATTTCGCCGTCAAAGCTTCCGGAGGCGAATGTTTTGGACGCCGGGTGAACGGCGATTGAATAGACCCACTCGGAATGGTCGGCAAAGGTGCGCAAGAGTTTTCCAGTATCCAGTGAATGTACGCGGACCGTGTGGTCCGCACTGCAACTAAAGATCTGGCCATCGGGCGTGACTACGACACGAAATACGGTCGCGTCGTGGGTATCAATCCGGCGTAATAGTTTTGCGTCGCTGGCGCGCCAGATGCGAATGTGACGGTCATTGCCACAGGAGACGACACGCTCCCCATCGGGTGCGAAGGTAACCCCGTAGACCAGGCCAGCGAAGTCGCTTTCCGCACTTTTATGATACGTTGAAAGTTGCTGGCCACCCCTGCTGTCGAAGACTTTGGCGTTCTTGTCGTGTCCGGCGGACGCCAGCTGTGAACCATCCGGAGACCAGGCCAGGTCGAGGACCTGTTTGTGGTGGTCGGGCAGGCGTTGGAGTAAGCTGCCGTCTGTGGCATCGAAGACGCGAATGACGCGGTCTTTGCCCGCCGTTGCCAGACGTCCGCCGTCGGGGCTGAAGCGGACGGCGAACAAGGGACCACGCGTGGTCAGGTAGGTGCGTTTGAGGTTGCCTGTGGCAAGGTCAAATAATTGTGTCTCGCCGACGCGACCCGGTGTACCACTGGCGACCGCGAGGCACGTGCCGTTGGGAGCGAAATCGATGGCGAATATCCTCTGGGCGACTTGGGGAAGCCTTTTCCACAAACGACCACTGGATACTTCCCATAAGAGCACTTCGTGATACCCCGAGCTGGCGACCCACTTTCCATCCGGACTGAACGCGAGGCAGCTGATCGGTACGGGGAACGGGTACTGCTGGGGCGGGAGTGGGTGGGGCTCGCGGGGCAGGATGTTCCACAACGAATCCTCAGGGTCTACGGCCGCATCGAGTGGCGCACCACTGTCAATCCACTTGCGTACTAGATTTAACTGGTCGGCGCTGAAAGGGTCGGATTCCTGGGGCATACTGCCATCTGCCAACGCCAAGTAGAGAAGCGAGTCCTGGGCGGAACCGGGCACCACGGTCTTCCCCTTGGCTCCAGCCCGCAGCAGAGAGGCGTAATTCTCCAGATCGACACGGCCTTCGGCGACGCGGGCACTATGGCAGACCAGACAGCGTTTTGCGAGCAACGGAGCGATCTGGCGGACAAAGGAGATGGGCTCTGCGGCCCGCATGAACGCGGATACGACTACTAGCGGCAGGAGTAAAGATCCCGTCATGCGAAACGTTGTGAAACCCATGGTCATTTCCAGCTGGGTGCCGGTGCCTAAAGATCCCCGTGTCGGAAAGATTGAATTATCGCCTGGCTAGTGGCGGGAATATAGCTGATTCGAGTGATTTTGTGAGGTCTATCCCGCGGTACCGAGACGTTCAGGCCAGCAGCACTGGATTTGTGGATGGCGTAGCAGCGTGCTACTATTTTTGCGGCAGCGGTATGCGACGGCGAGTCGGAGAGGTGATCTTGATGTTGAGTTTTCATACAGCCAACAAGCGACAAGGAAATTGCCTGTCACGACGCGCCATGTTGCGGGTGGGTGGTTTGAGTGCGCTTGGCTTGGGTTTGGCAGAACGGCTGGTCGCAACCTCGCACGGAGGCAGCGGTGTATCGAAAAGAGGGCACGCCAAATCAGTGATTTTTGTGACACTGTATGGGGGCCCGCCACAGACTGAAACATTTGATATGAAGCCAGATGCCCCGGTAGAAGCCCGGGGTCCTTTCAAGCCGATCGCAACCGCCAATCCGGGGGTGCAGATCTGTGAGTATTTACCGCGGCTAGCGAAACTTGCCAAGCGGTACACGCTGGCCCGCAGCTTCAGTCATGCCGATACCGCGCACGCTGCTTCGCTCTACACGCATCTGACGGGTTGGCCACATCGCCTGAATAATCAAAACAGTCCGGCATCGCCGTTAGATTATCCTCATTACGGTGGTGTGGTGAGCCTGCTCAAGCCACCCCGCGGTCGCGTCCCAGCCTGTGCCATCGTCGGCGGGCAGATTTTGCCGCAGTTTGGCGGGATCGGACAGACTGGCGGATTTCTGGGGGAACTGCACGCGCCTTGGGTGTTACAGAAAACAGCGCGGCGGCAATTGCTATCGCAGGCAGGAGTTCCTCGGGTGCGGATCGACGGACGGCGAAATCTGGTGCAGACCTTGCAGGCCACGCGACGGGCTTTGGAGGGCGACCGCAACGTGGCAAGTTTCACGACAGCCCAGCAGCGGGCGTTACAGTTGCTCGATGCCAAGGGTTTTGTGCAAGCCTTTGATCACGATCGGGAAAGTCCCCAGGTGCGAGATGCCTACGGACGATTTCCGCTCGGTCAGAATATGTTGTCTGCGCGACGATTGGTGGAGGTGGGGGTTCCTGTGGTCCAAGTCAGTGACATTCCTCCCGGGGGCGAACAGCACTGGGATTTGCATTACGCCAACATTTTTGACCGGCTGAAAAACCCACTTCTGCCACGACTTGACCAGAGTGTGGCTGCGTTACTTGAAGACCTGGAGCAGCGCGGGCTTCTCGATGAGACCTTGGTGATCGTCGGGGGCGAGTTTGGCCGTACCCCGTGGATTGATCATCTGACGGATCCACCGCAGGGGGGCCGCCAACATTGGCCCAATTGTTATTCGATGCTGCTGGCGGGCGGGGGAATTCGAGCGGGCGAGGTCTTTGGGAAGTCGGACGAGTTGAGCGCGTACCCCGCCGCACAAAAGGTCGGTCCGTGGGATTTGGGTGCCACGCTGTTGCATCTTGCCGGGGTGGATCCACAGGCGGTGGTGACGGATCGCGCGGGCCAGCTCCGCCGCATCTGTCGTGGCAGTGTGATCCAGGAATTGCTGTGAAGCGAGGCGCGGGCGGTTGTCCGCGCACGCCGCTTCAGGGGCGTGAACGCGGCTCCATGGTAGCGACGGCCCGCGGCCAACGCGGTTGGGGCGCGGTGCGGATGGATTGGCCCGCGAAATATCCCCGCTGTCGCCAACGACGGGCCAACGCTAGATCTTGGGGCGAGTGCAAGGGGAAAGCGAGACGATCTTTGCCCAGCAGCTCTCGTGTGAGATTGACGTACCTGTTGAAATTGGGTGCTAAGCGACCCGAGACGAGCCACGCTCCATCGGCAGCCTTGACGATCTGGAAATATTGCAGCTTCTGGGTTAAAGGTGCGTCCGCGGGAACGTGCATGTGCCAACGCTCTTGGGATTGGAGATGTTCGTGGTAACGAGAACGGAGTTCCAGCCCCTCCAGCGAGGTTTTCCAGGCGGAAAGGTCGGTGTCTGTAGCAAACCGTTTGTAGCCCGCCCCGGCGGGGTCCCAGGCATACCCGTGATCCCAGATACCGATCGAGCCTGTCTGCGCGAGTAGCACGCCATAGTCGCGTCGCAACATCGCGAGTGACAGGTTGGGCTGTTTGAATAATCCACCAAACAGCGCGGCGGGGGAGTGCGACGCTCCCAGTTCCCAGCGTCCGGGCACGAATTCGACCGCCGGACCGAGCCCGCGGCGATGGACGTTGATCAGACGTTTGAGATGATCGGCAAGGTCCCACACGTATTTGACACCCGGTTCGGCGATGGCGCCGTCGACGATGGTGTAGGTGTAGCCGATAAAATCCCATAGTGGGCGCTCGCCACGACCGGCGTACAATCCCGCCAGTAGCGCGTGGCGGAGGTCTCCCGGGCGGACACGCCCCAGCACGTATGGTCCGGTCGACGGCTGGTGCATGTGATAGTACAGGTCTGGGTAGAAACCGATCCGGATCGTGGGATGCGCCTGCACCAGGACCCGTGCGATGTCCTGCCCTAGCTGGTACCAAAAGGTCTCGTCAGTGGAAACGTTCTTTTGGTCGGCGAACTCGAGATCAATGAGGATGCGTTGGGTGTCCATGTGGTGCAGCAGTTCGCCTCGCTGCCGCATGCCCTCGATGACCCAATTTCTCCATTGGGCCACATCACGAGGTATGTGTGTCGGATGTTGTTGAAGCAGGGGGTGCGCGTGCAGGTGCAGGAAATTGTCGGCACACCCGTAACTGGCATACAGACGCTGAAAGCGTCGCATGAGGTCAAAAACGTATTTCTTCTCGGTCGGCGTCCGATAGATCGGCTCAAACCAGTTGCCCTCGTGCAGTGAGGGAGTCAGGCCGCGTATGTTGATCGCGACCCCGTCGCAACCAAGGACACGGCCCCAGTAGAAAGCGCGGCGTGGATCGATGTCGCCTTGGGGGCACGCGGCTCCCTGGGCGTCGAGATAAGGTGTGAACTTCAGATAAGGCCAGTGATACAAACGCGCTGGTCGCGGTGGAGGATCAAAGGCGGGCACCGAGGTGGCGAAGAGAAACCACAGCAAAGAGGCATAACGCAACATGAGCGAGTTCCAGCGGCGGGTCGCACCAAGGTGGCAGAAGTGCATCCTAGGGAGCGTTCTTGGCAGGTTGCGGCGCCTCGCCGGATTCTTTATTGGTGGCGTGATCCTTGAAAAGTTCGGCGACGACGACGCGCTCCTTCTCGATGCGGCTGGTGTCGAATTGCATTTGCAAGATCGTGCCAAGGAATCCGTAGAGTGGTTTTATTTCTTGCCAGGGCGCTGTCACGCTGGCGGTTGGCGGCTGGCCCTTTTTGTTTTTCTGATCGGTGTCCGCGCCGTGGGCCAGCAGGAGTTTGACCACCTCGGGGTAGGCGACCAGGGACGCAATGTGGAGCGGTGTTTCACCCTCCGGGTTCGGGAGATTGACATCGGCACCCGCAGTCAGCAACGTGGCGACGACATCTGCGTGGCCGTGCAGACAGGCGACCAGGAGCAAGGGACTGTTTCCCAAGGGTTCACGGGTATTGGGGTCACCACCGTCAGCCAGGTATTCCTTTACCGAGGGCAGATACCCCTTGGTCACCGCCAGTACGATGTTGGTTTGCTGCCCGGCTTTGGTGTCGGAATCGGACTCCGTCCCACTATGGCCCCGTAAGATTGTGGCCACTTGGGGCCGCGCGGCCTTGATGCGATTGACATCGAGGGGAATCCTCAGCGTGGCCGCCAAAAGGTCGTAGACTCCTTTAACAAGTGGGCTCCAGGGTGCGACGACGGTGTCGAGCGGCGTCTCGCCCCGTTGGTTCCTGGTGGCCGCGCTGGCGCCTTGTTCGAGCAGCAGCTGAACGGTCTCAGGGTAAGCGAATAATGCTGCGACATGCAGCGGTGTGTTGCCGTCCGGGTTCGTAAGCGTCAGGTCCGCCTTTCGTTCCAGAAGCAGTCGAGTCGCTTCAGTTTGTCCGAAGAGAGCGGCGAATATTAATGGCGTACTACCACTAGTGGGGTCGCGGCCATTGATGTCCGCGCCGCCGTTGAGATGTTTGATGATGGCCTCTGAATTTCCGGTTGCGGCAGCCGTCCAGATGTCGTCAATGGTCTTCGGAGCAAGACTGGACTGCCCCCCTTTGGATCGGAGGAGTTCGGCGACCGCGGCTTTGCCTTGTCTATTTTTCTGGGGTTCGAACATCAGGGTCGCATCGATTGCCGTGGCGCCATTATTGTCGACGTAGTTCACGTCGGCTCCGGCAGCGATGAGACGGGTGGCGGCTTGGAGATGGCCGCCCGCGGCGGCCCACATCAAGGGCGAAGCGCCGGTTTCGTTGCTGGCGCGGAGGTCGACAGTCGCGCCATTGGCAATGAGCAGGTCGAGTATTTCAAGCTGGTTAGCGACCGCGGCGAGATGCAGCGGGCTCCCGCCGTGACTAGGGTGGCCGGGACGCTCGAGTCGTTGATTGATGTCGGTGCCTGCCGCAATGTGCTGCTTCACCGCAGCGAGGTCACCTTCGCCTGCGGCCGTCCAGATGTCGGTGCTGGGGGGCGAATTGCAGCCGGCGAAGCAAGCCAAGGTGAGGGTGGCAATGGCGGTCAAAATGAGACGCATGGGAATAGCTCTGTGGGGGCTGTGCCGCAGCGCACGGGGCTGGCGGGGGCACCGCATCGTGAGGGCGGGTTAAGGTGGTGGTGACAGGTCCGTGTACCGAGGAACTGCGACCCTCTCCTGAAAACAGTATTTGTAACGATTTCCGTAGTGCTGGGGAACGGGAAACCGAAAAATCAAGGTCCGTGTGTCGAGTTGGCTCTAGTGCGCCGTTGCCCGGTGGGCAGGCGGTGCAGTTCACTCAGCGGAAACGGAAACCAGATAGGTCTGCGTCCCGAAGGGGGATGTTGTGTCGCACGGTCTGCCTGGGAGTGTCGCCAGGTTGACTCCCTATTTCCAGCGTACAGTCCCTGCGATGCAGTCTCGCCTGACGGCTAGGCAATCATTGATATGTAGGCCCGTCTTAAGGCGTGATCGTTCCCATTGGTCTTCGAGCATGTCATGCGGCGAATTGGCTACAAACTTCCAACCTCTCGTCTTATGAGGAATCGGTTTGTCGATACCATATCCCACACGTACTTCACCCCGCCCGGCGACGGCGTTGCATATCCGGGCTTGTCCCGTCACCTTGCAGGTGCTGGTGAGGAGGATCTGAGGTGAGTTTCCCGCGGTCACCGTCATAGATGCTGGCAGAGAACCGACCTTCGTAACCCACACGCAGTGGCGGGATGTCCAGACGCACCGGGCGGTCTTCGTACAGCTGGGGATTGTTGTGAGTGCGGTCTCCGGGGAACTCGTGTGCGCAGCGGAGAGCGATACCCTCGACGTGGATACCCATCAGTCGATCGACTTCCGAGCAGGCCGGCGGGTCTGTCGACTCGTTCGCGTCAGGATAGAGGTAGTGATTGAGCCTCCATTGTGTCAGATCGGACGAAACGTAGCGTCCCGCACAACGCAGAGGGAGCCGGTTTGTTGTGCCTGACTGGTGGTAACGCCGTACGCCAGCAACCAGCATGCTGTGCGCAGCTGAGAGCAGGAAAGTGGCAGAGCAGTCGTTTCGCTCAAGTGATGTGATGTGATGTGATGTGGAATATCGGTGGGAGCACCGTGGACCACCGTTGCGGTGATGATGCGCCCTTTAGCCAGCCTTTTCGTAGCGTGGTGCCGCCGGCCAAACAAAAGGTGAAGGCAGCATGGTTAGTATTCCGAATCAGTCTTACAATATGGTGCTGCGCTGAGTGGCCGCGAGTTTCGGTTCCCAGTTGGGGAGCCACACAACAGTTCGTGAAGAGGATACGCATGGAATCACAGTCGCAAATAGGTGAACTGCTCGATTTACAGAAGAATCCCGTCGCGATCGCATTTCGTGACCAGGCTCCGACCGGCATTGCCAAAGTCGACACGGCAGCTGTTTCGGGTTGTAGTTACTGGGCACATGCGGCGCAAGGACGGACGTTCTATACCGATGCCGCTGATCACTATGGTTGCCCGGTTGGAGCGCACACACATGGGATCGAACTACCAGAGCAGCAGGCTGAGGAACTGCAAGGGCTGGTAGGGACGATGGTGGAGTTGCAGTACATCGATATGGAAGAGGTGGGCCAGTTGCCGCAGTTAAGCGGCGGCTTCGGGTTTGCCGTCTACGCGCCGTTAGCAGCAGCGGACTTTGAGCCCGACGTGGTCGTGCTTTCCGGTAATCCTAGACAGATGATGGTGCTGGCGGAAGCGGCGCATGCGGCAGGTATCTCGAATGCCAGTTCAATGGTGGGGCGGCCGACATGCGCCGCGCTTCCCGCGGCGTTCCAGTCACAGCGTGTGGTGACGAACCTCGGATGCATTGGCAACCGTGTGTATACCGAGCTCAGCGATGACGAACTCTATTTCGTAGTACCTGGTGCGCAGCTTGGCACGCTTGTTGAGAGGTTGAGGGTGCTGTCCAGTGCCAACCGGGAGTTGGCTGGTTTTCACGCGGGGCGCGCGGCAGGTTGATCCCCGGTGGGGCGGGGGATTTGCCTGTGGTCAGATCGACCAGGCACGGCGCAATAAGCCAACCCAATTGCCGTGCATCATGGCTTCGATGTCAGCGCTGGAATATCCACGTGCGTCCAGGATGGCGGGGATGTTTTGCAGGTCGGCGATGGTGTCTAGGTCAGCGGGGGACTGTTCGCGGCCGTAGCCGCCGTCGAGGTCGGTGCCGATGGCTGCGTGCTTGGCGGTTCCGGTGAGTTGGCAAATGTGATCCATGTGGTCGACGACGGTCGACAGCGTGGTGTGGGAATTGTCGGGGTTGGCTTTGTCCCAGCCGGGTGACAACATCCAGGCGTCAAACGCGACACCGATCACGCCGTCGCGTGCGGCAATGGCGGAGATTTGTTCGTCGCTGAACTGTCGGTCGTGTGGTACTAGCGCGCGGCAACAATTATGGGTGGCGATCAATGGTCCCTGGTAGATTTCGAGGGCTTCCCAGAAGCTGCCATCCGCCATGTGACTGGTGTCAAGAATGATGCCGAGTCGTTCCATTTCTCGCAAGAGTGGAGTGGCGGCTGGTAGCAGTCCCCCCGGGGCCTGGGTGCCGTGGGCATAGGTGCTCACGCCGTAGTGGACCAGGCTGAGAGTCCGCAGGCCCTGGTCCCACCATTGCGAAAGTTGTTCCGGGGTGAGGACCGGATCGGCACCCTCCATGCTGAGCACATATCCCAGGGGTGTGTTCTGGGGATGTTCTCGCCAGTCCTGTAAATGGGCATCGAGTGCGGTTACGTCGTCAATGCGTCTCAGCAGGCCCTGTTGTTGGAGGGCTTCGTAATAAGAGACTTCACCTTGCGCTTTGGCGTAGGCGATGTCCTGGGTGCGTACCCCTGGGAATTTCCCCTGGAGAGATTCGACACGGCAGTGGGTCGTCGCAAAACAAAGACCGATATTGCCTTCCCGCAACGCGGCCAGAGAGACGGTGTTAGCACCCCGCCCCTTGCCAGACAGATTTGCCTCCTGTTCACGAATGGTTCGCACGGGTTGGCGGAGGTCACGGTTGAATTCGATGGCGTTGTAGGCGAGATCCAGGTGGCTGTCGACGATCAGCATGGTGGGCGTTTCCGTTGGATTGAATGAGGAAAGGACACAATGGAGTGACCCGGCGACGAGTCGCGTACGTGTTGAGTCGGAGTCTAGGGCGCGGTGGAGGTAGGGGAACCGGGTACCGTCACCTCGATTTCGAAAAGAGAAACCGGTTCGGTGGCACCTGGGTCGCTACCGGTAAGTTGCATAGTCAAAGTGTTGTCACCGTAGACCGCTGGGGGCGAGAAGAGGTTGAAGCGCGCAGTGGCAGGAGAGGCGTCGTCGTCGGGCCAGGCGAAGGTAATCAGATCGCTGGGAATCGCTTGTCCGTTGATGGTAATGGCAACGGTGTCGCCGCGACGGATGTGAGGTTTGAACAACAACTGGGGCATCCGATTCGTGTTCCGGGCGGCGGAATGTGACGGTAGTTGAGCGCACAAGCGGAAACGAAAAGCGCCGGGACGATTCAAGGGTTTCCGCGGCAGGACGATCTTTTCGGGTTGGTAGGTCCGGCTGGGGCCGCGCCCCTGTGGGCCCCAGAGGGGGTGGAAAACAAAATGGCGGTCGGTCGCGGAGAGCGCCCCGGGATCCCGTAACTGGGTGAGGGTTTTCAGTGCCTGGGGATACTGCTTGGGGCGCTCTAGTCCAGACTCGCCGGGGCCGGAGAATTTCGGACCCCAGTGGAGGAAGTAATTCTGGGTTGATAGGCCATCGCATCCTGCGCCGTAAATATTACTCGCGACTGCGCGGTATTGGGCGGGAGTCTGGTGCTCGCGCCGACGGACGTATTGAAGACGCGCTTCGACCTGGGGATAGATAAAACAGCCATGGTCGCGGGCCAGTTGAGCGAATTCTTCATAAGGCGCGTTGAATTCTGTGAAACCGATATCTCCAGGCGCGACGTATTGGACAAGACCCTCCCGGATCCAGGTGGGCAGATCGAGGCCGACCTGACTGCAGGCGTCGAGGTCTTGTAAGACCCGCACACCAAGGACAAGGCGGCGCCCGCGCGCCCGCTCGACGGTGCCGAGCATCTGACGTACCCTCCGGACAAAACCGGTCATGATGGGATGACTGGAGGCCGCGTCGACCCTGGGGAAGCATTCGGGCATCCGCGTGAAATTGAATTCGATACCATCAATGTTGTAACGCTTTGCCAACTCGCTGAGGATACGGAATAGCCAATCCCGCACGCCCTGCTGCGTGTAATCCAGGGCGCAGCCATACTCGCGGCTACGGGGATCAGCCCCACGTGATGTGGGCTTGAATTCCTTCAGTACCCAGCGGGGGTGATCCCGGGTGAGCTGGGCGAAGAGGTCGGGGTTATGTCCGTGTCGGTCGTTCATGCGGATGCCGGCAATGAATTCCATCCCCTGCCTGTGGCATTCTTTCAAGTAAATTTCCAGCGGAACCTGGCCGCGGTCTAACAACGGAATGAGACGCTTGTGTTGAAAGCGGCTGTCGTAGCGACAATGTTCGCTTCGCCAGAAGGTGCTCCAGCCCTGGTGCCAGACTTCCTGGACGAGCGTGTCAATCTGGCCGGCCCGTGCATAGTTGCGGACAACCTCCCGCAATTCTTCGGCGGTAGCCGGCTCGCTGAGGTGGCAGGTTGTGTTGGACAGATCGCTGTTGTAGATGAGACGTCGCTCGCCGCGCGGTTGCTGAGAACCGAGGGCCAGTTTGGATGCGTCAGCGGGTTGGGCCGGTATTGCCAGGCTGGTCGACGTGAAGACGAGCAGCGCGGAGATCGCGACGCGGTACCAAGGGTGAGAAGACAAGGTAGGGCCTCCAATTCGCCACCGGGGCGGTGGTTCAGAGTTGTGGAAGTTGCCAGGGATCACGTCGTGGGCGGTCGAGCAAGTGGTTGTCGGCGGCATCCGGAAAACGCCACGTCGCCGGATTCCAATCGAGTGTCCGCTGCTGCGCGTAGGCCAGGTTGCCAAGATGGATCACCGTGACCGTACGCGCACCGTATTCAACATCGGCGACCGGGGATTTGCGGCTGCGAATGCAATCAAGCCAGTTGCGATGATGACCTGGTGAAACCGGGAGGTGCACGTCATCCTGCCCGAGTGGTTCACCGACAAGTTCCGGAGGATCGCTTTGTAGTATCCCTCGATCAATCCGTAAGGTCCCGTGTTCGCCGTGGAACACGCAACCACTAGGACCACCATGCTGAATCTCCGTGCCATTGGCGTAGAGATAGCGTACGCCGGTGGTAGCCTCCGGGTCGGCTGGCGGGATGATTTGCACAGGTCCTGAACGGTCCATATCGAGAGCCCATTGGGCAATGTCGTAGTGATGCGCACCCATGTCGGTGTGGCCGCCACCGGAGTACTCTCGATAGTTGCGCCAGGCCGGAAAATGGTTGTGTACGCCGCGTGGGCTGAGAATCGAATGATAGGGCCGGGATGGCGCCTGACCGAGCCACATGTCCCAGGCGAGTCCTGCTTCGAGAGGTTCCGCGGGGAGGTCGCAGGTCACACTGGGAGCGCCGACGCCGACGGTGACGCGGTGGATTGCTCCGAGCCGGCCGCTGCGGATGATCTCGACGGCCTGGCGAAATTTGCCGAATACGTTGGAGCGTTGTTGGCTCCCGGTTTGCACGATCCGTTGGAATTTGCGGGCAGCTTGCACGCAACGCTGGGCTTCGGCAATCGTTAAGGTCAAAGGCTTTTCACAATAGACATCTTTGCCAGCTTTACAGGCTTCGATAAGTGGGGTGGCGTGCCAATGGTCGGGCGTGGCGATACAGACCGCATCGATGTCCTGTCGGCCGATCAACTCGCGGAAATCAAACGTCTGCTGGCAACCCTGAAAGGTGCGTTTGCCCTTCGAATAGGCGTTCTCGACTTTCCGCACGGCGTGTTCTCGCCGCGCGCGGTCTACTTCGCAGACCGCGACGAGCTGGACATCGGGTTGCCGCAAAAGTTGTGGGAGATGGTAGTCGTTGGCCATTTTTCCACAGCCGATAAGTCCGACCGCAATCCGGTTGGATGGCGCGGCTCGGGTCGTGGTGCCTAAGGACGCGGCGGCAGCGATAGTGGGGACGGCCGTTGTGGCGGTACGTAGTACCTGTCGACGGGTGATGGTCATGCGGACGCCCTGGAAAATGCAAGTGGTGTTTGACAGTCTAACGAGCGGATCCGCCGCGGCGGGGGTTCGCCGATGATTGTCATCGAGTTCTGGTAAGGTGGCAAGCAGCTGGCCGTTGCCAGGTGTGTGGGTGGGACATGGTGGCGGCGCGTGGAGGCAAGGTATACTGGCGGGCTGTGTTGGGTCGACATACGTGTGTTGTCGACGTGAACGTCACCTCTCCCTCGCAGACAGTGGATAATCGAATGAAACCGATAGTCACGTCTCGCCGTGGATTGTTAGCCGCGTCCGCGTGGTCATTTACGATCGTTCCCCGCCATGTCCTGGGAGGGGTTGGGCATCTAGCGCCCAGTGAACGTGTTGACTTTGCGGGTATCGGCGCTGGCGGCCAGGGAGGAGGTGATATCGGTGCCATGGCAGCATTGGGTGCCAATGTGGTCGCCCTGTGTGACGTCGATGCTGCCCACGCGGCTGGCACGTTCAAGAGATTTCCCCGGGCGCGGGTCTACAAAGACTTTCGGGTGCTGTTGGATAAAGAAGAGAAACACATCGATGCGGTAACGGTGGGTACGCCGGACCATATCCACGCAGTGGCGTCGATGGACGCGATACGCCGCCGGAAACATGTCTATTGTGAGAAGCCTCTCACGCACACCATCCTGGAAGCGCGGCGTTTGACGGATGCTGCGAAAGAGTACGGAGTCGCGACACAGATGGGGAATCAAGGGCACGCGACCGAGGGCGCGCGGCGGACGAACGAGTGGATCGCGGCGGGGGTCATCGGCGATATTCACGAGGTGCACGTCTGGTCGGATCGCGCGGGGAAGCTGTGGAAACAAGGCATTGGCAGACCTCAGCGGAAGCCGGCGGTCCCTGCCACGTTGGACTGGGATCTCTGGCTGGGACCAGCGCCAAAGCGACCTTATCACCCCAGTTACGCCCCGTCGAAATGGAGAGGCTGGTGGGATTTTGGAACCGGCGCGATGGGAGACATGGGCTGCCATATCGTCGATCATCCGGTGTGGGCGTTGGAATTGGGGAGCCCCCAGGCGGTTGAAGCGGTGACGACGTTGGATGGATCAGAGGTTAATGGGGAACCCAATTTTGAAACGTATCCAATTGCCGCGGTGATCTATTACGAGTTCCCGGCTCGAGGAAAACGCCCGCCCGTGAAAATGACTTGGTATGAAGGTGGCCTGTTGCCACCGAGCCCGATGGACTTGCCACCCGACGAGCGACTTCCCGCCAACGGAGTTTTGTATGTGGGCAGTCGCGGTAAGATGTACCACGGATCACACGGCGGTATGCCACAGGTTCTGCCTGTGGGGATACGGGAGGCTGCGGCCGCAGTGCCACGGACAATGAGGCGGTCACCAGGGCATCATTCGGAATGGCTGCTCGCCTGTCAGGGGAAAGGGGCTGCCATGTCCGATTTCAGCTATTCTGGACCGTTGACGGAAACCGTTTTGCTGGGCGTACTGGCCCAGCGCGCGCCAGGGCATCGCCTGGAATGGGACGGCGAAAAAATGCAGGTTACGAATCGACCTGAATTGAACGCGTTCGTCCACAAGGAATACCGTCCAGGCTGGACGTTGTGAGCTGCCCTGTGGAGGTAGGACGTCAGCGCGGGTTACACACTAGTGGGTGGGCCGAGTACGGCCGGCCTGAATGAGTTGCGTGAGTTGCTGCTGCATCCGTTGCGCGACTTGCGGGTGGTCGGCCGCTACGTTGTGTTTTTCGCCAGGGTCGGTTTCCAGGTCGAACAACGCGTAGCGGGGCACCTGTCGGTTTTTCAGACGCAGGCGGGTGTTGCGACTGCGGCGAGAATCGTGTCGCTGCAATTTCCAGTTGCCGACCCGAAACCCGTAATTGCCGCGGCGGCCGTTATCTTGTTGGATCAGGTGGTCACGGCCAGCCGCCGACGGGTCGCCCAGGAAGGCATCCAGGAGGTCAAGGCTGTCGAGACAGGCCCGCTCTGGTAAATCGACCTGAGCCAAAGTGGCCAGGCTGGTGGCCAAATCGATGGTGCAAACCAGGGCATCCGAGATGCCAGGCTTGATGCGCCCGGGCCAGTGCGCAATCAGGGGAGTTCGTGTGCCTCCTTCCAGGACACTGTACTTGCCTCCTCCGTAGGGCCCAGCTGGACGGTGGTCTCCCAGTTTCTCGACCGCGTTATCACGATACCCATCGTCAAGTACCGGTCCATTGTCTGAGCAGAAGATGACAAGGGTCTGTTCGGCAATTTGGAGTCGGTCCAGTGTGTTCTTGAGTTGCCCTACGCACCAGTCTAGTTGAACGATGGAATCACCACGGAACCCCTGGGTTGTAGTTCCTTGGAAACGTTCGTGAGGCATTCTCGGGACGTGCAAGTCGTGTGAGGAGAAGAACAGGAAGAAGGGCGTGTCGCGTTGTTGTTCGATCCATTGAATGGAGCGTCGCACCCATTCGTCGGCAAGGTCCTCGTCTCGGAAACGCGCGGCGTGGCCGCCAGTGTAAAAACCGATCCGGCTGATGCCGTTGTGGATCGTCCCATTGTGTCCACGCGACCAGTCCATTTTCAGTGTGGCGCGATGCGTTCGCCCTGTCGGATGGTCGGGGCTGGGTTTCTTGCTCCCGACCCAAAGGGGATCTTGCGGATCGAGATTGAGAACCTGGTGATTTTCCACGTAGACCTGAGGGACGCGGTCATTGGTGGTGGGTAACAAAAAACAATAGTCAAACCCGATTTCCCTCGGTCCGGGCTTTAAGAGGCCGTTCCAATCCGGTCCAGTTGCCCCCCCCAGACCAAGGTGCCACTTGCCGATCACCGCTGTCTGGTAACCCGCCTGTTTGAGCAGTCCAGGTAAGGTGACCGTGTCGGGCTGGATGATGGCTGGGTTGTTGGGCGCTGCGATGCCGGTGCCCTTGTGGCGGAACGCGTAGGTGCCAGTAAGAAAGGAGAACCTTGTCGGGGTGCAGGTTGAAGCCGAGCAATAGCCACTGGTAAATTTGAGCCCCTCCTTAGCAAGCCGGTCGATGTGAGGTGTGCGGATGGAGGTCGCTCCGTAACAGGAGACGTCGCCATAGCCGAGATCATCTGCCATGATCACGATCACGTTCGGTAGACGCGCTTCTGTGGCGGCGGATGCTGGGAAAAGAGGGTGCATCACCGCCGCCATTAACAGCAGGCGAAAACGTTTCATGAATGCATTCTCCTGACTAGGCAGCTGCCCGCGGGCGGCAAATGGGGCAGCGCGGTGGGGCGTTGTGTTCGCATCATAGGCGAATTGACATCGCACTGGGGAGATGGGGCGCGCTGCCCGCGTTCGGCGCGTGCCCCGGGGGAGGGGTCGACAGTCTCTTTTCGAGGGTGATAATTTCCAGTCGCTACCAAGTTGGCGCGTGTGAGTTGCAGGGGGATGTTTGCGATGCACCAGGATCATTGTGACCGACGAGCGGTATTGCGCAGAGGCGCTTTGGCGTGCGGCTGGGGAGCCAGTATCGCCAGCCACGCGGCAAGACGCGAACAGCCTCCGACCCGCGTCATTACGCGCGGACCACGTCATCACTGGTTTGGGTATTACGACAAGCTTCAGTTTGATGCGAGTGGCAGGTTCGTCCTCGGCATGCAGGTGTCATTCGAACATCGCTCGCCCAGGGGCGACGATGTGATCCGCATTGGCATGGTTGATTTGCAGACAGGGGACAAGTGGATTGAGCTTGGAGAGAGTCGCGCGTGGTGCTGGCAGCAGGGGTGTATGTTGCAATGGTTGCCGGGTTCACGGTCGGAAATTGTCTGGAACGATCGTGTAAGTGGAAGGTTTGTGAGTCACATTCTTGATGTTGAGACACGCCGCAAGCGGACGCTTCCACACCCGGTTTACGCGCTCAGCCCTGATGGACGCTCCGCGGTGACTACTGATTTTCGACGCATTGCCGATGTGCGTCCCGGTTATGGCTATAACGGAGTGCGTGATCCCCACGCGGACGACCTGGCCCCGGCCGAGTCGGGTGTGTTTCACCTCGATCTGGAAACCGGGCACGCCAGGTTAATCATTTCCCTGGCCGATATGGCGCGGCGCGGACCCATTCCCAATCAACAGTTGGGGATCAAGCACTATTTTAATCATTTGCTCTACAGCCCTGATGGGTCGCGATTTATCGCGTTGCACCGCTGGCGTTATCCAAACGGACGGAGGTTGACACGGCTGGTTACTGCGCGTCCGGACGGAAGTGACTTGCGCATCGTGATTCCCAATGGCTACGCGTCGCACTTTATCTGGCGTGACAACGGTCACATCTTGGCGCAGTCGCGCGGATTGTTGGGAGAGCCGAATTGGAACAACTTCCTGTTTGAAGACCGTGAAGGTGGTTCGGTCCGGGCTGTGGGCCACGGCGTGTTGGATCCCTCGGGACACCTCAGCTACTTGCCCGGTGCGGAATGGATCCTTAATGACACGTATCCGCAAGGGGCGGATCGGATGCAGACTCCGCACCTGTTTCACGTGGAAAGTAGGCGACGCATTGATCTGGGCCAGTTTCATTTGCCAGCAATTTACACTGGAGAATGGCGCGTGGATACGCATCCGCGGAGCAGTCGAGACGGTTCCTTGGTCTGTATCGATGCGCCGGTTAGTGGGCAAGGTCGGCAGTTGCATCTCATCGACATCCGTGAACAGATTCACTAGGAGTTACCGTCGGGCGGTGGCCAACAAAGGAGAGGTGAGATGGGATTCTGGGATCGTCGTCAGGTGATCGCCGGATGTGCCGGGTGGTGTAACGCCCACGTTAGCTTGGTCCGCACGGGAACGAATACGAGTGAATACGTTTACCTACAAGCGGGTTGGTGGTTTACCCATCAAACTCGACGTGCACTGGGCCGACGATACACGAACCCGACCTGTGGTGATTTGGATTCACGGTGGCGCGCTAATTAGGGGGGGCGTACTGGAATCAACAGTCGCGTCAACAAAGACATGCTGGAGGCCGGGTACGCGCTGGTTTCGATCGACTACCGACTGGCGCCTGAGACGAAGCTGCCCGCCATTATCGAAGATCTCCAGGATGCGATTGTCTGGGTGCGCGCGGAAGGTCCGCGACGCTTCAACGGCGACACCAGCAAACTTGTCGTAATGGGCAGCTCGGCCGGCGGGTATTTGACGCTGACCGCCGGCTTTCGCGCCTCACCGCGTCCTACCGCGTTGGTCTCCTTTTGGGGGTATGGCGATCTGATTGGGGATTGGTACAGCCAGCCCAGCCCACACCAGAGACACCAGACAGACAGTAGTTTCGACGTTGTCATCAAGCAGGTGGATGGTCCTCCGATTGCGTCTGAGGGCGACCGCGACGGCGACGGTGGAATCTGTTACCGTTATTGTCGCAAGCATGGTATCTGGCCTCAGCAGGTATCGACCTGGGATCCGCACAAGACGTCAGAGAAATGTTATCCCTCTCTGCCGTTAAATAATTTGACCGCGGAATACCCGCCCAGTTTGTTGCTTCACGGAACCAAGGACACGGACGTTCCTTACCAACAATTAGTGCTGATGGCAGCTGGGCTGCGAACGCTGAACATCGAACACCAGTTGATCTCGATAACTGGGGGAGAGCACGGTCTGGGTGGCGGTGATCCCCAGCGCAGCGACGCCGCGTACGGCGCGGCAAAAGCCTTCATGCAGCGGCACCTCGGTCGGCCGTGATAGCTGTTTCGGTGCGGCGGCCTGGAAATGGGAGCGATGAGACGGTAACGCGGAGTGGCAAGAAGGAGATCGCCTCCGGTAGTTCCAGACAGGGGGGGAATCATTGCTCGGCCCCGGCCGGGTTGGGTTTACCGCGACGCGGCAAGGGAAGTCTGGTACAAACGTAGCGTGTTGTTCATGGATGACAACGGAAGGCGTGAGGTCTGTGGGAAACGACCATTGTTCATGGTTTGTGAGGGAACCAGCGACGTACCTATGCGTCCATGGACCTTATGCGTCCATGGAGAAAGTGACTGCGAACTTCCACGAGCCGGTAAGTGAAGAGAGTTAACACAGTTGTCGCGCGGGACGATGCGACGCGTGCGGATCGGTAAGCTTGGATTTGAGGAGCATGTTATGCTGAGATGGTACGCTTGCTTGGTCGTTGTTCTGGCATCCGTCGGAGTGGCGGAATGGACTCTGGCCGCGACACGGGAAGCGGAATGGAAAGCGGTCGAAGAGGCGGTCCGCCAGGGACTACCGAAAACGGCTATCAAGAACCTCCAGGTCGTGCTGCAGGGGGCGCTCAAGGACAAGGCTTATGGTGATGCGGTGAAAGCCATTGGCCGCAGGATTGCCTTGCAAGGGGTAATCGACGGCAACCGTGCCGAAGCGAAGATCAAACGGCTACAAGCGGAAACCGCCCGTTCACCAGCAGTGATGCAGGCTCCGCTGAGGGCGATACTGGCACGTTGGTACTGGCACTATTTTCAGCAGAATCGCTTTCGTTTCCTGCAACGCACCGCCACAGCCGAACCCCCGGGAAAGGATTTTACAACCTGGGACTTGACGCGGATTTTTCGAGAAATCGATTTGCAGTTGGAGATGGCGCTGGCGGACGAAGAACTGCTGCAATCAATCTCCGTGAACCAGTTCGATGCGTTGCTGGTGAAAGGGAACAGCCCGACGAGTTACCGACCAACACTTTTCGACTTCCTGGCCCACGAAGCCATCAGTTTCTACAGCTCGGGTGAACAGGCGGCGGCGCGGCCGGAAGACGCCTTTGATGTTTCTAGTGACTCACCGATTTTCGGGACAGCCGAGGAATTCGAACGCTGGGAAATCGAGTCAACCGAGTCGAACTCGCCGCTGGTCAAGGCGCTCCACCTGTATCAGAAATTGCTCCGGTTTCACCGTGAGGATGTAGATCGTAGCGCGTATCTTGATGTCGACCTGCTGCGTTTACAGTTCGGTAACAATCAGGCTTTTGGTGAATCGAAAACTGCCCGCTACCAGGCGGCGTTAAAGCGGTTCGTGGAAATGAATGGTGAGCATCCCATCTCGGCGAGGGCTCAGTACCGTCTGGCAGAATCCTGGTCTCGCGCTGGCCAAGCGGCGCGAGCGCACGCCACAGCGCTGCAAGGTAAGACCCGTTTTCCCGATAGCGTGGGAGGCCGACGGTGCCATAACCTGATCAAGGAGATTGAGGCACCGTCGCTACAGGTGTCGACCGAGCGGGTATGGAGCCGACCGAAGAGCGTGGTTCAGGTATCTTATCGGAATTTGCGGCAAGTGTTTTTTCGAGTGGTGCGCTATGACTGGGAGGAGCGGCTTAAAGGGAGCGGCCGACCGGAACAGCTGGACCCTCGGCAGCGGCAGGCGCTTTTGGATAAGGAGCCGGTGTTGGCCTGGTCGCAAGAGTTGCCGGCGACGGTGGACTATCGCACGCGGCGGCGCAAAGTGGCTGTTCCGGAAAAATTGGCTCCTGGCTCCTACTTCTTGATCTCGAGTGCTGAGGAGACGTTCCGTGCGAACGGCAATCAGGTTGATATCACGGACGTGTGGGTGAGCCGGCTGGCGCTGGTCGTGCGGAGCCAGTTTGGTGCCAACGACCTTGACGGCTTTGTCCTGGATGCGGAAAGTGGCGATCCGGTGGTGGAAGCGGTAGTCCGACTCTGGCGTCGTGAACGGGCGGGTTGGGTTCTGCATGGCCAGACGACCAGCGACGAGCACGGTCTGTTTCGCTTCGCGCTGGAGGCGCGCAAGAACGTGGTGTTGCACGCGTCGCACAACAAGGACGTGCTTGGAAGTAGTGGATACTACAGCGCCGGTGGGCGCCGTCGTCAACGCCGGAGTTTGCAGCGCACCTATTTTTTCACGGACCGAACGCTCTATCGCCCTGGGCAGACCGTACGCTACAAGGGGCTCTGCGTCCGGGCAGATCAAAGTGACAATCAGTACGGTGTGCTGGCGGACCAAAAAGTGACAGTGCTGCTGTTGGGGTCCAATGGGAAGCAGATAACACGTCGTACGCACCGCACCAATGATCACGGGTCGTTCAGCGGCAGCTTTACGGCTCCGCGTGATGGGCTCCGCGGCGGGATGACGCTTCGCGTCGAGGGTGAGCCGCGGGGTAGTACACAAGTCCGGGTGGAGGAATATAAGCGACCAAAATTCCAGGTGAAGATGGCGCCACCTCAGGCCGCAAAATTGGGCGCGAATGTGGAAATTGCCGGCCGGGCGGTCAACTACACGGGCGCTCCGGTGGACGGAGGCCAGGTTCGGTGGCGGGTTGTCCGGGAGGTGCGTTTTCCACCTTGGTGGCGTTATGCAGGTCGCGTGCTCCCACCATTTCCCGGCGGACGAGGAACTCGGGAAATCGCTCATGGACGAGGCCGCACTGCCGCGGACGGGAGCTTCAAGTTTCGTTTTTCCGCCCAGCCCGACCTCACCGTTGCCGCAGAGGGGGCACCCATCTTTCAGTTTCGAGTGTCCGCCGATGTGACTTCGCCCACAGGGGAGACGCGTTCGATGGCACGTGTGGTCAATCTTGGGTATGCGGCGCTGCAGGCGTCGCTTAATGCGACGCAGTGGCAAACTACTCGCGCACCGGTGGCGATACGTGTACGTACCAGTACGCTGGATGACTTGGGGCAATCGGCGGAAGGGGTGTTGCGGGTGTTTCGGCTGCAGCAGCCCGAGCGTGTGGTGCGTGCGGAGTGGGAATCTCCGGGCCCGCTAGCAAAGGAAGCTGAAGAACGCGCCCTCGGCCCGGATCCCGCGAGCTGGCCACTGGGTGCTTTGGTTTTCGAGGAAGGGGTATCGACGGGTGCCGACGGAAACCGTACGGCGCAGGTGAAACTGCCGACGGGAGTGTATCAGGCGGTGTTTCAGACTCAGGACCGTTTTGGCAAACCCGTCAAGGCGGAAATGCAATTGCGTGTGCTGGATCCGTCTGCGGACCGCTTAGACATCAAAGTGGCTGATGTGCTGGCGGCTCCCACTTGGTCGTTGCAACCGGGGGAAGAGTTCGTGGCGGTCTGGGGCAGTGGTTACGATCGCGCGCGCGCGTTTGTAGAGATTGAACACCGAGGAGAGTGGCTGGCACGCTACTGGACCGGCGCGGAGCAAACCCAGGTTCGGATCAAACAGGCGATTAAGGAAGCCCATCGGGGCGGTTTGTCGGTGCGGGTTACTATGGTGCGAGAAAATCGCGCTTACCTGCATGCGCGGAAAATCGCGGTGCCCTGGGAAAACAAGGAGCTTTCGGTTGAATGGGAACGTTTTCGATCAAAACTAGAACCCGCACAGCAGGAAACCTGGACGGCAGTGGTGCGCGGTCCGGGGGCGGAGCAGGCGGCGGTCGAAATGGTGGCCACTCTGTACGATGCGTCGTTAGACGCGTTTGCGGGACATCGTTGGATACAGCGATTTAGCGTGTTTCGCCAGGCGCGCCTCGTGGTGCCGGGGCGATTTGAGAATCAGCTGAAATCCCTCGGTCGCTTGCAAGGAGAATGGAATCGTGATGAACGCGATGGCACGCTGACATATTACGCCTTTCCGCAAGAGATTGTCAGTCACTTTCAGGGGTACCAATTCCCCCGGCGCGGCGACAGGGCTGCTGCCGTGTTCCCGGTTCCCCTCCCCTCGCCCGGATTCGTGCGTGGCGGCGCGAACCGGTTTCGTGGTTTGGCGCGAGGGCGACGCGCCATGGGCGGGGTTGTTGCGGATGCGATGGCGGCAGCGCCCAAAGGGGCGGTGCCTCAGATGGAAATGATGTCAGCCGAAGCGGATGGTGCTGGGGATGCCGGACCCGCGGCCGTGGACTTGTCACAGGTGTCGGCGCGTACCAACCTGCAAGAAACGGCCTTTTTCTTTCCGCACCTGTTGGCAGGTAAAGACGGTCACGTACGGATGGAATTTTCGATGCCCGCAGCCCTGACGGAATGGAAATTCATGGCATTTGCGCATGATTCGAGCTTGCGTGGCGGGTATCTAGAAGACCAGGTGGTGACGTCGAAAGAGCTGATGGTGGAACCCAATCCGCCCAGGTTTGTCCGCGAAGGTGACGTAATCGAGTTTACCGTTAAGGTCAGTAACCAATCAGCGGCGCGTCAGGCAGGATCGGTCCGCTTGAGTTTTGCCGCTGCGGGGACCGGCGACGCCGTTGATGCGGAGTTGCAGAATGACGAAACCACACGCGCATTCGATGTGGCCGCAGACGAATCAGCGACCCTCTCATGGCGCGTCAAAATTCCGGACGCTATCGGTTTCTTGACGTACAAGGCCGTCGGGTCGACGGGGCGGTTATCGGATGGCGAAGAGGGTTTTTTGCCTGTCTTGTCACGGAAAACTCTGGTGATTGAATCACTGCCTTTGCCGATTCGCGGGAAGCGGACTCGCAACTTTACGTTCCAACGACTTGCCGGGGCGGGCGAATCCGAGACGCTGCGCCATCAGTCGTTGACGTTGCAGATGGTCTCCAATCCTGCGTGGTATGCCGTGATGTCACTTCCCTATTTGATGGGGGAGCCCCACAAAAATATCGATGCCGTGTGGAACCGTCTCTATGCCAATGCGTTGGGTCGTCATATCGCCAACAGTGAGCCCCGTATCCGGAGAGTCTTTGCGCGCTGGCGGGAAACAGAGGCATTGGATAGTCCCTTGGAACAAAATGAGGAAATAAAAACGGTGGCGTTGGCGGAGACGCCGTGGGTCCAGCAAGCAGAAACCGAAAGCCAGTCGCGACGGCGTGTTGGCGTCCTTTTTGACGATAATCGAATGCAACGGGAAGTTGCCCGTGCGTCCTTGGAGTTGACGCGGCATCAGCGGCCGGATGGTGCCTGGTCGTGGTTGCCCGATGGTCCCGCCAACGACTACATCACTCTCTATATCGTGACTGGAATAGGACGGCTGCGGCACCTCGGAGTTGAACTGGAGATCGCGGCGGGACCCAAAGCCATAAAATGGTTGGACGGCTGGTTACTGCGGCGTTATCGCACGTTAACGGACAGGTCAAAAGTGAATTTGTCCCCCCGGATCGCACTGTATCTTTATGGGCGCAGCTTCTTTCTGGAGGAGACTCCAGTGGCAGCCGCCCACCGCGAAGCGTTTGACTATTTCGTCGGACAGGCTCGCAAGCATTGGCTGGCACTGGCGCACCGGCAAAGTCAGGCGCAAATTGCCCTGGCACTGCGGCGGCTGAATGACCGAGAGACGGCACGGGCGATCATGCGATCGATCAAACAACGCAGTCGCCACGATCCGGAACTTGGCAGATTCTGGCGAGAAGGGGAGATTTCCTGGTGGTGGTACCGGGCTCCTATCGAGACCCAGGCGGTGATGATCGAAGCCTTCGATGAAATTATGGGAGACGCGCGGGCTGTTGAAGAATGTAAAGTCTGGCTGCTTAAGCAAAAGCAGACACAGGCATGGCGAACGAATAGGTCCACCGCGGACGCGATTTATGCCCTGTTATTGCGGGGGAATGATCTGCTGAAGCCGAACGCGGCCGTTGCTGTTTCGTTGGGTGGACAAAGGGTCGAAACGGGTGGCGCCGAAGCAGGGACAGGATTCTATGAACGTCGGTTTGCGCGGACCGAAGTGAGCCCGGATCTTGGGAAGGTGACGGTGGAGAAAACGGACCAGGGGGTCGCCTGGGGCAGTCTGCATTGGCAATACCTGGAGGAGATTGACAAAGTGCGGTCGTATCGACGTACGCCGTTAAAGTTGGAGAAGACGGTGTACCGCAAGGTGAACTCCAAGGAGGGGCCATTGCTTGAGAAAGTGCGTGGTCGCGCGCATGTCGGGGAACAGCTAGTCTGTCGCCTGGTGTTGCGTACCGATCGCGACATGGAATTTGTCTACCTGAAGGACCAGCGTGGGAGCGGCACGGAACCGGTCGCGGTGTTATCTCGGTATCATTACCAAGACGGCCTGTACTATTATCAGTCAATGCAAGACACGGCCGGGCACTTCTACATTGATTACCTGCCGAAAGGGACGTACGTCTTTGAGTACGCGGTACGTGTGCAACACCGTGGCCGCTATCAGATGGGCCACGCTCAGATTCAATGTCTGTATGCTCCCGAGTTTAACAGCCATTCAGGGAGTGCGATCTTGCATGTTGACTAAAGAGGCGGCAAGTTCGTTTGTGTTGTTTTCCAGTTGTCAACAAAGGTCAAGAACGCGCGGGCGACTCCAGGCAAGGCGCGTCGCCGGCTGTGAACCAGGAGGATATTTCGGCGAGGCTGAAAACCTCGTACGGTAACGGTCACCACCTGGCCACTTGTTGCGGCGCTGTAACTGGAGAGGAACGCCACGCCAACCCGCCGCGCGACGGCGTCGTGGATGGCGCGGTTGTTGTTGGCTTCCATCACGATCGAGAGACTCGTGGGTGATATTCCCTGTTTTTCGAGGGCGCGTTCGATGCAACGCCGACTACCCGATCCCTGTTCGCGAACGATAAATGGTTCCTGGCTGAGCTGCTTAAGGGTGGTGCGTCGCCGCGTGGCCCAGGGATGGTCGATGGCTGTGACCAGGCACAGGTCATCGCTGGCAACAGTGGTAGCCTGGAGCGTGGAGTTGCCGGGGAGGTCACCCACAAAACCGATGTCGGCGTCACCCGCGTCGACGGCGGCGGCGGCGACACTGCTGTCAGTGACGGCCAGCGATTCGGTGGCGCGAGGAAATCGCTCGCGAAATTGCGCCAGCAATTCCGGGAGGAGTGACTCGGCTGGTGCGGTGCTGGCGGCGATCCTTAATTCGCCTGAGATGGTAGCTGGGGTCCGCCCTAGTTCGGTGGTGGCCTTGTCAAGCAGTTCCAGGATCTGTTGCGCATAGCTATAGAGACGCGCCCCGGGTTCTGTGAGTTGGACGCCCTTGGGGTGCCGCACAAAAAGCCGAACTTTGAGTTCCTTTTCCAGGGATGCTACCTGCTGACTGACGGCGGCCTGGGTAACTCCCAAACGCGTAGCGGCTTGGGTAAAGCTCCGTTGTTCTGCGACCGCCGAAAAGGATGTGAGGTGACGCAGCTCCATAGCATTATCTTACCGCTCGAGGGTGAAGGACAAAGTCGCGCCTGGCTACCCCTAATTTGGGTTGAGTACGAGTTGAGCTGGGCGATCGATTGTGCTAATGTGCCCGGTTCCTATCATAATGAAAATTTATGGGTCGGTGGGCGGTTTGGACAACGGTTGGAATAACTGGGTAAACAGGATGACGCCGATGGCGAGATCGCGGGTGGCAGCGGATAGGGCGTTTCGCTGCCGAGGTCGTGCAGTCACGAAGGGCCTGCTGGAGTCGGTGGCGGGCCTTTCGATGGTGGCTGTGTTGGCTGCGGTGGTGACGGCTGCCGCGCCCCGAGAACGCACCTTCACGTTGCATTATGGCGCCGAGGTGACCGGGTTGGCTGCCGGCGCGCAACTGCGTGTGTGGATTCCCGTGCCGCAGACGACAGCGTACCAACAGGTCACTGAATTGGACAGGAAGTTGCCAGCACCCGGAACCACGGGCAAGGATGAAAGATATGGCAACAAAATGGTCTTCTTCGAGATGCCTGCGCCCGGTTCCGGCCAAGTGACGTTTTCCCTGCAGTACCGCGTGCGGCGGCAGGAGGTTCGCGGACTGGCGAAAACGGGCGCAAAAGTGAAATTGACTGCGCAACAAAAGCGGTTGTTTTTGGCTGCAAATCGTCGCGTGCCGGTGCAGGGTGCGAAAGTGGCTGCGTTGGTCAAGGGGGTTGTGAAGGGTTCCGATTCGTTGGAGATGGCACGGAAACTCTACAATCGTGTCGACGAGCACGTGCGGTATGATAAGTCAGAGCCCGGATACGGGAATGGCGACGTGCTCTGGGTGTGCGACAGCCGCTATGGAAACTGTACGGATTTTCATAGCCTGTTTATATCCTTGGCCCGTAATCGCGGCATGCCTGCCCGGTTTGAGATTGGGTTCCCCCTGCCTGTCAAACGCGGTGCGGGTGCGATTGGCGGATACCATTGTTGGGCCTTGTTTCATTCGGCCACGCGGGGTTGGGTCCCCGTCGACATTTCGGAAGCCGACAAGCATCCGGAGAAAAAGGATTACTTTTTCGGTAACCTGACGGAAAATCGCGTCAGTTTTACTACGGGTCGTGACATCGTTCTGGTGCCACGGCAGGTAGCACCCCCGCTCAACTATTTCGTTTACCCGTATCTGGAAGCTGATGGACGTCCGCTGGATAAGAAGGACGTTGCGTTGCGTTTTTCTTTTGTGGATGAATCGGCAGAGAAGACGCGATAAACCGGATCCCGATTTGCCGTGTCGCCGGCAAGGTGTTTCTTGATGGCCGAACAATCAGGTGATCGACGCGCGTTCATGACCGCGGCCGCCGCAGGCTCGCTGTTGCCTATTTTGTCGACGGAGGGGCAGCAGGCGGGAGGCGACGGGAAACAGCAGCCGGAGGAATTCTGGCGTGATCGAATGAAGGCGCCGGACGATGGGATAAAGTTCGGGTGGTTTGTCGATACACGTCGGTGTTTTGGTTGTCATGCCTGTGAGGTCAGCTGCAAAGCTGAGAACGACGTCCCGTTGGGCAACTACATTCGTCAGACGTTTTACCAAGACGTTGGTACCTATCCGCAGGTGGCGCGGGTGTTTATGCCGATGTCGTGCCAGCACTGTGAAGATGCACCCTGTATCAAAGCGTGTCCGTGTGGGGCGTTGCATAAGGAGGCCGGGGGCACCGTGGCGATTGACTACAACATCTGTTGTGGGCACGGGACCTGTGTGGAGGTTTGTCCCTATGGCGCCATCTACCTTGACCCGGTCGCCAAGCAGGCGGTGAAGTGCCACAACTGTTACCACCGCGCGGAAGCGGGGATGGAGCCAGCTTGTGTCCCGACGTGTCCTTCAGAGGCGTTGCATTTCGGCGATCTCAATGATCCTGAATCGAGCGTCAGTAAGGCGTTGCGTGCGGCGGCTGACGTGGAGGGGGGATTGCAACAAATACGACCGGAGAAGCAGACACGGCCCCGGATGTGGTTCGCGGGACCGGCGCCGGTCGAAGTAGAAGAACACTTGCCACGTGAGGGGGAGTCGTATAACCCCGAGGCGTACAATATCTACAACTGGGCGCAAGACGAGTCGGCCGCACCAGCTGACGTCACGGAATCGCGCTCGACACGCGGGGGTGACGCTTGAATACACAGCGGCGAGCGCGACGTCGTTTTTTGGCCCTGGGGTTGGCCGCGGCAGGATCAGGGCTGTCTGGCTGCCGGTCTCAGGACTCCCAGCAAACGGCAGAGGTTGAGCAGGGGAAGGTCGAGGGTCAGGCGGACCGACGGGGAATCGACCTGGAAAAATGGAAGCGGATCAAGGGCGAGGCGTACGAACTGGGAGAGTTTGGTGCGATGCCCGGCGTGTGTCGGCTACCGGGCCCACTAGCCAAACGGAATTGGCCGGACCGTACCAAGTACCAGGGTGCCAAGAAGGTGCCGGGGATGTGCCAGTTGTGCAGCACGGTCTGTGGCATTGTCGGCTATGTCAAAAATGAGCGCCTGATCAAGATTGAGGGAAATCCCAACGACCCGAACAGTCGGGGGCATTTATGCGCGCGGGGGCACGCCGGTCTCAATCATCTCTATCATCCGGAACGGCTGCTCTTTCCGTTGAAGCGAGTAGGGAAGCGCGGAGAGGGCAAGTGGAAACGGATCAGCTGGGATGCGGCGCTTGACGAGATCGCCGTGAAATTGAAGGCGGTACGCGAGAGCGGGCACCCCGAGGAGTTTGCGTTTCACCAGGGCAGGCAGCGGAGCAAGGACGCGCTCAAGCGGTTTCTTGACGCTTATGGAACCAAGACGCAGCTGAGTCACAGAGCACTCTGTTCAGGAAACCGGCGGGCAGCCAATCTGACCTATCTGTGGGAGAGCGATTGGGATCTCAATGATGTTGAGCATTCGAAGTATATCTTGAATTTCGGCTCGAATGCATTTGAGGCACATCAGGGGCATGTCCCGTTCGCCACCCGGATTCAGAATGGACGGTTCCGTAACGGCGCCAAGTTGGTGACCTTTGATGTGCGGCTTTCGAACACCGCCGGCGCGAGTGATGAGTGGTTTGCGCCGTTTCCGGGAACGGATGGAGCGATCGCTTTGGCGATGAACCACGTGATTCTGGAAGAGGGGTTGCATGACGAACGGTTTCTCGAGGATTGGACCAACGTCACGGCGGAGGAGTTGCGGGAGCAACTGGCAGAATATACGCCAGAGTGGGCAGAAAACGTTAGCGGCGTTCCAGCAGATGCCATTCAGCGGATTGCCAGGGAGTTCGCCGCTGCGGCGCCGGCATGCACGACGATGTGTAATCGAGGCAGTTCGGCGCACATCAATGGGTACTACAACGACCGAGCGATCGTGTTGCTTAATGCGATCGTTGGTAGCGTGGGCCGCAAAGGCGGCTGGTGCTGGTCGCCCTGGGGGGGATTGGATCCCGTAGTGAAGACACCGCAGATGCCGCCGGGCGCCAAGACGTGGAGCGTATTGGAGGACCCGCCCGAGTATCCATTGGCCAACGTATGGCGGCGAATGCGTGTGGGCGAGTTGGTTTACCTCTATCTGTTGCAGGGGCGGGCAAAACTGCAGGCCTATATGACCTATAACCTTGATTCACCTCTGACTTGGCCGGAGGAGAGTCTTACGCAGCAGGTCTTGACCGATGAGGAGTTGATCAACTTCCACGTCTGTATCAACTGTTTCTACAACGAAACAGCACATTACGCGGACATTGTGCTCCCCTGGGCAACCTACCTGGAACGGTGGGATTTGGATGCCCGCGGGTCGTACAATTTGCGTCCCTACGTCGGCCTACGGACGCCGATGGTGAAGCCGCTTGGTGAGGCTCGCGATGTCCGCGAGTTTTTCCCGGAGTTAGCCCGCCGGATCGGTGGCGGCATGGAAGAGTGGTATCAGGAGTCGGTTGAGGAGTACATGCAGCAATGGGCGTCTGCGGTTCCGGAGAATCCGCAGACGGGTAAAGGTGGTCTCGAACGACTTCTCGAAGAGGGAGCCTGGGAAGAAGACCGGGAACCGTTTTACGAGCCCTACAATCGGGATGTGGAACCCGGAGACATGCGCGACGCCGAGGTCGATCCTGACACGGGCGTCATCATGAAAGATGGCGTAGGCATCGGCATTATGCAGGATGGGCGGCCGGTGCGCGGGTTCAAGACTCCTAGCAGGAAATTCGAAATCCGCAGTTTGTTCGTGCAAAAAATTGGCAGAAACCAGGATTGTTCGGAGTTGATTGCGCAAAGTGGAATGACGCGTACTCGCAATCGGCATGCTAACCATCAGGGACA
The DNA here is from genome assembly GCA_002709225.1 of Planctomycetaceae bacterium. Lineage (GTDB taxonomy): Bacteria > Planctomycetota > Planctomycetia > Pirellulales > Pirellulaceae > UBA9264. The sequence goes on from PAQH01000007.1 coordinate 75,435, forward strand.
TGATCTGGAAGTGGACCCGATGCCTTCGTGGTTTCAGCCGCAGGAACATACCGGGTTGGCTGACGATGAACTGGTGATGACGAGTTTCAAGTGGAACGTTCACAATCACGGCCGCACCATGAATCTCAAATGGCTCGCGGAAATTGTTCATTCCAATCCGGCGTGGTTGAATCCACGGACTGCCGAACAGCATGGGTTGGAGGACGGTGATTGGATCGAAATTACCTCGTACTACTCGGCAGAACTTGAACGACAATCCCCGCATCTGAAACGCGCGGACCTTCCGGAGGAAGAGGGACGCCGGGTGATTTCCACGATGCGTGTACCCGTGGTGATTATGCAGGGGATACATCCGCAGGCCATCGCGATGAGCAATAGTTGCGGGCACTGGCAGTACACAAGCGTCGCGCAGGCCAGACAGCGGCCCGCGGAGACGGGTGCACTCCTGGGCAGTGATGGTCAGACGTACCGTGACGCGGACTGGGAAAGGAACATGTGGTGGGAGGATAAATCGGCTGGCGATCCCGGCAAATGGCAGCGCAATACTGGCAACGGATGGAATCAGAACCGCCTCATGCCTATTGCGCCTGATCCCGTTAGTGGTCAACAGGCGTTTCACGATACGGTGGTCCGTATTCGCAAACTAGGGTGATCGTGCCAGTGCCGACTCCTCAGGAAAACGCAGGGCGCAGCGGCGTCTATCGTTTGTTGGGCCGCCTCTGGTTGCAGGAGGTTGACACCCTGCTTTTGAACCAACTCGGTCGTGGCGACCTAGGTGCCGCGTTTGAGAACGCTGGTGGCGTGGTACCAACTCTGGTGACAGGGGAGACCGTCGAGGATCTTGCAGTCGACTTTTGCCAGTTGTTTCTGGGGCCATCCCAGCATTGTCCTCCCTACCAATCCGTCTGGGAGACGGGGCAGTTTGAAGGGGAGGCAGGCAATTCGATGCTGGGGTTTGCGGAAGTAGTTCGCTACGACCCCTCTGAGGTTTTACCCGGCGGCATGTTGGACCATCTCGGCTTGCAACTTGATCTCATGGGACATCTGCTGGGGGGGAGCATTGCGGGCGAGACGCAGATTGTCGAGGAAGTGGCGAACGCGTTTTACTCCGCGCATTTATCGTGGCCGGAGCCCCTCTTGGTTGCCGCGCAGGAGCGTGCTCGGACTGCATTTTATCGTTCCCTGCTGAAGCTGACAGGAGAGTTTCTTGAGACCGAGGCGCGTTCGTGACGGCGGTGATGGACTAGCGCCTGTGTTCAGGAGTCGCGGCGAGAACGCTCGACGGCGGTGGGACGATGGGGTAAAACCGGGTATGCCTCCACGTAAGCCACCACGCGGTCAGTGCCAAATTGAGGATGGGCGAGAAGCGTGTCCGTTGCGCTGCCGGTTCAATCGTTTTACACGCGACGACCTGTCGATCTGGTCGTGGGAATTGCGCTGTGTGGATTGTGGGTACAGAGAGACGGTCGCCTATCGTTCGGATGACGAGGAACCCCTGGCGACAGATCCTGAAATCTGTCCGTTCTGCCTGGTCGGGGGTTGGGAGCCGGGACGTGATCCCTGCGCCGAAGAGCCTGGATAGCCATCGAGCTGGCGACCTTCCTCCGTGTCGGGTCGGTAAGTAAGTCGCGTGACGATCCGGGAAGAGTCGCCGTGGAGATGCTTGCGGCGATGGCTGCTACGTCGCAACCGACCGCCACGGTGAAGATCAGGTCCGTTGAGCTGGTAAATGCGGATATGCGTCCACTGCATCAGCACGGTATATTGGGTCACCGTAGTCCAAGCGTGACTGGTAACCAACACAAGGCGTTCGGTTGGGGCGGCTGGGATGCCTCAGCGAATGGGCGCGAGACACGCCTAGCCGAAGGTGGTTCCGGTGAGGTGCCGGGGCGCGCGGTGTAGCTAATATCGGAGGTGCGGCGAGTGGTAGGAGGGGGAAGGTCAGGCGGAATAGGGTGAAACCCGAGGGAGAGGACGCATGCGATATTTCACTACAGGAGTCAAGCAGGTGACCAAATATCTGCTGCTAAGTGGTATGGCGTTCATGACGATAACCGGCAGCGGCCTGGCGGCAGGTCCCAAGCACGCATCACGCGGCGCACAGGAGGCGGCGGCCGACCGGCCGTTGCAGGCGCTCTTGGTGACGGGGGGGTGCTGTCACGATTACGCCAGGCAGCAGCGCATCCTGACACGTGGAATTTCGGCGCGCGCGGATGTGGTATGGACCGTGGTGAATCAAGGGGGCGCGACCACCAACACTAAAATCCCCCTTTACCGCGATCCCGAATGGTCGAGAGGTTTCGACGTCGTCGTTCACAACGAGTGCTTTGCGGACGTTCGCGATAAGGAATTCGTGGAACGTATCATTCGGCCGCATCGCGAGGGAGTTCCGGCTGTTTTGATTCACTGTGCGATGCATTGCTATCGGACCGGTGATGATCAGTGGTTCGAGTTTGTGGGTGTGCAGTCGCCCGGCCACGGTCCGAAGTACGCGTATACGGTCGATAACCTGCGGCCGAATCACCCGATCATGGGGACTTTTGGTGAACGTTTTACGACACCCCAGGGTGAGCTGTATCACGCCGTCAAGTTGTTTGACACCGCCACGCCGCTGGCGCACGCCAAGCGAAAACGGGATCAGCAGCCGCAGGTTTGTATCTGGATAAATCAGTATGGCAAAGGGAAAGTCTTCGCCACCACCATTGGACATCACAACGCCACAATGGTCGAACCGGTTTATCTGGACGTGGTCACCAAGGGATTGCTTTGGGCCTGTGGTAAAGATCCCGTAGGTGATTTTCGGCGAACGACAGGGCCTCAGGATGCGGAGTTCAAGAAATTGGCGAGTGCGCCGGTCCAGACGCCTTCTGCACACCCTTCGGTTGGCAAACCACTGGTGGTCAAGTGTTGCGGCGCTGGGAACTTGCTGCGTGGCGGACAAGCGCGCGCCAGCAGTGAAGAGTCCAATAAGCGCAATTTTGCCCGCCATGCGATCGACGGAGACTTGTCAACGCGCTGGTGTGCCCAGGGTGGCCAGGTGGGAGAGTCCTGGCGGGTCGATCTCGGTACGCCTCAGGACGTCCGGTCCCTGCGCATTCACTGGGAGAAGAAGGACGCAATCTATCGCTATCGGATTGAAGCGTCTGCCGATGCGAAGTCATGGAAAGTGATTGTCGACCAATCGATGAACAAACGCCGTGCGCAAATCATTCCACACAAGGTGGACGCGCCAAAGACACGGCATTTACGAGTCACCTTTCTCGGATCAAAGCCGGCCTATTGGGCCAGTTTCTGGGAGTTGGAGGCCTACGCGGATGAGGGGCTTCCTCCGCTTCCGAAAGCGACGGCGGCGCCGGCTGTGCGGCAGCAGCTGGCTGGTGTTGAGGTACCGCGGGGGTTCAAGGCAACCCTGTTTGGTGCGCCACCAGTCGTTACTTATCCCGTTTGTTTGACGGCCGCCGCCACGGGAGAGGTATTTGTCGGAGTCGACGAGCAAGGTTCGCTGGGTAAGGAAGAGGGTGGTGGTAGAGTGTTGCGATGTCGCGATACGGACGGAGATGGTGAGGCGGATCAGGTGAATGTGTTTGCCCGCATGGAGCATCCACGGGGACTTATTTACGACAACGGTTCGCTATGGGTGTTGCATCCACCGTTGTTGAGTGTGTTTCACGATGACGACCGGGACGGAACCGCTGATCGAAACGAGATTTTGGTCACCGGATTGACGACGGATGAGATTTCTCGGCGCGGTGCCGATCATACTACCAATGGTATACGCATGGGTATCGACGGTTGGATCTATATCGCGGTTGGTGATTTTGGCTTTACAGAAGCCCGCGGTAAGGATGGGAGGAAACTAGGCCGCCGGGGGGGCGGAATTGTTCGGGTGCGGCCCGACGGTACTGAAATGGAGTTTCATAATTGGGGTCAACGCAACATCCTCGATGTCTGCATCGATCCCTATATGAATCTTTTTACGCGCGATAATACGAATGATGGAGGCGGCTGGGATATTCGGCTGAGTCACATCTTTCAATCGGGCGAGTACGGTTATCCATCACTGTATCTCAATTTCACGGAAGAGAGCCTGCCGCCTCTGGCCGATTATGGGGGTGGCTCTGGGTGCGGTGGGATGTATCTCCACGACCTGCGTTGGCCGGCACCATTCGGTGATGCCGTGTATACCTGTGACTGGGGCCGGAGTGAGGTGTACCGACACAATTTACCGCGACGTGGCCCAACCTTCGCTGCACATCAAGAGGTGTTTATGAAGATACCGCGGCCTACGGACATCGACATGGACGGGTCGGGGCGAATGTACGTATCAAGTTGGAAAAATGGCAAATTCGCCTTTACGGGGCCGGATGTCGGGTTTGTCGCTCAGATTACTCCGATCGATTTTATCCCCCAGCCGTTCCCGGATATGGAAACCGCCAGCGATACCCAGTTAGTCGCGTACTTTGGGGAGCCAAGTGCCGCCTATCGGTTGCATGCACAGCGTGAATTATTGAGGCGTGGTAGTACCGAGGACAGGTGGACGAAAGTCGCGCAGGCCGCGGGGGACCCTAAGCTTCCCTTGTATGGGCGGGTGGCGGCGATCTACACGCTGTCACAATTCGGCGACGGTCGATCGCGCGTACGCCTCTTGCAACTTGCGTCGGATGATTCGGTGCGTGAGTTTGCGCTGCGCGCTCTGACCGATCGTAAAGAGGGGCTCGTCGATTTGCCGTTGACGCCTTTTGTGGCGGCGCTGCAGGACGCAAATCCTCGCGTCCGTGCACAGGCGCTGATCTGTCTGGGACGGCTGGGACGGGCCGAAGCGGGGCTGGCGATGTTGCCATTGACGCGGCGTGCACCGAATCAACCCAAGCCGACAGCCAAGCCGTTGTACAAGCAACCCGATCCGGGGCGTGTGATTCCGCATTTGGCGGTGCGTGCACTGGCGGATTGCAACGCTGTCAAGATCTGCTTGGATGCCATACCGGGACCCTACGCCGATGGAGCGTTGCAAGTCTTGAAGACCCTGCATCAAAAAGAGGTCGTTCGTGGACTCGCTTCGCGCTTAAGTCGGGTTCGTGACGGCTCCTTGCGACGTCGGATCTTGACGGTACTGGTACGCCTCTATTTTCGCGAGGGCGAATACAAGGGCGGCTGGTGGGGTACTCGGCCAGACCGCACCGGTCCCTATTTCGACCGACAGCCGTGGGCAGAAAGCAGCCGTATCGAGGGCGTCTTGACGCGATATCTTAAGGAGTCCGATCAGGAGACTGCAAAATTCGTCGGCAGGCAGTTGGCCCGACACCAGGTAAAGCTTGCGGGTCTTAGGGAGGTGGTATCGGCGGCTCAAGAGACGGTTGCACCCGTTGCCATTCGACTACCGAAAGTGGCGGCAGATAACCCCAACCTGATCGGGAACCTCAAGATCGAGCGCGTACAGGAACGAGCACTGGAAGCGAGCGGGAATCAGACGCGAGGCGCTGAGCTTTTTAAGCGACAGTCCTGCCAGGCATGCCATACCACCGCGGATGGGCAAGTGCCCAAAGGCCCTCACTTGGTCGACATCGGAAAACGCTACAAGAAACGGGAGTTGATCGAGTCGGTTCTTAATCCGAACGCCAAGCTTGCGCAGGGCTTCGAGTCCTATTTGTTTGTCATGGAAAGCGGCAAGGTGTTTACTGGTTTTGTGACCGGCGAGAGTGTTGACAAGATCGACTTGAGGCAGACGGACGGCATTCCGGTACGCCTCGTGAAGAAGGACATCGAACAACGTCAGAAGCGGACCGAATCGATGATGCCAGCGGGGCTGGTCAACAATCTGACACCTGAACAGCTGGCTGACCTGGTGGCGTATCTGCGATCGTTAGAATAGCGGGGGAAATGGCCGCGGCGTTGGGTCCGCCGGCGAGTCAGCAGACGCGTCCCGCCGTTAAAGTCACCGTTCTTCTGAGCCGGGTGATGTTTGCGGCTGTTGTTGAACACGGGAAGTGATGAGCAGTGTCGCCCGGTCGTTGCGGAGGTCGATCCGCTGGATTTCAATATCGGTGATGTCCAGACCGGTCCGCTGGTAAAGGTCGGCAATGAGCGCGGGGCGCTTGTCAGGCGCCAATAAGTCGATCCGATCGTGGGTCACAGTGTGTTGTTCACGCCGATCGCGGGCCATGTATGCTTCGATCAGCAATGCGGCGCTCGTAATGATGGAATTCACCATCAATAGTTCGAGGTAACTTGTTTTCTTATTGGACAGAGCGTTGATGACCGCAATGCCGATGCCAATGAATAGGTAGGTCATCTCCTTGACGCGTATGGATTGCGTGCGGTAGCGCAGGACGGCGAAGATTGCGAAAAGTCCGAGCGCCATTCCTAACCCGAGGTCGAGCTTCTTCATGGTGAAGCAGATGAAAAAAGCCATCAGGTTCATCATGATTACCGGAAATGCGAAAGCGCGGCGCAAACGCCCAGCGCTCGTGGCAATGAGGAAGACCAATGCCAGAAAAATCGCGTTGAATAGAAAGCGGATGACCAGTTTGTAGAGATCGTCATCAAACACGGGTACGTCGAGGATTGTCCACGGCGCGGTACCAGCGGCTTGCGCCAAAAGTGAAAACGCGGGTGCGGAAGGGTCCTGGCCGGTTGCGGGGTCGTGAGCGCTAAGCGGGTTCCGCACGATCAGGGCGAGGGCGATCAGCGGGCCGATCCACAGCCTTCTAGGCAGCCCTGACCGGGCTCGCAATGCCGGAGCCGTTGGTACGTGTTTCATCGTGAATCTCGATAAGCCCGTTGATAACCACAAAGTGTTGAGCGCGATGCGGGATGGTACTGTAAGCGGGGGCTGGTAACGCTGACGTGAATCGCCTGTTGGCGGGACGCGGACGGGCTGAGCTCGGCGGCGGCGTCTTGATTGTTGGGTAACGACGACACTCGCAATGCGTTGAAAGTGGCTGCCGACAGTGGCGGAAACGGCCCGCCTGGTTGGAGCGATTGAGTTAAGACGCACACCGGTCTACGTGAGGCGCACGCTTCACTCTACTGTGACCAGTTTATCCGCCCGGCGTCAATAACAATCTTGGCGAGTAGCGTCACGGATTGAGCCAGCGGTCAGCCTATGTGGGTTTGGCAGCTCTCTCGGGCTGGTGATTTGGAATAGGAGCGCAGGACGGTCCAATCGGCACAAATGGACCGCAGATAGGACCGCGCCCAGCGGACGCGGACCGACGCTCGCGACTCCCTTGACACGTCTCTGTCACCGGGCGGCGCTGGTTGGTAGGCTACCAGCAGCCAGTCGAGACGGCGTGGCGCTCATTGATGCGTTGGGCGATATGTTTTGTTTGTGGAGCGATGCGATGGTGGATGCGGTGGTGGTGGCCAGTTCCCGGACTCCCTTGGCGAAGTCATTTCGCGGGTCGTTCAATTTGACACGACCGGACGACATGCTGGCCCATTGTCTGCGACACGTTGTCTGCAAGGTGCCGGAACTTTCGCTCTCCGAACTGGAAGATGTGATCGTCGGCTGTGCGTATCCGGAGGGTGCACAGGGTTCGAATGTCGCGCGGATCGCCGCCTTACGAGCGCAGTTTCCGCACGATGTGGCCGCTGTTACGGTAAACCGTTTTTGTGCCTCCGGTTTGCAGGCGATCGTCATGGCGGCGCGATCGATTGCAGCGGGGGGCGTGAGCGCGGCGATCGGTGGTGGAGTCGAGTCGATTAGCGGGATTCGATCATCAACGGCCCATCGCAACTCGTGGCTGGTCGAGCATTGTCCCGCGATCTATATGGCGATGGGCGATACCGCCGAGGTGGTCGCGAAACGCTACCGAGTATCACGAGCGGTACAGGACGAGGTGGCGCTGACCAGCCAGCAGCGTACAGCACAAGCGCAGGACGCGGGGGTGTTCGATGCGGAACTGGCGCCCATGGAAGTTGCGCGAGGACTTCTTGACCGGCAGAGTGGCGAGATTGTGGCGCGGGAAACCGTGCTGTTCGAACGGGACGAGTGTAATCGTCGAGATACGAACCTGGATGCCTTGTCAGGGCTTCGTCCCTATTTCGATTCGACCAGTGGCGAGGGCACGGTGACTGCGGGGAATTCGTCGCAATTGTCAGACGGCGCGTCTGCCACGCTACTGATGTCACGTGACCGAGCGAAGGAATTGGGTATCCGTCCACTTGTGGTATTTCGAGGGTTTTCCGTGGCCGGATGCGCACCCGATGAAATGGGAATTGGCCCCGTGTTCGCAATTCCTAAACTGCTGGCCAGGCACGGGCTCAAAGTTGGCGACATTGACCTCTGGGAATTGAATGAGGCGTTTGCGGTGCAGGTGGCATATTGCCGCGACCGACTTGGCATCGACCCGGGCAAAATGAATGTCCACGGTGGTTCTATTGCACTTGGGCATCCGTTTGGGATGACTGGCTCGCGGCTGGTGGGAACACTGGCGCACGCCATGCAACGGCGTCAGGCGGCCCGCGGCGTGGTATCCATGTGCATTGGTGGAGGGCAGGGAGCGGCAGCGCTGTTCGAATTGTGTTAGCGGTTATTTCTGAGCGGGATCGACTGTTCCGTGGCGCCGGGCCGGAGCTGGCGGGGGAGCGTCCGTGGGGAGGCGGGTATGAGCTCAAGGGTGACAAGAGCGGACGCCGAAGGGGTGGCGATCGTCACGATCGACAATCACCGGTTAACGCATTGAGCACCAGCGTAGCGGGGCGGCTACAAGAAGTACTGCGGGAGATTGAGGGCGACCCGGCGGTACAGGCCGTTGTTGTGGCGGGTGCTGGCAGGGCATTTGTGGCGGGTGCGGATATCCGCGAGCTTGCAGAATTTACCACAGGTCGCCAGGAACGCGGAGAGGGTCTCCATCCGCTGCTCAATCAGATCGAAAACGCACAGCTTCCGTATGTGTGCGCGGTGCATGGGGTGGCGTTGGGCGCCGGTTTGGAGCTGGCCATGGCGTGTCATTATCGGGTCGCGTTGTGGGGTGCGTGGCTGGGACAGCCCGAAGTCAAGTTGGGGTTGATTCCCGGTGCTGGTGGCACGCAGCGCCTGCCGCGATTGGTGGGCTTGGCGCGGGCGGCGGAGATGTGTGCGGGTGGCGAGTTGGTGGCGGCGGAACGGGCCTTAGAGTACGGGCTGGTCGATCGAGTTTGTACCCAAGAGTTGATTAAGGCATGCGTTCGCTCGGCACGCCAATGGGCGCGGTGTGCGGAGAAGCTGGTCAAGATCCGCGATCGCCCGGTGTACCGTGGGCCAGGGGAGATCGCGGAAATGGCGGAGCTGATCCGGCAAATGGAACGGACGGCGCGGTGCGCTAATCGAGGCGGCCGTGGTGGGCGCGGGAACGATAGGGAGAGGCATCGCCATGACCTATGCGAATGCCGGTATCCCGGTGATGCTGCAAGAGCAGGATGACGAGCGGATGGCGAGTGCGATGTCCCGGATTCGTGATGCCTACCGGAAAGCTGCCCGCCGTGACCGTATGACCGAGGAGGATGCGGTACGACGCTGCGGCATGATATCGCCGACCCGTGGGTACGCCGGTTTTGACCGCGCGGGGATCGTTGTTGAGGCGGTTTAGGAAGGGATGGATCTCAAACGGGAGGTCTTCGCTGAATTGGACAACGTGGTTCAACCAGGCGCGATTCTAGCTACCAATACGTCGACGCTGGATATCGACCACATCGCAGCTGCCACGAGCCGGCCCGAGTCCGTGATCGGCCACCATTTTTTCAGTCCTGCGTCGGTTATGAGGTTACTCGAGATCGTCGTGGGCAAACGCACCTCTGACGAAGTCGTGGCGACATCCTTAGGACTGGCGAAACGCTTAGGCAAGGTGGGTGTGGTGGTTGGGAATGGTCGTGGCTTTGTCGGCAACCGGATGTATGGGCCGTATCAGCGCGAAGCCCAGTTTCTGGTCGAGGAGGGTCTTCCGGTGCCGGAACTGGATTCAATCCTGGTAGGGTTTGGGATGGCGATGGGGCCTCTGGCGGTAGCCGACCTGACGGGTCTTGATGTGGGGTGGCGGATTCGCCAGGAACATCAGCACTTGCAGCCCGCGAACATGCGGCCCCAGACACTTGCCGACGAACTGTGGCAGTTAGGACGTTTTGGCCAGAAGACGGGCAGGGGATTTTATCGCTACCCAGTCGCGAGTCGCACGCCGGAACCCGACCCCGAGGTGGAAGAACTGGCGCGGCGCTGCGCCCGTCGGGCGGGTATTCAACGGCGCACGATCGGGTCGCGCGTAGTGGAAGAACGCACGCTCTATGCACTGATCAACGAAGGGGCGAGGATCCTCGAGGGCGGCTATGCGCGGTCCGCCACGGACATCGACGTGGTGTACGTAAACGGTTATGGGTTTCCCGCACATCGAGGCGGTCCGATGTGGCACGCCGATCAGATCGGTCTGGACCAAATCTTGGCGAAGATCCGCGAGTTCGAAGCACAACTGGGGTTTTGGTGGAAGCCGGCGCCGCTATTGCAACGGCTGGTAAAGGAAGGACGAAACTTCGCGGACCTCGAGGACGCGCGCTGAACCCGTTCGCTGGTAATCAACGGCATGGTGCTTGGGTCGAGCGTGTGGCGATTCCTGCCAATGCCTCATCGACTTGTTTGACAGTGGTGAAACCTGATTTGCGCAGTAGGCGATGGGTATGATCGATGAATTCGAGGCACATCCTGGCCGTCTTCATTTCACGCGGTGAGCCGATGGCGGCGAACTCGCGGCAGCGATTCTCGACTTGCACTAAAAGAGGCAGATCACGGGCCAGCACCATCCGTAACGCTTGCAGTTCACGCGTGAGCCGGGCATAGGTTATTTTGCGGTCCGCTTCGTTGTATGCTTTGGCCGCCTTCAATGCGCCGGCAACCGTGGTGTTGGCGAGCGGCTTTCCATCGTAGCCAACCATTTCACCGGCCATTCGGGTCAGCATGTTCGAGGTGTTCTGGTTCCACGTTCCACGGATGGCAAAGGCACGCAAAAAGATCAGATCCTCTACCAGTTGCAGCGACCCGCTGGGTCCACAATACCGATTCCTCATGCGCGCTCGGAATTGGGCCAGGGTTTGGGCGGGATCCCAACAAAACTCGCGGAAAGCGTAGCTGGTCAATTCGTACGGAAGTTTGTCAGTGGGGTAGGGGATAGAAAGGCCGTGGTAGTCGACGCCAAAACAAGGCTCGAAGGCGGGTGCGTATCCGACAAAACCCCGCTGCGCGGCCAGGAAGATCTCTTGCCGGATCGTGTCCAGCGAAGACGCGTAAGGTTTGCTCCACCAGATGTTGTTTCTCGAAAAGTAAGCGGCAGGCAGATACGTGCCCCCTGGTCCGGGTAGTTGCCACGCACCCCAGACAACAATCCAGCGCAGGCGAGGATCGTCGATCTCTCTGAGGCGGGCAAAATAGGCGGGGTCCTCGCTGTGCATCTTGCTCGGTTTGTAGAGTTCGACGAGCCAGGCGATTTGTGCGCCGGGCCGCTTCAACCACAAGGCCTTGCAGAAGTTCTTGAGAAACGTCATTTCGGACTGGCCGTATTGCTTCGAACCAAACTTGTCGACTGGTTGTTGACAGACGTCGCAGCGGCACTCGCCATGCTCGTCCCGAGGTTCGAACCAAATACCGTCTGCTTCGTGGATGACATCCAGCATCTCGAGTGAGAAACGAAGTTGCAGATCCTGGGCCGTGGGGTGTGAGGGGCACATGCCGACGGCATCGACCGCTTTCGTTTCGGGATGTTCCTTGATCAAGGCTGCAGCACCTCCCCAGCTAAACGCGCCGCCGCCAATCAGGAACTCCATTCCCAAGGAGTGTGCGTAGCGGGCTAGGCTGTTGACGTCCGCATTGGTCATGGCGATCCGCTCGACGCCGCCATCGAGGTTGCGTCGATCCGGAAAATCACGGGGCTTGTAGAGGCTCTGCCACCAGAAATAGACCCGGTTGTGGCTTTCGCGAGCCAACCCGTCCAGGACCACTTTCCAATGTTCCAGTCCGAATTCTGGACCGCGTCCAGAGAGATTCAGCAGGTAAGGGGCGCGTTCGCGCATGGCGGGTGTGCGGGTCACGCTGGTGGGGGCGACGAGGACTGCGCCACTACCCGTGGGATCAGGAAGCACGATCTGCTCACTGGCATAGATGGCGCCGTAATAGACCGCGCGGGCGCTCTTTCCTGCAATGACAAGATAACGCTGACCGTCGTGCACCAAAGTTTGCACGACGTACCCATCGGCTCCTAGCAGGGGGAGGTTTCCCAGGCCCGCTGAAGGACCATTGGCAAGTTGGGCAATCAAGGTCGAAGTTTGCGGCGTTCCCACCAGGATGATGGTCTTTTGGGGAGGCACCGGAGATGGCAGGGAGGACCAGGCGAGCGTAGTTACCTGAACGCCGCTGTCGCGACTTATTACCTGGGCTAATTCTGCGGCACCGCGACGCTCCAGCAGTGTCGGTTGGTCCGCGGTGACCACGAGGCAGCGGGCATCACCTGGTTGTGCGAGGGTAGCGAAAGTGGGATCTGCGCCGCGGGCCGAAATCACCGCTGCCAGCAGGTTTCCCAGCACGACGTAGTGCACGATAGAACTGGCAGATCTAGACATCGAGAGCTCCATCATTCTGTTGCCTGAGCACCCTGTAAGGGGCTCCAGACGCGTACCAGGAAGCATCCGCCGACAGCCGTTGCGTATCTATTGTGGCGTGTCGGAAGGCGGCTGCCAACTCGGGAAAACGGAGGGAACTCTCGGGAGTAGCGATCCTTGTCAAGACAGAATGATCAGGTGCTGCCGAGGCGCGGGTGGAGCGTGAGTTGGACACGATACACAACAAAGTTACACAACAAAGTTACACAACAAAGTTACACAACAAAGTTACACAACAAAGTTACACAACAAAGTT
>PAQH01000008.1 GCA_002709225.1 Planctomycetaceae bacterium
GAGGTCATGTCGCGACACGGCTACCTCCTTGTGCCTTGTCAAAGGTGTGAGACAACAAGGTGGTAGCTGTTTTTGTTTTCGCAGCGAATCCCAATTCAGGGAAAGAGCCTAGTTCGACGATCGAGTTGGACACCTCCTCCCTCATAATTCCTGAGTCTCACCCTCAATCGCCGTGAACTCTTCGACGTCCACGAAGTCGATATCAGCAGCAAACTGGTCAGCAAACGCCTTGACCAGTACTTTTTCTGGCGCATCGGTTTGCCCCCAACGGTTAACGTGAGCTCGACACCGCCGACTGAGTCAATCGGAAGCCACGAGCGGTAAAGAAAGGCTCGGCAGTGACAAGCAGTCCGTGATGTGAGGGATCTACCCTGCACTCCAGTCGACCTCTCAGGCATTGGCATGAGTCAGGCCCGCAGCGGTAGATCACCTCGCCTCACGTTCGACGTGTTTTGTACCAACCAGCCCGAACAGCAAGGCCACCGCGGTCCACCGCTAGATTTGACACAGCGGTACATCAGCCGAAACAATCGCTTCGAAGTGGAACTGGCTACCGGGAATAGACGCTCACTTTATATTCGCGGCCTGAAGCGCAACTCAGGCTGGTGCAGGAATCGCGCAACGAGGTGTCGCGGACCTCGTAATCAGAGCCGTTATGCATGTGAATGTCTAAGCCGATTGCATGCGCTTGGCTGGCAGGTTCTGCCAGACATGACGCTACGCTGGCAAGGGGATCACTCGAAGCCGAGAACTTTCCTAGGACTTCCTAACCACGTGGGTTTCGCAGGAACTTCTGGTAAGGCAAGCGGACACCCCCGACGAAAAAGCGATCGGAACGAAACCTTTCGGGGGTCTGATATCCATCCGCTCCGGCAAAGGTGACAACGTCGTCCTGGTCAACCCCATCACCACTCACACCAAAGCCACCGACCAGAATCTCTGATTGATAAAGTGAGGAGCTTCCGGGAAAAAAGACGATCCCATTTTGGTTGAAATGATTGCTAGCATCGCGGAAATTCTGGCCGGCGTGAAACGTGTTGTAGCCGAGCACAGACGTAAAATCAGAGGCCCGTAACGGCTCCCCAATGTTTTCTCCGCTGGATGGGTTGATGCGATTCTCATCATCCACACCATCATTGAGAATCGAGAACGGAGGTGGTGCACTACCTTCAACGCCATCGGGAAAGCGGGCTTCGGAGAGAAAGCGAAATGTGCGGTTGGTGAAAGAAACTTCCTTGGGCAAGTCACCGACGTTGTCGATGTCCAGCAGCGTGTTGGCATCTGCGTAATAGGCCGTATTACGTGCCTTGGCAACCGCAACGGCGACGGAAAAATAGGTGGCATCTTCCATCCGATAGAGCCCCAGGATATTGCCATCTTTGTCAGCCACTGAAAAAACCATGCGGGTGCGAGACCCAAGAGGCAGACGGATTCCTGCGCGGACTCGATTCGCTTCCGCAATCGACTGATCGATAATCCGCTCCACGTCGCTCGCTGAGAGCAATCCCGATGCTTGGGGAGTCACCAACCAACCTGTAGGGATTGCCTCTCCTTGACGATAGAGGTCGTCGTTGGGTGCAATTGGCTGATCGGCACCACTGGTATGGTCTCCGACTCCCACCTCAACGCCTTTCCGGAGAATCGTCTCGACTCCCGAGATGGGTGCGGCCGTAGTCGGGTTCGGACCGACGATTTCGAGCTTTAGCCCGCCCAGGTCCACACGGCCAAAGGGCAGGTCAAAGCCATCCAGCGGGGCAATTCCATCCAAACTTCCTACCGACGCTCCAGCCGTCGCAGACCCACCCGCCGCAGCAAACGCGATCCACTCAGATTCGAGTACCTGGGCCGCATTCGTCCGTGTCCTTTCTGCCTCGAACACTTCATTCTCGGAGGGATTGACCGGTAGGGCCGTAAATCCCTGTTCATGTGTGGCATACCCATCAGGCCCTGGGAAAAAGACACCAATGCCACCCACTAGGATTCCATCCTTGTAGAGTGGGATGCCCCCGGGTAAGGTCGCGATCCCACGAGCCTGCGCAAACACCATACGGCCGGATTGGAATCCATACGACTCGGGTGCGGGCAGGTTGACATCGTCCGCCAGGTGTGCTGGGTCGATGTTGAACCGTTGTGGCAGCAGTGCATCGTCGTCTGTTCCCTTAATCGTATCTTCACCGGGGTGGACGAGACTGTCACGGTTTGTGTTTTCAATGTCGAACAAGTCAACCGGAGGCGTAAAACGAATTCCCGCGGGAAAATGCCCGCCCAGACCAATCGGCCCCACAGTACCAGGGCCGCGCTCACGCGAGTCGATGTCTGCGATGTTTGGATTGGACTCCACGGCTCGCTGTGTCACTGTGCTTTGACTAATGTTACGAATTGTCCGTGATGTCAGCGGGGCCTGATTATGAGCAAAATAGGCTGCGGTTCTGGCTTTTGCCACCGCGCCGTCGATCGCAAAGACCAGGGTTGACTCATCGGTGATCGTCGTGAGCACCGCCTCCTCAACCCGCACTCCCAGAATAGTTCCACCGCGGTCTACGACCGCGATAATTGCCGTTTCACTCGCCGAAGCAGCGGCGCCTCGAGCGAGCAAGGTTGCCACTTCGGTCGTGCTGATCTGAGCCGCGTCGAACGCCGGCGCCGCCATGGCGGGGGGCAGTGTCGCGGGATCCAATTGAGACGGCTGCTGGCCGGCCGGTTCCCCTTCTGCATTCAGATAATTGACCACCATGAGCGCGTCGACTGCTGAAACCGCCTGATCCTCACTGACATCGTAGAACAATTGCACCCCGCTATTGGATGGCGCTTCACCCGCACCCGAGGCAATCCCGCCGTCGGGACGCGACCGAGCGGCATTGCGATTCAGATAACTGACAACCGAAATCGCGTCTGACGCAGAAATCTGCCCATCGCCGTTGACATCAAGCGGAATTTCCGAGTTGTGGGCGGGGACATCCAGAGACGTGCCCAGAGAACCTGTCAGCAGCTGGCGCGTTTCTAATCGCTCGATGCCCAGAGCGCGGCGTCCATTTCGACGTGCTCGCTGGAATCGCTGTTTTCTGTGCATCGGTTTTGTCATCTCCGGAACGTTGGACGTGCAAGAACTATCAGACGCCCGATCGGTACGACCACTACAATCGGTGCAAACGGTACCGTTTGTACAGGCATTTTTTTGTAGGGGCACTTTTATGGTGAGAACGCTAACCAGGATAATTATCGGTTCGACTTGATCGGAAAATGCCTAACAACCGATACAAGAGGCGTAACCGGTCTCACCGGAACAATCGGCCTACTCCTACTCTCTTCCCCAGAGTTCCAACCGTGTTTGTTCCGACTACAACGTTTCATACGGTTTTTCCTTGCCGGTCACCTCGCATTGGCCTCCTGCGCGGCGTCCTACCGGGCCTTATTCTGGGCATCGCCACCACTAGTTTGAGTCAGGATGCAGTGCCACCGGCTGGTTTGGGTCAGGTGCCACCGGCGCAAAGCCCTCCTCCCACGTTGCGCTCCGCACCGGGTGAAGTCGAGACATCTCCGGCCACCAACCCGACGGAAATGGACTCCCAGGATGCGGACCATCCCGGAAGGGAGTTAGCCGACGGCTATCCTGCAGACCCGCGGACCAACCTGCCGCATGGCTTCAGTGGGCCCAGCGGAATCTTGCCCCGCGAAAATCAATCCGATCCCCATTTTGAACCGATCGAAGATCGCTGGCGACTCGCTGCACCAGCCTGGGATCGATATGGCAAGGGACATCCCGCACAGTCTGACTATCCGTTCGTGCCCGGCGACAAATGGAACCCTTACCGCCAAAACGTGTTGAAGGGGGATTATCCGATCATCGGTCAAAATACGTTTTTGACACTCACCGCCGAATCGCGCATGCTGCTCGAGTCACGGCAGGTTCCCACGCCAACGACTCCTTTTGAAAGCACCGTGCATCCAGATCAGGAAGAATTTTTCGGTGACCCAAATCAATACTTCTACAATCACAACTTCATCGCCAGTGTCGACCTGGTACACGGATTGGCGGCGTTCAAGCAGCCAGACTGGCGTATCCGGGTTTCCACTTTCTTCAACATGAATTACCTCGACACCAATGAACTGGGAATCGTCAACCCAGACGTACGCGAGGGCACAACGCGTTTTCGCGAGGACTTTGCGCTGGAGGAGTGGTTTGTCGAATCGAAGATCGCCGATCTCAGTCCGAATTACGATACCTTGTCGGTTCGCGCAGGGTCGCAGTTGTTTGTGAGCGACTTCCGAGGCTTCATTTTCAGCGATATCAACCGAGGGGTAAGGCTGTTCGGAAGCGGCCGTGCGAACGTCGACCAATTCAACCTCGTCTGGTTTGATCAGACGGCCAAGGACGTCAACAGCGAGCTGAATCAGTTCGAAGACCGGGGCCAGAACACGGTCATTGCCAACTACTATCGCCAAGACTTTATTTGGCCCGGATTCACCATGCAGCTAAGCTTCCACTCCAATCATGATCAGGCTTCGCTGGAGTATGATGAGAACGACTTCCTGGTACGGCCTGACCCAGCGGGCGTCGCACAACCGCATCGCATCGAATCCTATTACCTGGGAATGGCTACCAATGGGCACATCGGTCGTCTCAACATCAACCAGGCGCTTTACTGGGTCACAGGCGACGACACCTTAAACCCGTTAGCAGGCCGCCCCGTTGAAATCGATGCAACGATGGGAGCTTTCGAACTGTCGTACGACCGAGACTGGATGCGTTTTCGAACCTCCTACTTTTACGCATCGGGGGACCCTGACATCAATGACGGCAAAGCAGAAGGCTTCGACGCAATCTTTGACAATCCAAATTTCGCAGGGGGTGAATTTAGCTACTGGCAACGCCAAGCTGTGCGTCTTCTGGGTGTCAACTTAGTCAACCGAGCAAGCCTGCTACCAGATATGCGTTCAAGTAAGGTCGTCGGCCAAACCAACTTCGTGAATCCGGGATTGCAGTTGTTCAATCTCGGGGTCGACGCTGACCTGACTCCGAAGACCAAGTTGATCGGAAACACCAACTTTATGTGGTTCAACCAAACCGAGATTCTCGAGACCTTTGTCTTTCAAAGCGGAGTTCACAACTACATTGGCGCCGACTTGAGTTTGGGTGTCGAGCATCGCCCCCACCTCAACAACAATATTATGTTTATCGGAGGTGTTTCGGGCCTGGTTCCCGGCCGGGGATTCAAAGATCTCTACAACACGCTTGATAGAGGAACCGGAAACCTCTTTGCGAGCTTCGTCGAAGCAATTTTCCTCTATTGACATGTCAGTCACCGGGAACGCGCCACACACCTGCTCTCACGGGGCAAGTGTATTGCCTAGCGCCTTCATCTGGTTCTGAAAACGCCGCGCGTCATAACCTTCGAGCACCGGAAGCGTCTTCTCCAGCGCGCTTTGTTCCAGGTTAAATGGCTGACTTAATCCTGGTAACTGCTGCACCGCAGCGCGGTTCTGACGAATCACCAAGGAAACGCCGCCGGCTTCGATGTCCCTCAGGATTTTCCCCGTGGGATCGTCGGGCGAATAGCCCGCGAGTGGATCCACCACACCTTTTGCGGTAAATAGCTTGGTGACATCCTCTGGTGTTGCTTTCAATTCGCGATCGACGAACACAAACAACCACACCATGAGCCGGGCGGAATCGTAGTCAACGATTTGGTCTGCAGCAATCTGGCAAATTTCACTGAGGAGCTTCTGCCCTGCCTCGGGTGTGAGATTTTGCTTCTCGAGATCAGCTGCCACCTCCGTGGCCCATGCCGCGACCTTTCTGGCCTGTTGGATCAGCGTAACCTTATCACCATAGGGTCGGGCCGCCGCCGCGGCATAAAGAGGATTCAGTCGCTGTTGCAACTCTTCACCATTACGCCCGCTGGCGCCAACGGCCAAACGCACCAAGGCCGTGGGCCATTCCCTCAGCAGGGGGCGGCCGGGGGCTCCCACGCGCTGGTGGCGGAATTGTCGCCAGCCCTTCGGTTGCAGCTCGTGGTGGCAGGCAAAACAATCGTACTGGGCCAGATCTGGCCACGGTGGCGTCTGCGTCAAGAGTTCATTTGTCTTCGCTTCGGCGAGATCGGCCAATAACGTCACAGATTGGCCAAGCGAAACCATGGCACCCACCAAGGCGGCGGTGGTCTTCGGTAGTCCATCCGGGCGATAGACGCCCTCAGCGAAAAGTGGATCTCGAGTTGACGCTAGAAAGGACTGCTGCAATTGTGCACCCTTCTCAGACAGGTGTCGCCAATGACGCGGCATTTGCTGAACAAACGCGCCGATCTCGAAGCCGGGTAAAGGCGGGTGGCCTGCGGCATACATTTCGTGCGTGACTACACGTCCACTCGGCGCATCACCGAGGTGGCAAGATAGACACGCGCGGGCCCGGTTGGCTGGGGAACGCAAGTCGGTGTAGCCATAGCCTTCTTGTTTTTCCTGGGGAGCGAGAAAACGCCAGACGTCCTTTGTTGAAGAGTCGCTAAGATCGGTCGTCGGTTGAACCGCGTGAGGAAAAAACCAGCCTTTAGTATCCCGGCGATCACCCGATGAACCGTGACAACCCTCACAGCTGATGCCGAACCGAACGTCATCCAGTTGCACGAGTTCGCTAGTGCACATCCCCTGCTCATCCAAAGTTATGTCTGCCAACGGAAGACCGGTGTGACATGCCAAACAGCGCAGGTCGCGATGAATTTCCCGCACTCCCATCAGCTTTCCCATCTTTCTTGATCGCTCATTGAGGAGCACCGCATAGGCCTGCCCGTGTTTATCGCTCTGCGACCAAATGGCAAACTCGCGGTAGAGGATCCACTGGTCGTCTGTAACCGCGCGGGATAGACCACCGGGAAGTCGGATGACAGCGTCTTCCAGGCCTGAATTGTGGCAGCTGATGCATTTCGCAAAACCGACGTAGGTGCGCCGCTGCGATTCGACCTGTTGGTCTTCCTGCGCAACCACTCGACCACCGCTGAGCGCCAGCAATACCGCGCTCCAGCTGGCTATCCCAGCGATCCTGTCGATCCACGAACATTGACGTGCCGGTGGCCCACAAGTCAACCGCTGACGATGCGCTATCAGGGACATGGCGCACTCTCCTGCTCAGGGGAAGGGTCCGGGGCACCCCCTGCTGATTCCAACTCGTTGACGAGATCGCGAAGGGCTGTACTCACGGCTGCACGGGGCGCCGGCTGCTCAGTTCCTGGTCTGCGAAACCCACGGGGGCTGACAAACGTTTCGGGGAACTGTAACAAACTTCTTACCCGATCGATGCGTATTTGTGTCTCCGTGGCCGGGGCATCCGCGGGACGTGTTTTACGGTTGTCCTGGTCGTGTGCGCGAATCGCGAGGTACAGTTGCACTGCAGAATCCCAGTCCAACGAGTCCGATTGAGTTGCCCGCCTCACATAATCAAACGATATCTCACTCGCTTCCAGCTGAGCGAGTGCCAGCCGGACTTCACGCAGGACAGCTTTGGGTTCGGCGACGACGCTACCTTCCATCACTGTCCTCAGACGCGACAGCGCGGAGTCCTGCTGCGTTGAACCGCGTTCAAGCAAACCAGAGTACCAACTGCCCCAACGAATGGTGGTCGCGGCACTGGTATTGTTCTGCGCGAGCCGGGGTAGATCGCGGTGGCATGAAAAACAATCGTATTCAGCCAACTCCGGCCAGACTGCACCATCAACCTGTGAGTCGGCCTTGCTCACCCGTAGTTCCAGCATCTTCAGCGCTCCGGCCGCAGCAGCCCGCTGGCCCGCTTCCCAGAGTCGGGCATGGAAATCGGGACGCTTCTCTGCCGGTCCCGGGTTCCAATGTTTTGGAAGTGCGTCGTGATAGGCACTGAACTCGAACTTCATTACGGGGTGACCAGCTGCAATCAAATCGTGATTGACTTCCCCATCAACGGCCCCCACATGACAACGGGCACACATCCGGGCGCGCGAGTCCAGGGATTTCGTTTCCAACATACCGGTCTGAGTGGCATCGAGGTCTTCCCACCCGTCACGATAATGGGGCGCGATCCAGTCGCCCGCGGCACCATGGCAGTCTTCGCAACTCACCCCGTGCTGCCCATAGAAACGTCGGCCGCGACGTGGTGCCTGTGACAAGGGACTGTGGCATTTCAGGCAATCCGCGTATTCGGTCGCCGGGATGTCGATCCCTAGATTCCGCATCATCCGCTGAGACACTTCATTGCGCAATACCTCGAACGCTTTCGCGTGCGGGTCCTTCTCAAACCAGGTGACGTACTCGTTGCGTTGAATCGACCCGGTCGTATCCGCGCGGCCACTGCCATGGCAAGCCGTCGCCGAACAGGAGTGAACCCCCTCGTATTGTCTCTGCGCCTGTAAGATCTGCAACGGCGCGGTCAGGGACGTGTTGGCAACGACTGCTTGGGGCGTCGAAGAGGCACCCGTGTCATCGCTACTGGAACCACGACGATTTCCGATCCAAGCGATCGCAAGCAGTAGCGCCAGCAACGTCGAAACGAGTTTTCTGCGGGACATATCGGTTGACCTGGTCTGGTAGGATCACTGTCCTGTATCTTGGACCGACTGGGAACGCAAAACTAGGCGGCAGCAACTTACTTTCTTTACTCGTCGCTGGCGAAATGCTTGTGGTAGCGGTGACACTGGATACAATCCGACCGCACCGAACGCTGCCCGCCGTTGTTGCCCGGTGATGCGTGACAGCTGCGGCAGGTATCGATCGACGCCATCAAGATGTCGGTCGACGAGAAACTGCTGCTGGCGCCGTCATGACACTCCTCACAGCCCATTGTCTCGTGACGGCGGTGACTAAAGTGACTTTGCGACATCCAGCGATTAGGAACCTTGGCAGCAGAAACCTTGAGACGAGTAATTTTCCCGGTTGTCGATTCGGCGTCCTGTGCGTGGCAGAGGCTACAGGTGTTGTTCACGCTGCGAAATGTGTCGCCTGCCGAGAGCTTGCGTTCTGCCCATTCCCATTTATCTTTTGCCGTTGGTTGCTGCACCTCTTTCTTGCCGGGAAGCGTCTGCTCAGTCTTGGAAGCCTCTAGTACTTCCCCAGCGTGCTCATCGGCATAGGCAACCAACCGTTCACGGAGAACACCGACCAGTAATTCGGGCGCTACATGCGGCAACTCTCCTCCGACAAGTAGCGACTCGCTGGCTTCCAATCGGTGACACTCTTTACAGTGTTTCTCGTAGTTGATCGGTTGCATGTACTCCCCGTGATCGTCGCTAACGTGACAATCAACGCAGCTAAGTACGCGAAAGGCGTCCCCGTTCGCACTTTCGGGATGATCTGCCGGCAACAAAACGCCGTCAGACTCGAGATGAGTTTCATGGCTAAAGTGCAGTCGTGATTTGTCGCGCCACTCGTCTTGCTCATTTTCCGCGACCTCATGTACTCCATGATCAGCCAGCGACTCCGTCTCTGAGGGAGCCGCCATCAAGGCGAATTCGGGGTGGGTATCGAGCGAAAAAATACCGGTTCGAAATGTCAAGCTGCCATCGGCCGTTTCCATCGATCCATGACAATTCGTACAGTTGGCATCGCTCACCATTGCAAGCGCGTCGATGCCGCGATGTTCGTTGTGGCACGCAACGCAGCCGTCAATTGCGCCTTCTTGCATGACAGGGTTGTGATCATAGGTATCTTCCGGATGGCACGCCTGACAATCCTGATCCGTAACCGAACTTGCATGGGCCGCACCCGACAATCCAAACCTACCCGCCAATGCCACGAGCGGCTGGAGATGCTTGCTATGGCATTGGCTACAGTCGTTTTCAAAAGACCGGTGTTGGGAAGCAACGGGCCGCGCCATATAGATTGACCAGTCCCCTATGAGAGCTGCGAACACCAACGCGCCGATGGGGAGTGCGGTGCACCATACCCCCAACTGTAAACGCCGTCGTCGTATAGGATCGGATACCTGATCGACCTCAACATTGAGACGACGGGAAATCGAGCGAATCCAACGCGAGTCAGTCATTCAGTACACCTACGTAATCGGCAACCAAAGCGACATGACAATGTGTGCGATTCCCAGCACCAACAAAGTCATGCAGAGGGGAACGTGAATCAACAACCATCCATGAAGCCATTGATGCATCTTGGCCTGCCGGGATAGCTGACGTCGCTCCTGCCAAATCGACTTGAGTTCATCGAGTGTGCCATAAAACCGCGGTGGAAGAAGTAGCCGTACCTGGGAAAACATCGTCGAGGCGTCTGCCGGTTGGGGAGCAGTCGGCGTCTCTGGCACCCAGGCTAACGCGGGTCGTACTCGGCGCAGGTAGAAGTCTCGCAGCGCCAACTTGTCGTTTTCTCCCTGGTCTGGCGTAATCAGCAAAGAACTACCTAGCGCCTCTTCAACCTGCTGATCCGCCAACTTGCGGAGTCGCTGACAAAGATGTGGTACTTGTTCGTTCATTGTCTCGGTGGACATGGTCTCCCGCATCACACGGGGCACGTAGTTTTGCAAGACAAGCCCGACAATTCCACTAATCGTGATAGCTGCAAAGACGAGCATCAACACCTGTTCGAGCAGTCCACCAAAACGGAACCCTGCATGAAACAGGATCATCGGGAAACTCAGCAGCCCAATCCAGATGTGCCCTTTCAACCAAAACGCCCCGGACCCGATGCGCATCCGTGGAAGCTTTTTCCGGCCGTTGAATAGTCCGGCAAAGATCATCATGGCGGTTCCGACAATTCCGTACAGCATTCCTTGCCAACTACCGCCGGTAGGTCCATTGGGAGCACTGCGCACGTACAGGACGTAGCCTAGTGACGAGACAAGCAAAATCAAAATGCTGTAAAGGAACCAAAGACGGTGGCTCTTGTTGATATTCAAAGTAATTGCTCGTGACATTTCCATCCCGAAGTGGCAACTCCTTGTGGGAGTGGCAACCAATCCGGTCCGGCGCCATGTGGTTTCACCGGTTTCAATAGTAATGGCTGGTTCCTGAAACGCAATTGTCTATTTGCCGAAACACCAATACTCTATGCTGCTGAGTACTCTATGCTACTGAGTACTCTATGCTACTGAGTTCCGGCGGCTGTCGCGTTCACGGCACGCGGCTGTCGTGACCGCCGCACGGCTAAAACGCCCCCGCGATGAACAAAATCCACGATTGCGGCTGCCGCGACTGACGTTCCCAACGCCAATCGCGCCCCGACAGTTAGAAAACTGTGCGCGGGTAGAAAACTGTGCGCGGGCGACCGGTCCAATTCTCGTGACTTTGCTGGAATTTTCCTCATAAAACCAAGGGAATTTGCCTCCCTACTGCAACCTGACTAGACTACCGTATTATTAGGTATCCGCCGCAATTTTTCGAAGAGTTCCCGTGGCCAAAATTGTCGTCAATCCCGAAGTTAAGTTGGAATCACGCATCGGCGACCGGTCGCTGAGTCCCGACGAGTTAAAAAACCTGCAGCTGTTTGCGGGGCTGAAAAGGGCTCCAAGTTTCGAAAAATACCCTAGCGCTACGGTCCTCCGGCAGTATCAGCAGGGGGAAACCATTTGCCTGCAGGGAGAAGCGGGCGCGAGTGCGTTTTATATCCTCTCCGCGCAAGATCTGCTAACGTTGAAGCAACTCCAGGTTGCCGAACTGGCGGCGACCCCGGCGGCCGGAAAACTGGCCGAGGAGATTGCCGAATTGACCCAACGGGTGCAGCAGAGCGACGCGGACGCTGCGCACAAACACGTTGCCACAGCACACCTGATGGTCGACCTGAACCGGCAGGCAAGCGCCAAAGGGCCCGGCCAGACCAGGGGTACCAAGCCCAAGTTCATTCCCGTTGATGGGCCAGCGGATGTCGACTACGAGTCACGGCAAGCACCCCTCTATGAAGGCGAGGTGTTTGGCGAAATGAGCTGTATGACACTGCAGCCGCGGTCAGCCACAATTGTTGCCAAAAAGCCGTGGGCAATCCTTGAATTTCAACGTAACATCTTCGACCAAATTCAGCGCGATGCCGGATACCGCGCGCGGATCGACGAGGTCTATCGGGAACGTGTTCTCAAGAATCACCTCCGGCAGGTAGAGATCCTGAAACCACTATCGGACGATCAACTTGAGACCATCCGGACACAGGTCGATTTTCGGGTCATTGAGCCCGGAGCGATCATCTGTACCGAAGGAGAGCCTTCCGAAGCAGTCTACATCATACGTAGCGGGGTGGTGCAGGTCGTCGCAGATGTGAAGACGGTAATTAGCGAAGACGCGATTCACGATTGGCCCGGGTTCTGCGCCGCACTGGTATCCGGTGATTCCGGCGACGATGATGCGGATTCACTCAAGGACGGCAATGGTGGGCAAGTAAGTGGGTTGGAACGATTGAAAGCCGAACTGGCGTTACGCAGCGAAGCCGGCCTGACAGGGATGGACCCACTGACACCAGAAATTCAGGCGAAACTCGACGCGTTGGTCCCTGGTTCAAGTGGTTCGTCTAACGCCCCCTCTGATGCAAAGACATCGCAGTCCGAAAAAAGCCCGCTGCCCGATGGCTTTGAGATGCTTCCCGCCGAGGCGGCTGACGAAAAAACCAAGGAAATTGCCAAACTCTTCACAACGAAATACGGCTATTCGGACGAGGCCGCAGCGCAGATTGCGGAGCAACCCCGCCCGTTTCTGTGGCGCAAGGTTGAGAAAACGGCCTCGGCACCAGCCGGGACGAGCGGCGGAACAATGTCCGCCGCGCAGCTCCGCTCAAAGAGCGATGCCATTTTCGATCTGTTTACGAAGAAATACGGGTATAGTCCGGAACAGGCGCGACGGATCTCTGAACAACCACAGCCTTTCCTGGACCAACAGGTAGGGCACTCGGATGCCCAGATCCAATCCAAGACCGATGCGATCTTGCATTTGTTTATGAGTAAGTACGGGTACTCGGAAGCACTTGCCCGGAAAATTGCCGAACAACCACAAGTTTTTCTTCGCAGCCCGGAACCGCCGGATCCCTCAGACGAAGAGGAAACCGCGCCCGCAGCCACCGCCGCGACAGGCCAGGGACCAACTACGCCGTTGGCAAAGCTAAAGATCAAACTCGCGCTCATGCTTGAAGCCGGATTGACCGGTGTGGACCCTTGGCCCCCCGAACTTGAAGCTAAGCTGGTGGAAAGGCTTGGTACGAGCGAACCGACGCGGCCTGCCGTCGCTGCGACACCCCACCAACGCGTCTGGAAAATGCTTCCCGAAGCCGCCCGCGTTGTCGCCCGGAAAATCGCGGCCGACAATGCCATCAATGAACACCCCACCAAAGTGGTCGTGGGGGCATTGAACGAGTTAATCAAGAATCGCGATCTGGTCGCAGCCAAAGAAGTCTTCCCGCTGTTTCAGCGCGACGAAAATCTAGCCCCCGTGATGACCTTTACCGGGGGTCCCAAAGGGGCCAGCAAGGAATGGACCGAATTGGAAGTCTGCTTAGGCGGACGTCTGTTACTTGAAACGCTTTACTCCGAAAACATTCATCAGCGTGAACGGTCGGTCAGTACGCCCAGAGTAATTAATTACCTTTCGCGCGGCGACGTGTTCGGTGAAATGGGGGTTGTTACCCAGCAGCCGCGAAGTGCCACATGCATCGCCTATGATCACCCCCCAGACGATTCAGCGCGGAAACCAGGCCGGGTCGAGCTCGTCGTGATAGACGCGGAGGTGTTTCGCGGACTCACGGCCTCGAGTGCTGCGTTCAACCGTCAAGTCGATTCCCTGGTCGGTACGCGGCAGGAAACATCGACAGCCGTATCGCAAGGGACGTCGAGTGCCAGCCAAATGATGATTTCCGCGCCCGAATTCCAAGAATTGGGGCTAGTTCAAGGACAGCAGTTGCTCTTGGTCGATCTCGACCGTTGCACGCGTTGCGGCGATTGTGTGCGTGCCTGCGTGAACACGCACGATGATGGCTACAGCCGACTGTTCCTGGATGGACCGCGATTCGACCGATTTCTAGTGCCGTCGGCCTGCCGCCAATGTCTCAATCCTGCCTGCCTGATCGACTGCCCAGTGGGCGCGATTCAGCGCGGCAACAACGGCGAAATTCAGATTCATGACTGGTGCATCGGTTGCCAAACCTGTGAACGGCAGTGTCCCTACGATTCAATCCAGATGCACGATACGGGCGTACTTCCGCAACAAAGTCCCTTTTGGCAAGTCGCCTCCGAGGATCGCATCTCGGCAGCGTGGTATTCAACGAACCAACGGCGGACCGACTGGGCGCTGGGTATTTCTCCGTTCCAGTGGGATCTTGAGCTGTGGGAGCTCGTCAATGGGGCTTTGCAATACGATGGCACTCTTGATGCGACGCTCGACAAAGCCATTTGTTTCCAGCACGAATTTGACGTGCCCCAGCGGCTGTCGGAAGATCACTACGCGCTCGAGTTGGTATCTGGCGCCGCGGAAGTCGAGGTCGCACTCAACGGCGTGTTACTCGAGTTTTCACAAGATGAGAAACAGCAGCGATCGGGGGAGTACAAGACCCTCATCCCGGCCCACCAGTTTGCGGCCAAGAATCACATCGCGGTCCGCCTAGTACCGCCCCTCCAAGTCGGCGACACCGCGCTCTCGCTCAGAATTGATCGAGTACCTCAAACGGAGGGCGATTTCGAAATTAAGATGGTGAGTGAAAAGGCGATCGTCTGTGATCTATGCAGTTCAAGGGCGGGTGCTGACCCGGCTTGTGTAGAACAATGCCCGCACGAAGCTGCGGTTCGTGTTAATGCCCGTTTTGGTGTACCGCTTGCATGAGATCGGTACGACCCAACGGTCCCTGGAGAGTAGATTCCCTGTCCGCATGTCAATCGGCCTGCAGTTTGTTTCACCAAGATTATCACACTCGAAGGTAGATCTCTCGCTTAGTTGTACATCAGTGATCGCGACCACGCGCATTTGCGGTCGCGATGCGTCACGTTATTTTATTGGTACTCTGTGCAGTGGCAGAGTGTTTGATTTGACAACCGTCGGTACGAGGTCATAGCGGCATGATTACAAATGGTAGCAGTGCCATACCATCCGATTTTCAGATTCAGCAGTATCGAGTTGACCTCAACACCCAGCAGGTTGTTCCCGAGTTGGTTACCTGCGAGGACTTTGAGGACGTATTCGGTGGCATGGCCCGTGGGTTCAAGGTCCTAGAAAATGCTCCGATCGACGATGCCTATGCACCTGACGCCACGATGCTGATGAATTTGGGCATCTTGAGCGGCAGCGATTTCATGACTGGACTGCGGACCTATTTCAATGCCTACTCCCCACTCAAGCGCGCACTCAACGGCAAGCCCTCGGCAATGTGGTCCACTGGGAGCGGCAAGTTTGGAACAAAACTTCGCTACCTTAATGTCGACGAAGTGCTGTTCACAGGGCGCTGTGCAGAACCCATGTACTTGCGTATTTTCCGAGATGGCGATGACCAGCCACCTAAATTCGAATTCCATAGTGCCGCTGAACTGGTCGGGTTGAAAGTCAACGCCAGAATCCAGCAGCTCTATGCGCAATACCCCAACGCACACTTTGCTACGATCGGTCCCGCAGGCGACAATTACGAGAAAGTACGTTACGCCGGAATTGCCTTGTCAACGGTCAACCAGCTGACGTCTGGTGATCCCAAGCCACGCTGGTGTGGACGCGGTGGCATGGGAGGTGTCCTAGGATCCAAGAATCTGATTGCGATTGTGGCAGATGTTGAAGACCCCGAATCGACCAAAGCTCCTGCCGTGATGAAGGAACTCAACTCCGAAATTGCCAAAGGCAAAGGAAGTTCTCGTTTTCGGGACAAGAAGAAAGGCGGCGGTGGCGGAACCTGGGCAAACTACGAGGCGCTCAATCCAGTTCACGCAATGCCTGAGATGAATTTTGTGCCAACCGGAACCTCAGTTTCACTACCACTCTATCGAGATAACGTCGAATCGACAGGTGACTTTATCGTCAAAGACGAATCCTGCTTTCGTTGTGGCATTAGCTGCCACAAGAATGTCTATGACAATGAAAATGGGAAGGCTACCAATTTCCGGGCCAAACTCGACTTCGAGCCACTCAATCTGATGGCTTCCAATATCGGCATCTTCGATCTCGATCAAGCCTGTGTGCTAGTCGAACTCGTCGACGAAATGGGAATGGATTCGATTTCGTTTGGAACCACCCTCTCTTACATCCTCGAATACAACAATCGCCATCCCGATAACCCAGTCGCTGGCGGTGTGCGTTACGGCGAGTACGAGAACATCCACGACCTAGTCGAGCAAACCGGCCGCGGTGAACTCGAACTGGTCGGCCAGGGGTCATTACGAGCCTCTGAGGAGCTCCAAGAAAACGGATATGCGATGCACTGTAAAGGCGTCGAATTCCCTGCCTACCTGCCCCAGACCAATCCGGGATACCCATGGGCATTGGCAGGTGGCCATATGTCGATGAAAACTTATCTATTGGTACTGCACGAACGTGAAACAAGCATGGACTATTGGGTCGATGCGATCACCAACAGAGGACTCAGTATCCTGCGTGATGATTTCACAGGTGGTTGCAAGTTCACAGGTCTGAGTAACGATCAAATGGCCGAAGCGATTCACGCGGTTAGCGGCGGACTGGAGATTTCCGGCGAGGAAATTGAAAATACAATCCGCCGTACTTTCCTGCGAGGTTACCGCCTTGAAATGCGACAGGGGTGCACCAGCGACGATTACGTGATGCCGCCTGAGGTCCATCACGAATACCCACAAATCGAGCTGCCCTTTTTCAATACGCCCGAATTTTTCTCCGAATTGAAAGAGAAGGTCCTGGCAAGATTCGACGACATGCTGGTAGCTGAAGGATTCACAACGTAGACGCCATGCGCATTCATGTGGAACTGCCGTCGTCGTTGCTACACGAATCTGGTGCCACGCCACAGATTTCCGTAACGGCATCGAGTCCCCTCGATGCCGTCCAGCAGCTAGGTCGACGTTTTCCGCAGCTGGAAAAACGTCTTTTCGATTCCGAAGGCCACCTGTTCCCCTATCTTACAATGCTGCACAACGGACACCCGTTACTGCCGGCCCAAATGCGGGCTGTGGCTTGCCAAGATGGAGATAAACTGGAAATCATGACGCTTGCGGGCGGTGGCTAGACAGAACTCGCGAGGCGGACGAATCAACAAGAATTCACCTACGGTGGCGACGGTGCGCACAGCAACTCTTAAAGCAGACGGTTCGGAGAGCTAGAGTTGCTCCACACCGATTCGCTGACGTCGAACCGGCGGTGCAAACAGATCCCCCCTGTTCTCGGAAACGATAACGCTGCGAACTGCTCGGGCTGGTCAGTGTTTACGACACTTCGTTATATACGACACTTCGCATCGTAAAGCTGTGTACGGTGATCGAAAGCTCCGCGCCCGCTGGGATCACTTAAACATCTTTCCAGATTTTGTCCCGGTTGATCCGCCACATGCGGTAATTCGTATCAATTGCGAGCTTCGTAACAGTTACCAGAGTTATGCTCACAAAAACGGCTACGCAAAGACGATCACTGTGCGTACACCTATTACCGATGTTGATGATTCTTATCAGAATCCCGGGGTACGCAGAAATGAAAATTGGATGCATTCGAGCGACTTTTGTATTGGCTACGACTGTTATGTCCGGCTTGGCCGGCGCACAGGATGCAGACCCGGTAGATCTCCACGCGGCCCACGATGATTCATACCAATCCCGGTCTAAGGTCGGTCAATTTCTGGACAATCTCTTCGCGGGTCCAGGTAGCGCATCTCTTGACAAGTGGGGAGGAGAAAATCGTCTCACGCTGGGCGACCGGTTTTGGATCGGTCCTCGCTGGGAGGGACGAACCGGGAATGATGGCACATTTCCGGTGAAAGGTGAGATAGACGGACTAGTCCTCGGCGCGCGCTCACGAAATGTCGATGCGACCTTTATCAGCATGGAAGCTATTTGGCTTAACGGCGCTTTTGAACTGACATCGGGGGACCTCACTGATTACAACGAGTTTCAACTAGAGACCCTCGTGGGCAAAACATGGGAACACAAGACAAATCTATTCGTCACACCCTACACCGGTCTTCGTTATCGCAATGCTGACAATCTCCTGCGTTCTGCAAACTTCAATGCCGATGTGACACAAAACCGGTGGGATGCGCCATTTGGAATTCGCTCCGACTATCTATTCTCGGACAACATTGCGGTCGGAGTTGATTCACGGCTTCAATGGAAGTTCCAGGACAAGCAAGTTGTCTCCTTCACCGGCACGACACTTCCAGATCTCCCGCAGGACACCAAGAATCGGCTGACTTATCGTATTGAAGTTCCAATCACCTTTCGTCTCGGATCCCACAGCGAACTTGCTCTGCGACCTTATTACGAATGGGACCGATTTGACGCCACCGATGAAAGTCGATCGACACGTATTCGCGAAGATGGCATCGATCTGACCTATCTGATCACATTCTGAACGCGGCGTAAGTGATCCAGATAATCACGAAGCGATTTGCACAATAGGGAACCGACTGGGGCTGGGATACATTTGTTTGTGTATCGTCGGCATCTTCGGGTTGCACGGCATCTTCGGGTTGCACACTGTTAGCTGACGTTACTGTTTTCTCTGCGGATAGGTAGCGAGTTTCTCTAGGAACAAACCATAGGCGCGCAACCCGCGCTCGAAGCTCTGCAGCCGAAAAAATTCATTGGGTGCGTGGATGCATTCGTCATCCAGACCAAATGCAAACATCACTGTGTAGGCAGATAGCTTGTCGAGAAACATCTCGCAAATCGGCAACGTACCACCCAATCGGACGTAATACGGGTCTTTGCCATACACTTCTTTAAGGACCGCATGCGCCACCTGATTGCCAGGGTGATCGGTTGGTATCGCATAGGGAAGTGCATGGCTGTCCAGGGACCGCACCGTTGCTACCACACCCGGTGGGGTGTGGCGTAACACGTGGCGCGTGATTGCCTGGGTAATGTCCAACGGCGTCTGACTGGCAACCAGGCGGCAGGAGACCTTGGCATGAGCTTCCGCCGGCATGACGGCCTTGATACCCTCATCTTGAAATCCTCCCCAAATGCCCACGACTTCCAGAGTGGGCCGCGCCCAGGCACGCTCGAGCGTCGTAAACCCGGGCTCACCGAAGAGTGTCGTCACTCCCAGCCGGGTTTGGTACGTCTGTTCGTCAAAAGGCACTGCGTTTATTTGCTGCCGATCCCACTCGTTAAGCGGCCGTACATCATCATAGAACCCCTCGACACAAATCCTACCGTGCGGATCACGCATCGAGTTGATGAGATGCGCCAGCGCATATAGTGGATTCTGTACGGTACCTCCGAAAATGCCGGAGTGCAGGTCGTTGTCAGGACCACGCACGTCAATTTGCAGTGCGCAGATGCCCTTGAACCCCAAATAAATAGCAGGCTGGTCTGCGGCCCACTGGACTCCATCAGCACTGACAACCAGGTCGCAAGAGAGCATGTCCCGGTGCGCATCCAAGAACTTCGGTATCTGTGGACTGCCGATTTCCTCCTGACCTTCAAACAGGAACTTCACATTGACAGGCAATGCACCTTCGGTCTTCAAGAGTGCTTCGACTGCCAGAATTGGGATCAACATCGGTCCCTTGTTGTCAGATGCACCGCGCGCGTAAATGCGCTGGTTCTTGATCAGCGGCTCAAACGGCGGTTGCTCCCAACGATCTACTGGATCAACCGGTTGCGTATCAAAATGCCCGTAGATCAATACGGTGGGACAGTCTGTAGCGTGCGTGTGCTCGCCATACACCACCGGATGGCCGCCTGTCGCCAAGACGCGTACGCCTTCGATTCCCGCCAACCGCATACGGCTTGCGACCCACTGGGCAGCCTCGTCAACCGCGTCCGCGTGTTCAGGCAAGCTGGAAATACTGGGAATCCGCAAGAACTCGCACAGCTCGTCCAGGTGCTGGTGCCGCATTTGCGCAAGGAAATTCATCCATACTGACATCGGGGGCTGCCTCCACTACGCGACTCCCTACTTCTTTCGATAACTCAGTCCAGCTGCGGCTCACGCGCGAAGGTGTCCAGATAGGCCTGCCGCATGACACCACCTAACCGCTCGCTCATGCGTGCCATGGTGCTGCGCTCGTAATCCCACATCGCGGTCCGTTCGACCAGTTCCAAAAAATCGCACAAGTGCAATCGCATCAGGTCCTCAAATTCCGACCGAGACAATTCCAGCCAACCACCCGTAAGACGATCTGGAATGCGATAGTGGTCGTAGTGCTCCCTGACCGTGCGGTAAAAGGCCTGCCGCTGCATTGCACAGTTGGCGTAAACTAACTTCTCCGCGCGAACACCAATCAGGCCGCGCAGCTCGTCTCTACGATCCAGAGGCAGCGTGAGCGTTTGAAAACCCTCGGTTCCATAGATCGAATGGAACATGGCGGCTCGACAGACTTCGTCATCCGCCTGCCACTTTTTCATATCCCGATAAACGCTCACCGCGTGCGCGAAATAGTTTTTCTTGGTATGCGGAACTTCTTTTGCGCCAAAATCGATCAGAAAATCGGTCATGGTATCAATCGCCAACGCCATGTCACACTCCGAATAGTACTTTCGTTCCAGGGATCATCCGTAAACAGCTCAGCTATTGCATCAGAGCCGCAAGTTCTTGCGCTTGAAGGTATCTTGCATTCTTTCGGAAGTACCGAGGTCGCAGCAACAAGGTTTCTCTACTTGAAATCCCAATCCGCTCAGTGCTTGTCGTTGACACGACTCATCCTAGTCCGTCACAGCACGGCGACGTTGCAGTTCCGCAACAGACAGGGGCCGGTTGTAAATCCGGATTGCGTGTAACTCACCGAGAACCGTGCTACTGGCCACGGCGTCTTGGACAAGAGCGCCAACGCTGATGAACAACTTGCTCTGCGCACCGGCCTGCTTGACCGTATAGTGAAACAGCGAACCACCGCCACCCGTTTCCGTTTGCTTGCTGAAACGACGACCGTCTCGGTAAAAGGTGCCATGTCCGTCGCGCATCACGTAGGCGATCTGTTGAAGGTCGGTAGTGAAAGGGCGTGGGTCACTCTGGCTGTTCACTTGAATCGAGTACTCCATGCGATCCGACTGCACGCGTTGGTCGCTATAAAGCACCTGGCTCGACGAAGCAACGTTGCGCTGGTCGTAGGCAATGCGAAACCCATTGACGCCTGGCGCCGCGCAAGCAATCAACATCGGCATGCCACCCTGTCGCTGCGGCTTGAAGACAAGCTCGATCGTGCCATTCCTGTCGAGTGCCGCGAGTCGCGTTTCGAGTGGGATCTGGATCCAGGCGCGTCCTGTCAGCACCAACGCAGATGGCTGCACCCGATAGTCGACATTGCGACGCGCGACCTGGCTGAAAATGGCGGACGACACAAAGCGCTCCAACAGGTCCAAATCGCGTCTTAGCGGCATCGCCGGACGTGCGTCCGGGTGCCACTTGATCAGCATCGCAGCACCCTTCAGATAGTGGCCATAGGCAGAGATGACGTGTCCGTCGGGAAGTGTTACCGCGGCAATGTGTCCGCATTTACCATCAACCCAGTAGCCGTCTTCGCGCTCGTAGCGCCAGGCATCCAGTTCGTAGCGGCGATCGACGTTCCAGGTTTGCCCGTTATCTCGACTCACCAACGCGTCGCAACCACGACGATCACTGGCACGGTTCAGGCCGTCGACATCATCGCGCACAATCATTGTGCAAACGAGATCGTTGTTCGGCAGTCTTTGCAGATTGGCGTGATGGCGGCCGGCGTAAAAGAGAATCTTCATCTTGGACCAGGTCTGGCCATCGTCCTGTGAGATGCTGATGGCCGTTCCCTCCAGACTGTCGTCGTGCGGACCATCGAAGAAACTCGGCGGCATGTCACTGCGGAGGGCGGCAACCAGATCGCCGTTGGCAGCGCGGACAATCGCACCCTCACTCACACCACGCAGCCAGGACTTGCCGGCATGTCGCATGGTGAACTTCCATTGCGGCGGGCTGAATTCATCGATCCATGAGCGGCCTCCATCGAGAGAGCGACGAAATACAACGGTGGCGTCATCGCGTGGATGCGTTTTGCCAGGGGCGTAATGCCAGCCCAGCTCAAGACTGGCTTTGGCCTTGCCATCCTGATCACGGTCCACCCAGGCGTTGCCTTCTAGATGAAACGACCGGCCCGTACGCGTCGGTGGATGCACGACGCTGTCAGCCCAGGTGCGGCCATAGTCGTGACTGAAGTACCGGCGGCCGGCCACGAACGACAAGATACCTCCCCCATGGTAGGTCAGCAGCATCGGCCGACCACTGGCACCTGGAATGCCGATAAAGTCCGTCCATGTTTCACCATCGTCGCGGCTGAAGGCGATCACCGGCCTGGTCGGTTTACCTTCGGCACTGCATTGCAATGCAAGTTCACCGTTGTCCATTCGTACCAGGCCAAACGGCATGGTCATGGTAGCGGTCGGGTGCTGTAGCGCCTGGATCTTGGCGGGCCGTGATACCCAGCCCCCACGACCGTCGCCCTGCAACACATGGTGTTCGAGCCAACCTGTACGCTTCAGCCGAGGAGCACGCGTCGTCGTCGGTCGAATTACCCCATGGATACCGCTGCCAGACAGGTCCTTAATGCGTCCGTTCTCGTCCGGCAAACTGCCGCGCAGGAAATCGTAATCGAGCAGAATCCCATCTGATTCGACCTGGTCGTCGCCAACCGGCGCGGATTGACAACATTTCAAATCATGGCAGCATGCCTCCGTTGATTCATCAATCGTTGTCTCTTCCAGTACCGGCCGCGTCTCCTGCAGACCGCTTCTGAGACCTACCAAAGTTGGAGCAATTTGGGAAACGTGATGGCCATCAAGGACGAGCGTTTTATGTGCCGTCGGTTCTGCTCCCGCCGCGCCGGGCTGCAGCCAGCCCATGACCAGCCCGAGCAACATTATGAACAAGGTGTACCACATACGTGCTCCCGATTTCTCAAGGAAAACTACATGCCGGCGTGTACCTCCTCGCCGCGTCGTAACTCCTGATGCTGTCAACAGAAAAGGGCCGCTGTCCACCACTGACAACGACCCTCCACAGTCGGGGCGACTGGATTTGAACCAGCGACCTCTGCGTCCCGAACGCAGCGCTCTACCAGGCTGAGCCACGCCCCGTACCGATGTTTCATCTTAAATCTTGACCCGAAAACAGGCAACCAGCCCAACGTCATCCCCATCAATCAATTGTTCCTGAACCAACAACGGGGATGGATTTCCCAGGAGTTGACTGACAGCGCGATCCAACCGTAAAGCCGCACCGCCGTACCAGTCAGCAACTCAAATGGCAACAGATCAGATCCAGCAGTATGGATCTCAGCGATACCGTAAGACCATTCACCCGTTCGCAATTCACACCAGCTGAGGCAGCGCCGGCAAGCGAACCGATAATCGTCTGCTCGCGATCACAAAGCAGCGCCGCCGCGTTCCGGAACGTTGTTTTACAAAATAACCAGAATCGACTTGCTCCCCTGGATGTGCGCGCATTAGGATGAACGAACAAGCAATGGGAAGACAATGGACGTCTCCCGTTTACTCGATTTGGTTTTCGAGGGTTCACCGATGATTCACCACTCGTGTGATCGATGCAAACGCATGATTGATCCTGACGATCAGCTGCGTTACGTCGTAAAGATTGAAGCCTGCGCCGCGATGGAACCGGTGGAAATGGATGAACCGGACGACGATCGCGATCACCTGCTCGAGGTTCAGGAAATCTTGGAACGCCTCGACGACGAAGCGACAGAGGCGATCAGTGACGACGTCTACCAAAAGCGACGTTACGATCTCTGTGCAGAGTGCTACCAGCAATTCCGCCGGAATCCGCTGGGACGCGAGGTGCCCGCACAACTGGGCTTCAGCTCGAACTAACCAGCCAGCCATCTCGTCGTGCACCCAACGGCCGTTCTTCAGCAGAATCGGTCCGCTTGGTGGCTTTGTCTCGCTAGGTTGGCAACGTTCCTGTTGTAACCGGCGAACGGTGGCACACTGTCACGGCTGACCAAACCGCCGGCGAGCGATGCTGGCCTCCAGCGAATACGCCGGTTAAACTGATCGCGATGTGATTTGCTGGCAGACCAAGCTGTCGGCTGCTCTAAACCAATTTCCCACCACCGGTTGCTGCAGTTCGTTCTCCTGTGGAACGTAGGTCCGGATCGCAGGTCACAACGCTCGAACCTCACTCGCAGAACGACGAGCGCAACTTACCGGTTATTTGATAACGCTGGTGTATCAGCAGTGTTTTACTCCCCCGTTACGAGTTGATCCCTATGAAGCCAGCGGTTTGGATTTTCGTCGGCCTGCTCTTGCTCCTGCACCAAGACTATTGGCAATGGGACAACCAGCGGCTGCTCTTTGGTGCCTTTCCCTACGCATTGATGTATCACATGGGTATTTCGCTCACTGCCGCACTCGGGTGGCTGTTGGCCACCCGATTCTGGTGGCCCGAGAACCTCGATCACTCTGCCGGTAGCCCATCTGAAAGCGAAAAGTCATGATCCAGTTATGCGTGATCATCGGGTATCTCGTGTTGCTCCTGATGCTCGGACTGTCGGCCAATCGTTTCTTCCGTGGCACCGCGACG
Organism: Planctomycetaceae bacterium; assembly: GCA_002709225.1. Taxonomy (GTDB): domain Bacteria; phylum Planctomycetota; class Planctomycetia; order Pirellulales; family Pirellulaceae; genus UBA9264. The sequence goes on from PAQH01000008.1 coordinate 24,603, forward strand.
GACTACATGCTGGCCAGCCACTCGATCGGACCAGTACTGCTGCTGATGTCGCTATTCGGCACCACCATGACAGCGTTCGCCTTGGTCGGTTCTACAGGCCAGGCCTATCGCGCAGGTATTGGAGTCTATGGTGAGCTGGCGTCCGCCAGTGGAATCATTCACTCCCTTTGTTTTTTCGTGATCGGACTGCCGTTATGGGCCCTCGGTCGCCGCCACGGCTACACCACTCAAATTCAATTCTTTCGGGACCGTCTGCAGAGCGACTTTCTGGGCCTGCTGTTATTCCCCATCCTCGTGCTGCTGGTAATCTCCTACCTGCTAGTCGGCATCGTCGGCGGTGGCGCCGTCGTCGAGAGTATCACTGCAGATGCATTCAAGTTCGAGGACTCCGGCTGGTTTGCATCAAACGGATATGGAGTTCCGTCCTGGATCGCGTCCGCCGTGATCTGTGGTGTCGTCTTGCTGTACGTGTTCTTTGGCGGCATGCGCGGCACCGCCTGGGCCAACGCCTTTCAAACAGCCGTGTTCATGGTGCTGGGACTGGTTACCTTCGTAACCATCGCCAATGCACTGGGGGGCAGTGATGCATTTCTGGAGAACCTGAAAATCGCCACCCAATCCGCGGATCCATCACATCTGTCGATGGAAAAAATGCCCAAGGCACTCTTTTTCTCGTTTCTGTTTATCCCACTTTCGGTGGCCATGTTTCCCCATGTTTTCCAACATTGGCTGACCGCGCGCAGCGCAGAATCTTTCAAACTGCCAATCATCATGCACCCTGTATTCATCCTGATCGTGTGGGCCCCTTGTGTCCTGCTCGGGGTCTGGGCAAGTGGCGAAAACTCTGGCGTCCCCGCCGCCCTCGCGGGGATGGGCCCCGAAAAATTCAACAAGGTATTACCAACGCTGGTAAAATTGCATGCCGGTGACATTCTGGGGGGCCTGCTCTCGGCAGGCATCCTAGCCGCCATCATGTCGTCGCTCGACAGCCAATTTCTGTGCCTGGGGACCGTGTTCACCGAAGACGTCGTCAGACACTACGGTGGCCGCGAACGCTACAGTGATGCACAAGTAGTCCGGCTGGCTCGGTATTTTGTGGTGGGTGTCGTGGTGCTGACCTACCTGCTCAGCCTGCTGCTCCCTGGCTCTGTGTTTACCCTCGGTCTCTGGTCGTTTAGCGGTTTTACGGGCCTGGTACCATTGGTTTTTGCAGCCATTTATTGGCGTCGTCTGACCGCGGCAGGAGCGATCGCCAGTGTCGCCACCACGGTCGGGTGCTGGACTGTCCTGTTCCTTCGCGCCGGCGGCAAACCCTACACCTTTCCCGAACAACCCCTGGCTATTGCAGGGTTGGTTACGATTCCAAAAATGCTCCCCGTCGTCACCATTTTCGCAGCTTCTGCCTTGGTTCTGGTGGTGGTTTCACTGCTCACGCGACCTCCCGAGCAAGAAACCGTCGACAAGTTCTTCTCATCCTGACTTGTCTGCCGGTTATTTTTTCGTAGAATCGACAGTTCGCTTCTCAAGTTGATCAGGTAGCATCTTACGAACAGGTCTTGTGTTATGCGTCCCGCCAGCCGCGCCAAACGGCGAAGTAAAGCTCGCTCTCGTACCAAGAAGAAAGATCCTCTGTTCGTAGACGGCAAGCGGCCTCGGCCCATGTACGTCGACTACAAAGATGTCGAATTGCTGAAAAAACTAGTCAATCGTCATGGGCGCATTGTGGGACGCCGCAAGACGGGTTGCACTGCAGTGAGTCAACACGCTGTGACAAGGGCCATTAAACGCGCCCGTTTTATGGCATTACTGCCCTATGTGGCCGAGTAACCTTTGGCACGGTCGAACAAGACAACGGTCAAGCAGTCCAAGCCCGGGTCCATGTCTCCGGGCTTGTTTTTTGCGCATTATTTTTTGAGTTTTCGTTCATCGCGTGCCTGCGTTTGACTAACTGATTCGCCAATACGCGTCCACACAAACACTCCCCCCACACACATGCCTGAGATTTTTTCCGTTCAACGGCGCGTCGAATTCCGTGACACCGATGCCGCAGGGATCGTGCATTTCACGGCATTCTTCGCCTATATGGAAGAGGCGGAACACGCACTCTTGCGCGCCTGTGGGACCAGTGTGGTCGCGGAACAGGACGGCCATACCATAAGCTGGCCCAGGGTTTCGGCCCATTGTGACTTCTCGGGAGCCGCTCATTTTGAAGAAGTCCTGACGATCGAAGTATGCGTCGAACGTTTGGGAGAAAAAAGTGCTACCTATGGATTTCGGTTTGTGTCTCGAAATACAGAAATCGCGGTTGGTCGCATCACCTCTGTTTGCTGTCAATTGGAGCCAAACCAGCCACCTCAGTCCATCGCGATTCCCTCAGCATTAGCCGACCGATTGAAAGCCTACCAACGCAGTTAAACCGCGCGGTACATTTACGCTGCCACAGCGCTGCAGGTGTTGCTGTGGCCGACTGACAGTGTTCGTGTTCCACAACCCACCTCCCTGCCCGCCAACTGCGAGAAAAACGCATGACCGCTTACCTTCAGGAACTCACAATGCGGCTCTCGGCGGGCCTGGGAATCCTCCCCGAAGCGACCCGACAGCGTCATACCGACTATATTAAATCACAACAACGGGAGGACGGAGGATTCGCGGGCCGTGAAGGAAGCAGTGATCTGTACTACACCAGCTTCGCCCTCCGGTCACTCGCGATTCTGGGAGAGCTCGAGGGTCAGACCGCCGAAAAGTCGGCCCATTTTGTGGAACGCCGCCTGTCGGGTCAGGAGTCCATTGTCGATTTTTTTTCGCTGATCTACAGCGGAGCGCTGCTCGACACGTCCGCTGGCATCGATGTCTTCTCGGAAGCATCGCCAACCTGGAAAAGCAATGTTGCCGGCACTCTGGAAAAACTCCGTCGCGAAGATGGTGGCTACGCCAAGGGTGCGGAGGGCGCGATCAGCAGCACGTACCACACTTTCCTGGTATTGATCTGCCTGCAGTTACTGGAGTACGAACTTCCCAATCCCGACCGCGTGATCCAATTCCTGAATTCCCAAGCAGGCGAAGACGGTGGCTTTCGAGAAATTCGCGCCAGCAAACGAGCCGGAACAAACCCCACTGCAGCAGCGATCGCCACGCTACGTATCCTGGGTGGCCTGACACCAGAAATTCGTGAGTCGACACTCGATCTGCTGGTCGAAATGCAAACCGACGAAGGTGGCCTCCGCGCGAACACGCGCATTCCCATCGCAGATCTTCTCAGCACCTTCACGGGTTCCCTCACGCTGCTTGACTTGGATGGGCTGGATGAAATCGACACAACCGCTGTAGTCCAATACATCGCATCGATGGAACGGGAGGAAGGAGGCTTCCATGCAGCCGCCTGGGACACGCACTGCGATGTGGAATATACGTTTTACGGATTAGGCTGCCGGGCGCTGTTTGCCACCAGCGGTTGAGCTTGCTACGGTCGCAAGGTGCGTTACATCAGCAAGCGCACAGAGTTGTTAGCTCAGTTAGCTCAACACGGGAACGAGCGGACTAAGCCCAGTAATACAACAGCAGCACCATAACGACCGCGATACTGTAGACCACCAGCCAGGCACGACCTGTCGCCAGATAACGTGCCAGCCAGGACCGCTCAATCGAAGCCACTTCACCCTGGTCGGGTTCCGGAACCGGCAATAAGGCGTCTGCGACCTTGATCATTCCGGCAATAAAAGCGGTTAACACCGCCAGGTAGGCCAGTACATTCCAGGGACGGTAGCTGTCGGGCAACCACGCGTCGATAAACCCGAACAAGATCATCGCTGCCAGACCCACAACGGAAACGGCGGCACCCGCCCGACTAGCCCTGGTCCATCCGGCCCGCTGGTACTGCATCTGTGCAAACAAGTCACGAACGGCTAACGGTTCACCCGGAGAGGTACCAACACTAACTCCCACGAGCACCACCGCCGCCAATGGCATACCGACCAGGACGCGGGTCGATGGAAGTGTATGATCCCAGGAAAAAAAAACAGAGATACCCCAAGTTGCTTCCCATCCGGTCACCTGCCCAAACCAGGCCCATCCTCCCGCGGCAGCAATCGCCGTGTAGCCAATCCCCACCACCAGGCAAGCCAACCCACCCACTGGTGTTGCGCGGCGAGAGTAGAGCGCTCCGGCCACTACCACAAATAGCGCTGGTTGAAAAATACTATTAATCTTCCAGGCAGCATCGAGTAATCCCGATTCAGTCCGATGGCTGTAGATCGCGTAGGTCATCCCAACGAGCCCTGCAACCATCGTCACTCTGCGACCAACCGACAGGTAGTGTCGATCTTCAAGTGCAGGCCTCAAGGGACGGTAGATATCCCGCTCAAACAACGTAGCAAGGCTGTTGAGGTAGCTAGACGCAGTCGAATTGGAAGCAGCTACCAAAGCAGCCAGGAACAGGCCGCCCAACCCCACCGGCATCACCTGCTGCGCAAGTACAGGCAAAATCGTATCACTACCACCCGGCAGGTCCTGAAAATCCGGGTTCATCCCGGCAGCCATCGCCGGAACGATATAGCAGAGCGTCAACGGCCCGGTCAGCACGGCCGCCCACAAGAGACCTTTACTTGCCTCGTGAACGTTCTTGCCAGCAAAACTGCGCTGCAACATGTACTGCGAAGTAAACCAATAAGGAAGCCCCAGTACGAACAGCATCAAAATCGTCAAATAATCCGTACCCGCCTCCGGACCGCTAGGCCGCCACATGACCCACTTCGCGGGAGCGAGTTGCTGCGGATCAAAAAGCGCGTCGAGCCCGCCACCCGCCTGGATCCCAAGTGGCAGTAATATCACCGCTCCACCGATAATCAAGAAACTTTGCAACAAGTCGGTATAAACGACTGCTAACAGGCCACTCGCCAGGCAATACAGCACCACCACGGTGGCGACCGCTAGCGTCACCGTCTCAAACACATCCAATCCTGGCAGTTGAAAACCATCAGGTATCGCGAAAGCCCCGGTGATGATCGTGGCGCAGGTCATCATCGTGACCCCTGAAAACAGGGCGTAAAAAAGTAACCATAAGACCGAGACACTGACGGAAACCAGTCGCCCATAACGGCGCTGTAACAATTCAGTGATAGTCGCAATTCCCAACCGACGAAAACGTGGCAGAAAAGTCACCGCCGCGATCGCAGCCAGCATGTTGCCACTCCAGGCCATTAACAAGAGTGGTGCTCCCACCTGAAACGCGTTTCCGGCGGGACCTACCAGATAGATGGCAGCTACATTGGTCGCCATCACACTTCCACAAATGACCCAGCGGTTCAAAGACCGCCCGGCGATGAAGTAATCATCACCCGTTCGTACATATCGTGCCAGCCAAAGCCCCAGACCGATCATCCCCAGCAGATAGACGATCACGACTCCTAGATTGATTGCGGCTGCCACCGTCAAATGACCGGTCCTCTCAGAATTTCAGCTGGAGCAGGCAACTCAGCACACAAACCAGCGGACCGCCCCCTGGAACACTTCGTCATTGGTCTCCAGCGTATACGGATCGTAGCGGCGATAAACCAGCCGGCCGTCAGAGCGCACCAGCAACCAGCCAAAATCCCAACCGCCGCTGGTGTACCGCAAGGGCACTTCAGGCCGAACACGGATCAAGGGATGGGTTCCCGCCACAAACAGTCCGTTCTCAGTGTAGTAGTAGGCCGAGCCGATCTGGACCAAAACTTCGTGTGCGATCGAAGGCTGCGCATCACTGCACAGTCCACCTGCGATTCCTGAGACAGCGACTTTGATTGCCGAACCTGACGTGAACGCATCGACCAGATCCGCCAACGACCCCCGTGCAATCTGCCCGTTTGCATCATGATGCAGGACTTCCCGCCAGGCGGGTCGCACCAGGAACCGATACACCTCAAAGTCGTACACGAAGTTCTCACTGGGGGCATTTGTGCCAACGTCCGACTGGTCGAGCAAATGAAACTTCGGCATTTGTTCGGCGGGTTCGGCGGATGCGCCAGATCCCAATCCGGCCATTGGAGATCCATCCAGAAACGGACGGGCGATCGCTTGTGTGCCATCCTGGTTGTAAAGAAAGAAAGACATTGAAGGGCGGGGCCCAAACGCATCAGGCAACTGAACTGGCTGGCGCAAATTCATCAATCCTGCCACCCACCGATGATCAACCACGTAGGTAACAGCGAATTCAGCGACCTCCTGAACCAGATCGGCATTGGCGGAAGTCACATCGACGTGTTCGTTGTGAAGGAATTCCGTGTAGATTCGCAAATCGGCGCCACCGCGCACCGCATCGCACAAAGCCGCCGGGCTACCATCGACCACGTCGCGCGCGGCGTTGAGCCGCAAGACACATTCCCAACTGGACAAATCGCAAACCTCCTCGATTTACATGAACGCTCACGCCAGCTTGGACACACGCCACTTCTCGGGAAGCATTCGCAACTTCTGGTAGATCGCAGACTCGGCAACAGGCGAAAAGCAAACTGATATTGAGCGCGTATTGACCGCCTCAGGATCCGACTTCGTCAGTGTTCGTCTCGCAACACCAAACCGGTGAAGCGGCAATCAGCTGAAAATCTCTGACAGTGGACGACCGCCGCTCACAATGTCGACAGGGCGTCCCTGGCGATCCGGCAATCGCAACGTGGAGTCAATCCCCAATGCATCGTAAATGGTCGACGCGAGATCTTCGGGAGAAACCGGTTTTTCGACCGGGTACCCCGCATCTCGGTCCGTCTCCCCGTAAATCGTGCCGCCACGAACACCGGCACCCGCCAACACGGCTGGAAACAACGTACTCCAATGTCCCCGGCCCCACTTGCCATTCGCCTGCGGTGTACGGCCCATCTCCCCCACCGCAACGACGAGCGTTTCGTCTAGCAACCCACGGTCATCGAGGTCGATCAGCAACGCCGATAACGCCTGGTCAAACGTCGGAATCAAGTGTTTCTCCAAATGCTGACTGCTCCGGTGGGAATCCCAACTATACCCGTCCACACAGTCATAATGCACCGTTACAAAGCGAACTCCCGCCTCAACGAGGCGGCGTGCCATCAGACAGGACTGGCCGTATAGATGCCTGCCGTAACGATCGCGTAACCTTGGGTCTTCACGACGAATATCAAACGCTTGTCGCGCTCGATTCGAGGTGACCAGTGCCATGGCACGCTGCTTGAATTGATCATGGCCCTTGATCGCGCGACGCTCGGCTACCGACCGTAACTGCTGGTCGTACTGCACGAGCAGAGAATTACGTCGATTGAGCCGGTCGAGCGTCAGCTGTTGATGCTTCACCAAGCCCTGAATCTCATAATGCAGTTCCTCGTCACTGCAATCCCGCCAGTAAGGATTGTCCGCAAGACTCCGCTTCTGAATGTCCGTTGTCAACGGATCAAAACCGCTGCCTAACCACCCTCCATATTGACCGGGCCGTCGATACTGCCCTTTTTCCTGCAGCGCACCCAGCCAATTCGGCAGGCATACATAACTGGGAAGCGGCTTGGAAAGGCCTCCCGTTTGATGCTGAGACAGATACTCGATCACCGAACCCATCGATGGCCAGTCCTTGCTTGTCGCTGCAAAACCGCCACCAATTGGCACATGCCAGCGGTGCCCTGTCTGGATGTAGTGTCCAGCGCCACTGTGATCGTTGTAACTGTGTGTCATCGTCTTGACCACGCAGAACTTGTCGGACACCTGGGCCGTGCGGCCTAGATGCTCACTAATTCTCAAGCCGCTGGTGCGCGAATCAATCGGTTGAAAAGGGCCGCGAATCTTGCTCGGAGCATCCGGCTTCATATCGAACGTCTCGAGCTGGCTGGGACCACCAAACAGAAACAAGAAGATCACCGACTTGGCTCGAGCCTTGGTCGGCGTCTGTTGCGCCTCAGCCTGCAGCAGGCGGGGCAGGTTAAGGCCGAGCAGGCCGGCCCCACCAGCCTCCAGCACATTGCGCCGAGTGACACCATCACACATCTTTTGCGACTGGCCCAATACTCTAAGCATCACTCTCTCCACAGTTGGTAGAAACTAGTCTCGCGGCAGCTACCCGCAAACTCCTCAGATAAAGCTTCGGCTGCGGTTCACCAGCCACCTGAACAACAACCGACCGGCTCGCAACAATTACCCCATTCCCCGACCAATTGGACTCCAATAACAACAAGTTTGAGAACCGCATTGGATGGTTAACCAACCGACCCGCTCACTCTACCCCACCCTAATGCCGCAGCAAGAACTCGTTAGAATTAATCAACGCGTGCTGTAAATCCTGCAACCCGTCTAACACCACTTTTGACTCGTCAACGTAACGACGGGCAAGCTGTTGTTCGGCTGCCGTAGGTTTGCGTGTCAGCGTCGCCAAATAGATTTCAATAATGACCGCATCCACGTCAAGTTTCTGGGCGAGCCAGCGTGCCGTTCGATTCTGGGCCGAGTCAATTTTCGCCAGAATACTGGCATTGTTGAGCAAGTGGACCACCTGATTGAGTGACGGCTCTTCTTCACGAGCACAGTCACATGCCACATCGCGGCTGGGCCTGGTGAATGCCTGCAAGAACTTGTGCTCGATTTTGCCTTCGGCAATCGCCACGGCCCGGGTCCCTTGTGGATAACCCGGAAAGACTTCGGGAACCCCTGTCGCCGCGCTAATCGCATCAATAATCTGTTCGGCGCTCAACATCCTGACAATCGGACCGGTAAAATAACGCGCGGGATTTGCCGCCCGTGGAGATTGTTCGGGAACCGAGCGTGGAGACAATTGATACGTCGTGGAATTCAGGATGTCTCGGATAATGGGCTTGAATCGAAAACCGTACTCAATGAACTTCTCTGCCAGGCCATCCAACAGTTCGTGGCTGGAGGGGGGATTGGAATCTCGAAAATCATCGACCGGCTCTACAATTCCTTGCCCCATTAGATGGAACCAAATTCGGTTGACGGTCGAACGGGCGAAAAAACGATTGTTCGGCTCAGTTAACCAATCCGCCAGGCCTATCCGTCGGTCAGCAACCGACTTGACTTCACCTGTCTGAGTACCAAAGGCGGCCGGCGCCATATCCTCTTCCACACCCGGCATCTTGACTTCGCCCGTCGGTTGCAAAAAAACGATCTCATCATCAAGTCCAAAACGTCGGCCTTTCAGCTGTACGCGCGCGAAATGTGCCGCCAGCCCGTAGTAGTCGCCCTGGGTAATCGACTCAAACGGATGGTTGTGACATTTGGCGCACTGGATCCGCACCCCTAGGAACAACTGGGAAAACGACTCGGCCGCTTCATTTGGCGTCCGTGAAATCCGGTAGAAGTTGGCAGCCGGCGCATTAATCGTATTCCCGACACTGGTTACGATCTCGCGAGCTACGACATCAAAAGATCGGTCCGCCGAGAAATTTCTGACCAGAAACCTATGGAAATTATGAACGCCACGTTCCGAGATCGCCTCGCGATTACCACGCATGACATCGGCCCATTTGAGCGCCCAAAACTGGGAATACGCATCGGAATCGAGCAGCCGATCAATCAACTTGCTACGCTTTTCCGGATCACGTGATTCGAGAAATTCACGGGCGGCAATCGGGCCGGGTATGGCTCCTACCAAATCGAGATAGACGCGTCTCAAGAAAACCGCGTCCGTCGCTTTCTGCGCAGGTTTCAACTGCAACTCTCGCTGTTTGGCAAACACGTGTCGGTCGACGTAATTGCTTTCCGGTGGTGCAGCAAATTCAAAATCCGGATCCTGTCGAATGTATGTCATACGAACCGTCTGTATCTGGTCCAGATAGCGCACCAGAATCGCAGCCTCCCCGGTCGCATGGAACTCAACCAGGCCACTACGCGAAACTGTCACCTCAGGTTCCGACGGTGTTGTGAAAACCGCCAGGTCGGTCACGTCCCGTAACATTCCATCGGAATAGTGGGCACGCACTACCAACTGTTGTTTGGGGCCAGTGGCATGGAGCCGCTGGCGGCCCGGCAGCACCTCAAGACGTTGTAGTTGACGCGACATATCTGGTGCGTCAGGTGGCTGCGAACCCAGTTCCGTAATCCAGTTCCGTATTTGCTGGTAAGCCTCCTCATCCGTTCGCAACTGCACCCCACCCTGGTGCGCAACAACACCGGTCGCCTTCTGGAGAGCCAGGCTCTTTTCTGCTTCCAGTGGATTAATCCGACGACCAAACGAATCTCGTGTCAAGAAATGAAAATCCAAAGCTGGCTCAAAGCCGCGCAGACTCAAGCGGAAACCGTTCTTCCCTTGAGGCGATCCGTGACACGCTCCTTGATTGCACCCGCCACGACTCAGGGCACCGATTACCTCGGTTGCAAAATCGACAGGTGCAGGAACCTGCGTCCCCTGTACGGAAACAGGCACGCTCACTTGATGCTCTTTCCACTGCACCACCACCTCCGCGGTCCCATCACCCAGCGGTCGTAATACACCGCCCGCTTCCACTCGGACGATACCCGGATCGCTACTCGTAAAATGCGCGGCAGCGGTAACATCAGCCGTCGTATTGTCTGACCACTGAGCGGACACAAGTAGCCGTTGGTGCCAACGGCGACTCATCAACTGCACCCGATTCGGTAATACAACAATCGCCTGTGGGTCATTGGCTTCTTCCGCGGCTGCCGAAGAAACCCCACAAACCAACAAGCAAATCATCAACGCGAACGAACGGCGCATAAGAACACCCCAGTATTGAGTCACAACTGTACGACTCAATCTTAATCGATTCTTGGCCGCAAGGGGACACGGAAGCCGTCCCGGACCATTTCTGGAAGACCCTGGAGCCAATAGGCGGTCAAGAGGGCGTAGTTTCCGAGAGCTTCTTTTCTGTGGCGACGTAGAGCATGCGCAATTCGTGCAACACCTGCGTCAGCATCTCCGACTCCTCGCCGGTCAGATTCCCCTTCGTCTTCTCTTCCAATACCGCCAAGGTATCAATCAAATGCCGTGCAATTGTCGGCTCGGGCTTGATTTCTTCTTTCCCTTCGGGAGAAGGGAATTGCCCCAACGTCACCATCACTTGCGTCGCTAACGTGGTCACGAGAACCGAAAAAGAAGCCGGCGGTGGTGACTGCGCACCTTCGTCCTGCTCATTTTGTTTCGAATCACGCAGGTCTTCTGCGACTTGCTTTTCCTGTTCGACGTGGGACTTCCAGTCCTCGTCGATAATGATCTTCGGTTTGTCGGGGGTCTCGTCAGTCATTCGCTTGCCCTATCAACTACAGCACTACAAACTGCGCCACGCCACGGAAGGTATCGTGCATCAGGAAATTTCTGCATTAATTGAGGCACGCTGTTCACCACGTTGCGCGTGGTGTTCAATCGCAGCCCCAATCAAGCCAGCAAACAACGGATGTGCGGCGGTTGGCTTCGACTTAAACTCCGGGTGAAATTGAACCGCGACAAACCAGGGGTGCTCAGGAATTTCGAGAATTTCAACAAGTTCTCCATCCGGACTCGTTCCTGTCACCGCCATTCCGTGTGCCGCAAACTGATGGCGATAGGCGTTATTGAACTCGTATCGATGGCGATGCCGTTCCGAAACAACCTCGTTTCCGTAGCAGTCAAACGCATGGCTCGTCACACTCAACTGAGCCGGATGTGCGCCGAGTCGCATTGTCCCGCCCATGTCCGTAATCTGTTTCTGCTCATCCAACAAACAAATCACCGGATGCTCAGTGTTTTTTTCGAACTCGGTTGAATTCGCTTGCTTCAATTTGACAACCCGCCGGGCAAACTCAACCGCCGCACACTGCAGCCCGAGACAGATGCCCAAGAACGGAATCTTCCGCTCGCGCGCAAAGCGAATCGCTTCAATCTTGCCCTCAATCCCGCGTTCCCCAAATCCACCCGGCACGAGCACGCCATCATAAGCACCCATCAGTCGTTCAGGCCCTTCTCGCTCCACATCTTCACTCAGAATACGGCCTATTCGGACCTGCGTCCGATGCTGCATGCCGGCATGATCCAGCGCCTCGTAAATGGACTTGTAGGCGTCACTATGCTTGGCATATTTGCCCACAACAGCAATGCTGATTTCATGTTCTGGATTACGAAGCCGGTGAATTAGATCTCTCCAGGGACTGAGATCCAACGATTTAGCTGGTAACTGCAGACGTTTCACAATCAGCTCGTCGAGACTGTTCTCCACCAGACTGAGCGGTACCTCATAAATCGAGAAATCCTTGTCTTTTTCTTCGATCACGGCGTCGATGCTGATGTTACAGAACAATCCGATCTTCTCGCGGTCATCGCGGCTCAATGATCGCTCGGTTCGACAGACCAACACGTCGGGCTGGATCCCAATTTGCCTCAACTGGCCCACCGAATGCTGCGTCGGCTTGGTCTTCAATTCACCCGCGGCTTTCAGGTACGGAACTAGCGTCAAATGCATGTAGAGGCAATGTTCTTTCCCAACGTCGAGAGAAAACTGGCGAATCGCCTCCAGAAATGGCTGGCTTTCAATGTCACCGACTGTTCCACCAATCTCCGTGATCACCACATCCACATCGTCATCGGCAAGCCGATGAATCACGCGTTTGATTTCGTTGGTGATGTGTGGAATGACCTGAACAGTCTTTCCCAAGAAAGTCCCTTTACGTTCCTGCTCGATCACCGAAAGGTAAATCTGCCCAGTCGTGTAGTTTGAATCACGTGTGAGCGGACCATTCGTAAAACGCTCGTAATGCCCTAGATCGAGGTCTGTTTCACTGCCATCATCCAGAACATATACCTCTCCATGCTGGTAGGGGCTCATCGTACCTGGATCGACGTTGATGTAGGGATCCAACTTCTGCATCCGCACACGCAATCCACGGGATTCAAGTAACATCCCGATCGACGCGCTGGTTAATCCTTTACCAAGCGAGCTAACCACTCCACCGGTCACAAAAATGTGTTTGGTCATACTCCGTTACCTTCCCTGCTTCTTCTCTCCGTGGGGGCATTCCAGCTCGGCTGGGCCCAGCATCCCGCGACCGCCCGGCAAATAGGTCCGCAGAAAACAGTACTCGCCTGGCACTCTTGGCAGGAGTCGTTCGCTCGCTCGCGCCGGTTCCTCAACATCGGCTCCCTCTGGACGCCCGCTCCGTCCGAGCTAGCGAAATGGCTCGGACGGAAACCACCTCCATTACCCTGGCGGCCCAACGCCTGCGGCTGGTGTCACCCCCAACCTCATCAATGAGATTCGCTCATTGCCTTCGACAACGTAGCCCGCAACATCTTCGCGTGATCCGTAACATGGCTGCGCAGAACGCATCCTAGCAATTCCTGAAACGCCTGACAAACGCCTGATAATCCGCCTTCGTATCCACACCGATCGTCGGTTCATCAATCACCCCAACACGGATCGTATGACCTGCAGCGAGAACACGCAATTGCTCGAGTTTCTCGATTTCCTCCAGTTCAGCGGGAGGCAAATTTGCCAGCTCCAACAAAAACTCACGCCGGTAAGCATAGAGCCCGATGTGCTGGAAGAATCGAGGGGGTTCGCTTTTCAAGAGCTGATCATCCCAATCGCGCGCATAGGGAATCGGCGCACGGCTGAAATAAAGCGCCTGCCCCTGCCCATCCAACACGACTTTGACACAAGCCGGGTCCTCGAGATTTCGGCGCTGACGGATGGGGGTCGCCAGTGTCGACATCGCCGCACCCGGATCCTCCTCCAATAATTGAATTGCCAGATCGATCGCTGTGTGAGAAATCTCGGGTTCATCACCCTGTACGTTGACCACAATATCAACGTCATCCATTTTAGCGGCAACTTCCGCGACCCGATCTGTCCCACTGGGCGCCGCGGGATCGGTCATACGTACCTGGCCCCCAAACGCGCGCACTGCCTGTGCGATTTCTTCGTGATCCGCAGCTACGCAAATTCCAGCGGGTCGCGTCGCTAGGGAAGCTGCCTCATACGTGTGCTGGATCAGTGGCTTGCCAGTCTCCCCCAACAGCAGCTTCCGCGGTAACCGGGAAGATGCCAGGCGTGCTGGAATCACAACTTGACTACGCAAATGCAGGCGCAATTGCGGGGCAGACTCTTTCATCACCTGTTCTCCTATGCAATACGCGACTTGGCAACTAGAGATCGACTCCAACGCGCGTCGCCGGAATCGTAGGATCTTTGTCCGGCCCTGTCTATTACAGCGCAATCGGACAATAACGATGTGATAGCCGCCCCACAAAAAGATGCTACAATTCGCGGGATTCGTCGGTTGCTACAACCCACCGCTCACGACTCATGGGTGCTCTGTGAATCAACCCCCTCTCAATGGTTCCGTCTACGTAGATGTAGCCAACACGCCGTGGCAACCGACCGCTTTTGAGGGAATTTTCATCAAAATCCTCTGGCAGGATGATCAGAGCCAGGCATACACCGCATTATTCAAGGCAGAACCAGGAGCCCATTTGCCACTGCACCGGCATCGGGGAGTCGAACAGACGTTCATCCTGCAGGGACGGTTGGTTGACGACGAGGGTGAGTGTACCGCAGGCAATTTCGTCTGGCGGCGGCCCGGATCCGTCCACGAAGCCCACGCCCCAGAAGGACTCCTGGGCATCGGCATTTTTCAGGAACCTAACGAGTTCCTGCAAAGTCCGGCGGAAGAGAATCCCCCGGCGTAACACCGGTTAGCGAAAAACCCGGCTCAACCACCGGTCGCCGGTCGCTGACGGTAAAAATACTTCTTGACCAGATCATCTGCCGGTGGAGGCGTCATCAACGTAACGACGTAGCCAACAACAAACGAGGCCAGCAGGCCGACAACGACTGGATCCATGTCCCAGGGCTTGAAGGCAGAAAAGCCTTTCCCCTGCCAGAATCCAACACAGTATAAGGAGAGGTGCGCCAGGAATCCCGAGAGCATGGCAGCGATACAACCCTGGTAGTTGGCACGCGGCCAGTAGAGCGAGTAAACCACGGCGCCGAGAAAGCATGAAGCCAGTCCGCTGCCGGTATAAACAATAATGTCCTGCAAGAACTCTGGTGGGTGTAACGCCCCCAACAAGGCTCCCAGGCCAATCACCATTGTGAACGCATAGCTCAGTTTCTTGATCGCCTGCTCGCTCGCATCACTGTCGATATTCCGCTGGTAGATATCGCGCACCAGCGCCGAGGATATCATCAACAGGAAACTATCAACCGTCGACATCACGGCTGCAAAGGGGGCTGCGATCAGCAACCCAGCCAGCCAGCCCATGCCGATATTGGAGGTCAATTCCACCGCCATCTGAGGCATAATCCGATCTGGCTCGGACTCCATACCCGGAATCAACACTCGGGCACAGCAGAAGATCACAACCAGCGGAAAATAGATCGCAGAATAGTAGATCGCCACCGTGAAGATTGAGCGGCGCAATGTCGGCGTGTCCTTGAATGCCATCAAACGCACCATGTTGCTTGGTTGCCCTGTTCCCGAAATCGCCCACATGAAAAAGAACGATATCGCTAGACTCAGCGGCAAGAAACCATTCTCACTCTCTCGGTGAGGTCCCGGCCCTGTCACGTAGGCACCCTGTTGTTCCGGGCTCGCACCGTACACATAGTCATCTACGGCGACCGCACTTAGCGCCACGGCACCCGTACGATCCCTGTCCCCCTCCTGGTTTCCCTCGATGCGGTCGCGAACGCGCTGTACATCACCTGGAGAGACGATTTCCCACACATCCGCCTCTACTACGGTCGGGGTTTGCTCATTCAGCTCGTGTCTCTTCACAATCTTGAACAGTCGCGTCGAGCCACTCTCGGAATCCATGAACACCCATGCGCCGGAAGGTATCTCCACGTCGCCAGCGGGCGCCACACGTCCCAATGTGGCAGTTCCTTTCCGCGGTGGAACCATCCGTGCCATGGAACGCGTAACCCGTTCTAGATTACCAGCATCCGGATCGGCTCCCTCTTCTACAACGGAGCGGGCAGCGGCAGCGGTCCCGGCCTGACTGATTGCCAGCGGCAACATGATGATTACCCCAACCACCATCACGATGCCCTGCATCACATCGGTCCAGACCACCGCGTGAAAACCACCGTAAGTGGTGTAGAGGATGACGGAAATTCCAAATACCAACAAACAAAGAACATATTCGCTACCCAACGGCGACAAGTCCGTAAGCGCCGCGGGAAGGGCATTGGCAGCCTGCCCAAAGAGGTCAATCGGGCCGAGTAAGGTGCGCAGAATCTCACTCCCCGCCTTGAATTGAGCCACCAGGTTGAAAGTCATGAAAAAGACAATCAGTGCCACAGCAATCAGTCCAAAAGGAGCACTGCGAAAGCGATCCCGCAGCACATCGGGAATCGTGATGGCGCCCGAAATGCGGGCCACTTGGTTAATTCGTTTTCCCAACAGCCCCATAACACAGATAGGTACCACCATGTAACTTCCAATCCACAACCCCAAGGACCACCCATGGGTGTAAATCTTGGAAGGGAAGCCCATAAAGCTCCCACCGGATGAACTCGTCGCCGCGAGGGTGAGCGCAAACGCCCATACCCCCAAACCGCGACTCCCCAAAAAATACTCGCTGAGAAAATTGCGGTTCTTGAGCAGTCGGTTGGAGAGACCGGCGATCAGAAACACGCCAATGATATAGATCAAGAAAGTGATCAGAACTGCATTACTGGATTCTGCGATCAACAGCGTCTGAATTTTCATGATGGCGATTCCTCTCCGCTGGCGACGTGTTGCTGGTGGGACTCGTCTTCGTCACCTGCGGTTCCCAAGTCACCATCTTTCATGAAGCTAAAACAAAACCAGGTGGTAAACAGATCTGCCACCAGCCAAGGGAGGCCAATTCCCCAAACGATCCAGGAAGGAACGCCAAAGAGCGTGGGAATATTTGCCGGATCCTCAACCGAGTATCCGGTGAAATAACAGTAGGGTACCGCCCACAGCAGGGCGACAAACCAGACCACGAAGATCACGATCGCTTCGCGCCTGGCGTGGAGAAAAAAAGGATCAAGTTCTAGAGCCGGATCGGTTTCGTTTGACATAATTTCTCACTCAATCGCTGACTGATTGATCTATCAAACCGTTCTCTGGGGAACCGCATGGTTACGGACCGTGCCTCCAGGGGCTGGACCGGGAGTTCTCACTGCCGCTGGCAATTGTAGAATCGGCAAACCAGTTATTTCAACCGGGACCAACCCCCTAACAACCAGTTCTCGCGGGTTGACCAACTGTCGCGACCGCCTTGCGCACGCAAACTGGGGAACTTGCGGACAATCACCCAATTCCCCACTGCCCCCTCATCCAGAAGGGATCCGGTGCCGATTCCACCCGCCAATCCCGCTCGTGGCAAGAGAAACAGGGCTGCACCGCAATGTCCTGGTGTCCAGGTCGACAGATGCTTCGTTCATCCCGCCTTACGTACGGCCGATGACTTGGCGGGCTCCATCAAACGCAATGTCGGTGCATTGGGAGTGCGACGGGCCTGCACAAAACCACGTTCACCGCTCGAAAGAAACTCCGTCAACACGTGGACAGGACCAGTCGTACTTTGCGTGCGCAGGTGCGAAAGCACCTCTTTCCACGCCAATTCACTCCGGTAAATCACCCGATACGCTGCCTTCAACTGGGAAATATCCTCGTTCGAAAATCCCTGGCGGCGTAACCCGACAAGATTCAAACCGACGACTTCATTGGACTGACCGTCCATCATCACATAGGGGGGAACATCACGTTTTATCGCCGCCTGTCCCCCTACCATGGCATGACAACCGATACGGCAAAACTGATGGGCGGCCGAGGCACCAGCCAGATAAGCATGGTGACCGACGTGTGTATGCCCACCCAACAGGACATTGTTCGTCAATATCGTGTGATCTTCGACGCAGGCGTCATGACCGATGTGAGCGGCCACCATGATCATGTTCTGATTGCCAACTTGGGTCGACTCACCCTCGTGCAAACCCGCATGAATCGTCACCATTTCACGAATCTGATTGCCGTCACCAACGATCAGGTTCCCAGTGCGGTCGGCAGCCTGCAAATGCTGTGGGCGACCACCCAGAACAGCCCCGTCTTCGATGCGATTTTCAGCTCCCAACACGGTATTTCGTTTGAGAACAACGTGACTCGCCAGACGGCATCCCTCCCCTACCTGAACGCCTTCTTCGATGACACAAAATGGCCCCACAGTCACGTCAATGCCAAGTTCGGCACGGACACTAACCACAGCAGTAGGATGAATATTTGCAGTCAACTTCTTTCTCTCACTAGTCAAGATACCTCGTGCGCGGAGCGCAGGCGTGCCCATTCTGCGAATCAGCCGATTCCAATCAAGGTGGATTCGCCAATTTGCCGGCTAGAGACAGAGAAAAATTCGTACAAAGCCAAGATTGCATACTGTCGCTACGGATTCTCTCGGTTCCTGAAAATGATACGATGGACGGTTTGGCTGTATTTCTGCAGTCATCTTTATCTGCAATCATCCTTCGCGCAATGCTCGGCATTGCGCAACGTCCGGCGGAGTAAGCAAAATATGGCAAGCGTTGAAGAACTTTACAGCGAAGCGGAACAACTCAAGAGCGAAGGGGACTACGAGGCCTGTATCAGCAAACTCGATGCGCTGATTGAGCAAGATAGCGACTACGTGCTAGCACACCTGGCGTTAGCAGTCGTGCACGGAAAACTGGGCCAACACGAACAGGCCGTCCGGCATGGGCAGCGGGCCTGTGAACTGGATTCGCAGGATCCATTCACTTTCACAGCCTTGAGCGTGACTTTTCAGCGTGCCTTTGTAGGAACACAAAATCAGGAGTTCATTCAGCTTGCCGAAGATGCCATGGCCCGGGCCCACAGTCTGCAAGGCCAACACTAACCCCGCGCTCCCCCCTTGTAAGCACCAGAACTGCCGACGAACAGTTGGTACTGTCTGATGCGTCAGGTGTTGCTACGGCCTGACAAGACAGCCAAGGAGTCGTCGCACCGCTGGTCTGCGATCTGCCGCTCACTCCGAAACGTCCCTGCCTGTGGGCAACGTGAGCTCCACGGGAACCAGGGCGTTGAGGCTGCCGGAACGAAACCCTTCCAGGTCGAGGGTGACAAACTTGAAGCCAATCTGCCGCATTTCATGACTCAGTTTGCGGTATAAATCGGATTGCAAGAGTCGTGAAAAATCGTCGAGGGGAACTTCCAATCGGGCCAAATCGCCGCTGTGGTACCTGACACGGACTGTCTGAAAGCCGTGCCCCCGCAACAGGATTTCTGCGCGATCAATCATCGCCAGCCGATCGGGAGTGACTTCCTCACCATACGCAACGCGACTGGCAAGGCACGGCATGGCAGGCTTGTCCCAAACCGGCAAGTCCCAATGTAACGCTAGATTCCGCACTTCCTGTTTACAGATCCCGCATTCTGCCAGCGGGCTGCGCACCTGATGTTCACCAGCGGCCCGCATACCTGGACGATAATCCTCCAAATCATCCGTGTTGGCACCGTTGACGAGAATGCCTTGATTGGCTCGACCAACCAACACCGCCATCCTGCGATACAGCTCATCCTTACAGTGGTAACAACGGTCAGGCGCGTTGCGGGTGTAGGAGTCGTTACCAAATTCCTCCGTCTCAATCACCTCATGGCGGATGCCGATCTGACCAGCCAGCTGCTGAGCTGCCTCCAATTCACCTCGCGCTAAACTGGGGCTACAACCGGTCACTGCCACTGCCCGCGGTCCCAATGCCAACTGCGCTGCCTGGGCAACCACAGCACTGTCGACACCTCCGGAAAACGCAACCGCGACATCTTCCATCGACGCCAGCAAATGAAGCAGGCGTTCACGTTTCTCGGTCAATGCATCTTGATCCGCAGCAAACGACACGACGCTACCCTGAAACGAGAGAATCTGGACAACGATCCTTACCTGACGGCAACTCCTCCACCGCAATGCCGTGGCGATGAGTTTTGTGAGAGCCCGCAGTCATAAAGGGGGAACCTGGATTTCGGGTTGTGTGATCCGGTGGGAAGCCCCTCCGGCTATACACGCAGCCAAAACCGTAATAAGTTCCCAGCGGACCTCTTATCGGCTCCCCAAAAAATCACACCGACATCACGAACATGGCAGAGAAGGTGCCGCAGTATCGTGTAAGTACGCATCCTAGCACCGCCCGCTCAGCCGAACAACAACAGCGGCAACACGCGGGCGCGACCGACTCCCCCTAATAACCCGGCTATTCCCTCAAATCCAGTTAGCTCTCTCTGTGCAGCGTCTCGCGGTATGATGGTCTCTCCGCAACCAGGGCGCTTGCAGCGCGCCAGCGACGGTCGCTGTTGGTCTGCCCCGGTTTGCCTGGCAAGCGCATGCATTGCACAGGGTACGGTTCTGGAAAAGAGAGGCGATTTCGGGAAAACTTACGCGATTCCACAAAACAATACACCTCACAAACGCGTTGCTGTGGCCTTCGGTTTGTTCGGGCGGGCGATGAAAAAAATGCGTGAGCAGAACAGTGACGGCAGGTCCCAACATGACTGGGTGCAAGTTACCGCACCCAGTCGCCTTCATTTTGGACTAATGTCCTACGGTGGTCCCGGACGGCAATTCGGTGGCGCCGGCGTGATGATTGACCAACCCTCCACTCAACTGACTGTGCGGGCGGCACGTACTTTTTCGGCTTCTGGGCCGGGCGCACCGCGCGCCATCCAATTTGCCAAAACCTGGTCGAAAAATCACTCCATTGAGCTGGATTGTCACCTTGAAATGATTCAGCTACCCCCAGAACACGTCGGATTGGGAACCGGAACCCAGCTGGGTCTGTCCGTGGCAGCTGCCTTGAATGCGTGGTACGGAATCGTGCCGGCGAGACCGCGCGAGCTGGCAGCAAGCGTCGGCCGAGGAAAACGGTCAGCCGTCGGTACCCATGGATTTTTCCTGGGTGGTCTAATCGTCGAACGCGGAAAACAGGCTAAAGAGCTGCTCTCTCCACTCGACTGTCAATTATCGCTTCCCGAAAATTGGCGCGTTGTACTGGTACGGCCAACGGAGTTCCGCGGACTCTCCGGAATCGCGGAACAGCAGGCCTTTGCCGAATTACCCGTGATTCCTTCAGCGGTAACAGAAAAACTGATTGACGAGTTACGCCAAAACCTACTCCCCGCGGCAGCCCAAGGTGCCTTCACAGCGTTCTCCAAAAGCCTGTTCCGCTACGGCCAACTGGCAGGTTCGTGTTTTGCAACGCAGCAGGGTGGCTCCTACAACGGCCCACGTTTGACACAGCTGGTCGACCACATATTGGAATTGGGGATCGCAGGAGTTGGCCAGAGCTCCTGGGGCCCCACGTTATTTGCACTGCTGCCAACTCCTACCGAAGCTGAGACGTTTTGCGACAAACTACGCCATTTACCCGACCACGATGAAATGGACTTGTTGATCAGTCCCATTAATCGCGGTGGTCACCACCTTTCTACCGGAGATAGTTTTTCCGCCACCAGCCAAGCCCCTGGCACTCTCTAAGCCCAGCGTCCCGCAACTCAGCCTCACCATGTTCTTTTTCGTGCCGGGTTTGCAAGGGTTAGACCGCGGACTACAAAGCCTGTTTGTCGATCGGCACAATTGCATGCCCTGTGACCATGCGCTATTGCCTGTGGAGGTTCGGCTTGCTTTGACCATGTGTTGCCACACATGATCGAGATCACACTGTAGCGCCAAGCACTGTAGCGCCAAGCTGGAGATAGAATATATGGCAACATTGGGTGTCAACGTAGATCACGTCGCAACTGTCCGAGAAGCGCGGAAAACTTACGAACCAGATCCGGTATGGGCAGCCGCTCTAGCGGAGTTAGGAGGCGCCGACGGAATTACAATTCATCTCCGTGAGGACCGACGTCACATTCAGAATCGAGACCTCCAGGTGATGCGGGAAACCGTCGCTGTCAAACTCAATCTGGAACTAGCCTGTGCAGAAGATGTCCTGGCAATCGCTACTGAGACACGTCCCGACCAGGCGACGCTCGTGCCCGAAAGCCGTGCTGAAGTCACCACGGAAGGTGGCCTGGACGTGGTTGGTCAATATGATTCCGTTGCGCCAGCGGTGGAACGGCTCCAATCAGCTGGTATTCCGGTCGCATTATTCCTGGACCCCAGTCTGCCTCAAATCGAAGCGGGTGCCAAACTTGGCGTCCAGGCAATTGAATTGCACACCGGTTCCTACGCGCTTGCCAAGGGAAATGCCCAAGCACGGGAACTGGAAACGCTGCGGACCGCCGGTCAACAGATCCGCCAATTGGGAATCCAATTGCACGCGGGCCATGGCCTGACCTACCAAAACGTCCAGGCGGTGGCCGCCTTCGAAGGCATGGAAGAGCTCAACATTGGACACAGTATCATTTCCCGAGCTTTGCTGACAGGAATCGAGACCGCAGTACGTGAGATGAAACGCTTAATCGAAAATGCCGGAAACTGAGAACACCCAACGCGGCTACACGCGGACCCACATCCACCTCGCACTGACAGCGAGATTGCTTCCCAGCAGGCCGATTAGCCTCTATTATGTTCGCTGCCCATCGTGAGGCCTGTCACCCATTCCACAGCTCCCTACGTGAGTCGACTTCCATGACCCGAAAAGGTTCTTCGTTCGCCGGTCTTTCGGTGGCGTTGGTTACCCCTTTCCGAAACGGCGAAATTGACCTGGACGCGCTGCGCCAACAAGTCGAGTTTCAGGTCGAAGCGGGCACAAAATGCCTCTGCCCAGTCGGCACGACCGGTGAATCACCAACACTGTCACACGCAGAACACGAACGCGTCATTTCAGAAGTCGTACGACTTTCTGCAGGCCGCATCAAAGTCATGGCGGGTACCGGATCAAACAGCACATCGGAAGCGCAAAAACTGACTCGCTGGGCGGCGGCAGAAGGCGCGAACGCGGCGTTGGTGGTAGCTCCTTATTACAACAAACCGACACAAACGGGGTTCTACGAGCACTACAAAGCACTAGCTGAGGAAAGCTCCATTCCCATTTGTATCTACAACATCCCGGGGCGCACCGGCAAGAACATCGAACCGGAAACAATTGCGCGACTCGCCGAACTCGAACAGATCACCATGGTCAAAGAAGCCACCGGCTCACTGGACCAGGCGTCGGAAATACTCAACACGACTGAGTTGACGCTGCTCAGTGGCGATGACAGCCTGACATTACCTCTGCTTTCGATTGGTGGCGAAGGAGTCATCTCCGTTGTCGGTAATATTGTCCCCAGGGATATGATTCAACTGGTGGATGCCTACCGTTCTGGCGATGTGACCAGCGCAACGAAGATACACCACCAACTGTTCCCACTTTGTCGCGATCTGTTGGGCATTGCCACCAACCCAATCCCCATCAAAACAGCCATGCAGCTGTTGCACCGAGATACCGGTGAAATGCGTTTACCGATGACTCCGTTAACAGACGCCGCGTTGGCGGCATTACGGAGCACATTGGGAGACTATGGTCTGCTTTCGGTCTGACACACGCGACACGCGGGTGGGAAGGCCGGTTTGGATTTGGCGCATCGGCTCGCCGATGTTCCAACCCAGGACCGTACTGTCAGGAACTCCCACAACCCCAAGCATCCACTGATGGACGCGCACCAACAGAATCTTTTTTCGCTTGATCCGCTCGATCGGCATGTCGAGCCCGAGTCGGAAGCAACTATCGCGACCGTGGTGTTCGCCGACCCTCCCTTCGGTCCGTATGACTACCGCATTCCCGACAGCTATCTTCAGCACGTCCTGCAGGGACAACGGTTGCAGGTTCCACTGGGCGCAGGCAACCGACTAGTCACCGGCTACTGCACCCACATCGAAACACGCCGCGGGCGTTTCTCACGTTATAAAGAAATCAAGTCAATCATCGACGACAAGCCTCTGGTCACACCGCGCATGCTGGAACTCACCAGCTGGATGGCCGGGCATTACATTTGCCACTGGGGCCAGGTTCTAGAAGCGGTGGTCCCCGCCAGCGTTCGTGGCCAGGCTGGCACGCGCGAGCAACTATTCCTGTCTGTCTCAACGGCCGTGACCGCGCGCTTAACCCAACTCAAGTTGCCTCCCAAACAGGCTGCCGTTCTACGCGCCCTGGCCTCCTCTCCGACACCGTTAACCCCACAGCAAGTTGCCAAGGCCGCTCAGTGCACACAGGCCCCGATCAACGCCCTGCGCAAGAAACGGTTAATCCACTCGGAACATCGACGGATCCAGCAAGCGGATCTTGTTGAACACGCCGCCACTGCTGAAGCTCCCAAGACATTAAACGCCGACCAGCAACAAGCACTCGACGTCATTACCAGGCAGATCCATGCGGGAGCGAGCGCCACAACATTGGTTCATGGGATCACGGGGAGTGGAAAAACGGAAGTTTACATCCGTGCCATTGACGAGGTCATTCGCCAAGGCCAGCAGGCCATCGTATTGGTTCCAGAAATCAGTCTCACGCCGCAAACCAAACAGCGCTTTCGGTCGCGTTTCGAACGTGTGGCAGTACTACATAGTCATCTCAGTGCCATCGAACGTCACTGGCAATGGCAACGGATTGTCGCAGGCGATATCGATGTCGTTGTCGGCGCGCGCAGCGCCGTTTTCGCGCCGACACCCAAGCTCGGCCTGATTATTCTTGATGAAGAACACGACGCTTCTTTCAAACAAGACAATGTGCCACGTTACCAAGCGCGCGATGTCGCTTTGAAGCGCGCGCGGCTCGAGGGAATTCCACTCGTCCTCGGATCGGCAACCCCTTCACTGGAAAGCTGGCAACAGGCACAGCAGGGACAATTTGCACTGGTACGGCTACCCCAACGTGTGCTCAACCGCCCACTGCCGGATGTGGCAACGATCGATCTGAGAAACGAACAGCAAACGCGTGGTAGTCGTGGTGCTATCGGCCGTCAACTGCACCAGGAAATTCAGCGTGCTCTGCGTGATGCGGGACAGGTAATCTTGCTGCTGAATCGACGCGGATTTTCGACTTCGATTCAATGCCCTCAATGCGGTCATGTCGTCAAATGCGATGATTGTGACATTGCGCTGACACATCACCGAGAAAAAGAACACGTGCGTTGCCACTACTGTGACTACCAGGCCACTGCGCCCGCCCGCTGCCCCGAATGCCAGTTTGATGGCATTCGCTATGCGGGGCTGGGTACTCAAAAACTCGAAGCGGAAGTCCGCCGCCGTTTTCCAGAAGCTTCGGTGTTGAGAATGGATAGCGACAGTATGCAGCGGCCCGGCAGTCACGAACAGGCGCCGTCCCAATTTCGCGCCGGGGCAGTGCAAATTCTCGTCGGGACCCAGATGATTGCTAAAGGGCTGGACTTCCCCAATGTCACCCTGGTCGGAGTAATCAATGCAGATACCGCTTTGCACTTTCCCGATTTCCGTTCTGCTGAAAGGACCTTCCAACTGGTAACTCAAGTCGCTGGGCGCACCGGTCGGGGAGACAAAGGCGGCCGTGTACTGGTACAGACGTTCAGCCCGGAACACCCGGCGATCCAAGCCGCCGCGCGCCATGACTACCGCGCTTTTGCCGAAAACGAATTGCCGATTCGCCAACAATTCGCATATCCACCGTTCGGACGAATGATCCGTCTGATCATTCAAGGCCCGGAAGAAAAAACAACCGAATCATTTTCCGAGCAACTCAGTAACCAACTGGCAACCATGATCGCACAGTCTCCGGAGGCCATCAGGCTCTTGGGACCCGCCGCCGCTCCGATCTCAAAGTTACGTGGTCGATTTCGATTTCACTTGTTATTGCAAGCAGCCAACGGCAAGACACTGCGTTCCCTGGTGGCTACAACTGTGCAAGCCAGCAAGTGCCCCGGCGACCTACAACTGCTGATCGATGTCGACCCGCTCAGCCTGCTGTAAGGTGTTGGTCCGGCTAGCTTGGCAATATTCGCGAAACCGATCGCGGTGTACTATAACGACCTCTGCTGGTTTGCGACTTTTCACGGTACGGAGTTGTGATGGACACGAATAAGCGCGAACTTCTGGGGCGCTAGCAGATCGTATCGGAACTCGGTTCAGGTGGTATGGGAAGCGTTCATCTGGCCAGGGATACAAGGTTACAGCGGGACGTTGCTATCAAGGTCCTCAATAATGCCGCTGTTGTTGACGCAGTGAGCGTCGAAAGGTTCAAGAGAGAAGTCAAAGCGATCGCCAGCCTGTCACATCCCAATGTGATCGGGCTGTATGATTTTACCGATGAAGACGGCACCGACTTTGCCGTGGTGGAATATGCCCAAGGAACGACGCTCGATGAACGAATGACTGAGCAACCACTCTCGCGTGACGAAGCGATGCAAATCGCAACCGGAATGGCGAGCGGGCTGGCAGCGGCCCACCAGGCGGGTGTGATCCACCGTGACATCAAGCCCAGCAACGTGCTAATCACGGAGCCCAGTCAGGTCAAGCTACTCGATTTTGGCCTCGCCACCGAGCGACAAATGCTCGACCTGGGCGATGAGACAATGAGTTCTCCCGAGCTGAAAACACAAATCGGAACGATCATGGGTACGGTTGGTTATATGTCCCCCGAGCAAGTCAGGGGAAATGCCGCCGACAAGCGAAGTGACATCTTCTCGTTTGGGGCCGTACTCTTTGAAATGCTGACCGGACAGCGGGCCTTTAAACGCGACAGCACCAATGAAACGATGCGTGCGATTCTCAATGAGTCCGTACCACCGATCGACACCAAGGCGTTTGCCTCGAGTGATCCGCTCTTTACCATCGCCAGGAAATGTCTGGAAAAATCGGCGGATCAGCGTTATCAGGACGTCACGGAACTCATCGACGCGCTCAATGCGGTCGATTTCACTCCCGAAATGCCCCGGAAAAACCGACTGGCGTCAGCCGCCGCCTGACAGTCGCCGCAGTCGCGGCGGCGGCGATTGTCGCGGCAGTTTTGTTCTTGCCATCACGCGACACACCGCCCTCCCCTTCAAGCCAACTGCAACCGAACAGGAAGGCAATGCGGCGGCAGGTACCGCCTCGACTGCTGCAGTCAATCGTGCCAGGCAGGTCGCCCTGCCTCAGATGTTGGCTCTGGTCAGTGAAGGTGAGTTCATCCAAGCTTACGCAATCGGGGAAACACTCAAAGAACAGCTAGCGGACGATACCCTCTTCAAAGTGGCCTGGGAAAAAGTCGCGCGGCCCTTCACGATCACCAGCCACCCTGCTGGCGCCACCGTGCGTTATGGCGACTCCGGAACAGATCCAGCCACGTTCACCGAATTGGGGCAGACCCCCATCACGGAAATCCGGCTGTCGACGTCACCGAAACAATTTGTTTTCACATTGGACGGACACCACAACGCAATTGCCACGACGGACAATCACTTCTTTGACTCCATCACAACAGTCACCCGCGTGCTCTCAAAAGTCGGGGAAATTCCCGAAGGTATGATCCGGATCACGGAGGGAATAGGATTCATGCTCACGGGAATGGCATTCGACAAGTCCGTAGCCGATGGGTTTGCTCCAACCGTTGATACATTTCTGATCGATCAATTTGAAGTCACAAATAAGCAATACATGCAGTTTGTGAATGCAGGGGGATATACGAAACGGGAATACTGGGCCGATTCTTTCATCAGGCAAGGACAGGAAATCGACTTTGCAGAAGCGATGAAACTGATGGTCGATACCACGGGGCGTCCCGGTCCTGCAGCGTGGGCAGTCGGCCGATTCGAAACGGGTCGAGAAAACTACCCGGTGCAAGGTGTCAGCTGGTACGAAGACCAGGCCTACGCCAACTTCTTGGGGAAATCACTACCCACCCCCTATCACGGGTCCAGAGCCAACGAGAGTTTTATTGGTACGGACGGACTCGGGAGGATGGTATTGCGCAGTAACATCAACAAAGGCACCTATAGCGAAGTCGGCAGCTACACCGGAGTTTCACCGTTTGGCGTGTCCGACTTGTGCGGCAACGTCGCCGAGTGGGTCGTCAATGCTGTTGGAAATCAGCGGCTTTCACTCGGCGGCTCAACAGAAGATCAAGAATACTTCTTCAATCAGGCCAACCCCGCCGACCCTTTCGACCGCTCTCAAAAACGGGGGTTCCGCTGTATCAAGTATCTCTCGGACAAATCCGAGGAGTTACTGGAAGATATTCAACTTCACTATCGTGATTATGGCGATGCGAAAAAAGTTTCCGACGAAATATTTTCCGTCTACAAGAACCAGTTCGACTACGACAACTCGGCGCTCGAGCCGGTCATAAGTTACTCGAAACAGGATGTATCGCCGGACTACGTGAAAGAACGTGTTGCATTCAATGCCGCCTATGGCGGCGAACGAATGATCGTCTACCTGTATCTTCCCAAGAACGTGGAGCCACCCTACCAAACACTGATTTTCATTCATGGGGCCGGTGCGATTAACCCGGTCACCAGTGAAGACAACCTCCGCGCAATGGCTAGCTTCAAATTTATCCCACAGAGTGGTCGGGCGTTTGTCGTACCCGTCCTGAAAGGCCAGTGGGACAGAAATGACGGTTTGGAAAGCGGGGCCTCGAACGACTCGCAAGAATACGCGGAGTTTCTCATCAAGTGGACCAAGGACTTTCGTAGAACGGTCGACTATCTGGAGTCCCGAGATGATATCGACGCAGCGAAAATCGGTAATCTGGGAGCCAGCTGGGGACCCTTCAATTTTCTGATCACCGGAGCGGTCGACCCTCGACTCAAGATATCAATCTGTTTCGTTGGCGGCCGTTCGATGACACCAGCGCGCGCCGAAGTGGACCAGATCAACTATGTCCATCGCGTCAAACAACCGACACTGTGGCTGGTGGGCGAGTACGATCAGATCTTTCCATTGAAACAGTCTTCGCGCCCGGCCTTTGAGTACCTGGGCACCGATCCCAAGGACAAGAAACTTGTCGTGTTTCCGTCCGGGCATTCACTGCCGGTCAAGGGTCGGATTCGCGAGTCCCTTGATTTCCTCGACAAGTACTTCGGCCCCGCCAAGTAACTACAAGCAGGATCATTGCCCCACATGCTCTTCAATTCGCTTGCGTTCCTGATCTTCTTCGCCGTTGTCATTGCACTTCACTACCTGCCACTGCCCTGGCGGGTCAAGAAGGTCAACCTGCTGATCGGCAGCTACATTTTCTATGCCGCCTGGAATCCGCCGTTCGTAATCCTGCTGTGGATCTCGACCGTGGTGGACCGGTTTGCTGCCGGCGCAATGAGCCGTGAAGAACGACCGGCGCGCAGAAAGGTCCTGCTGGGCCTGAGTCTGCTGGCAAATCTCGGCATGTTGTCATATTTCAAATACGGGAACTTGTTGGCCGAGTTGTTCACAAACCTGATGAATCCGCTCGGATTTGAATATACCGCACCCGAGTTAAGCATCATCCTGCCGGTGGGCATCTCGTTCTATACATTCCAGACACTGTCGTACACCATCGACGTGTACCTGAAACGCAGTGAACCGGAGACTTCATTTCTCGACTTCGCCCTGTATGTGACGTTTTTCCCGCAACTGGTTGCCGGACCCACCGTCCGTCCCTATCAATTGATCCCGCAATTCAAAGAGCCGCGCACCGCCACTGAAAAGCAATTCGTCTGGGGATTATTCCTGTTCACCTGGGGACTGTTTCAGAAATCCGTGATCGCTGACGAAATTCTCTCGATCGTTGTAGGGGACACGTTCAATGCGATGTACAACATCACAGCATTTGACGCCTGGCTTGGTGTCCTGGCATTCTCCGGTCAAATCTTCTTCGACTTCGCCGGCTACTCGCTCTGTGCCATTGGCATTGCCATGTGCCTGGGGTTCTCCATTCCCAACAACTTCAAATCACCCTATGCGGCTATTGGCTTTTCCAACTTCTGGCAGCGGTGGCACATCTCTCTCTCCGGATGGCTGCGGGACTATACAAGAGAAGTTATCAAGCTCATTTTGGATTATTCTCCAGAGCCCCTTTCGATTACTGCACACTCATATGTCTGATCCCACTTCACAACACACATTGTTCTCACGAGCGACGATTGCCACAGTCGATCGGTAAGCGGGTATTGCTCGCGGTCGCTGGCTTGAGCGCCATGCTCCTTGCCGGCATGGAAATCAAAGCCCGCCAGGACAATTACCCTGTAAGCTACCCGTTTACCTCAGATATGTGGGTCGGCCAGTGGTATCGACGCGATGCGCTCCCCGCTGACCAGACTGTGTTCATTGGAGCTTCGCGGATCCAATTCGGACTGATTGTCAACGAATGGGAAAGACAGACGGGTGACCGGCCACTCCTGCTTGCCTGGCCCGGTTCACCACCGGGCCTCGTATTGCACGAGTTGGCGAAACGGCAGGCGTTCAAAGGCACAATCATCTGTGGGATTGCCCCGCCCTTTTCTTTTGTGTCTCCAGAGTTTCCCGTACATGACTGGACCCGACGTAATCTCGAGGCAGCGGCAGTCCTGAAAACCTCGCTGGCATTTCATCTCTCCTACCGGGCCCAGTACTTTCTCAAACCACTTTTCCGGTGCCTAAATGATGCCGCGTTTTCTCCGATTGCAATAGCCTACGAACGGTTTCCGATTCCCAATCGTGCGGGACTCCTGACACCCATCCTGTTCCCCTTTGGCGCGACGCGTGATGCAGACATGCAAATGCGTTTCACGGATGAGATGGAAGTGAGCAAAGAGAAGCTCGAGTTCATTGACCGCATCCAAGCGGGAGGCCAACTTCGATTAGCCCATTACGGTCCGACGAAGATGGACACTCTGATCCGTCAATACCAGGAAGATGTTACGACAATTAGGGAGCGTGGAGGCAAAGTGATTTTTCTGCGACCGCCCAGCGACGGCCGATTTCGTGCTTTCGAGAATAAGCACTATCCACGCGCGCAATATTTCGATCGACTCGTCACGGCAACAGGTTGCGCAAGCATTCACTTTGAAAACTACGCTGAATTGCGCGATTTTCGCTGCGTCGAAGAATCGCATCTTTCCAAAGGCGACGGGATTGCATTCACCAAACGTGTTATCGAGATCCTCCGGCGAGACCAGATCATCGATTAGACTCGTCTCCCGAGATCTGCACATGGCTCAGAGCGGAGATCCGCGGTGCCTGGTTGGCCACTGACGGGGGATTCTCAGACGCGGAGGCCTCCGGCGTCTGGTCTAGGGAGTGACACGCCGCACGCGATGGTTGACCGTGTCACCGATAAAGATCACCCCTTGTGGGCTGACGCAGATCCCATGCGGGCGATCCAATTCAGCCTCGGTCGCTGCCCCGCCGTCTCCCGCNCCGCCGCGAAACTGTGGTCCTTTTCCGGCGACAGTGACAATCTTNCCGCTGCTCAGATTGATTTCGCGAATCGCCTGATTTTCGGTGTCCACGACATAGNCCTTGCCCGCCGGTCCCACGGCAATGCCTTTGGGACCATTAAACGTCGCGGTCCGGGCCGCACCACCATCCCCGGTGTAACCTTTGGCACCGGTACCCGCGACATGCCTGAGCACTCCACGTCCAAGTTCCATCTGCCAGATGCTGTGTCCTTCACGGAGGGCAATCCACAACATTTTTCCCTTGATAAACAGCGCTCTGGGACCCAATAGTGGCTTGCCACACGCGATCTGGCCATCACGGGGCAGGACACGTTCTCCCGTACCCGCAACGGTATCCACCAGCCCTGTCTGAAGATCGACTCGACGAATACGGTGATTGCCAATATCGGCGATGTAAAGACCGCCGCGTCCGTCCAATGCGATACTGTGAGGGACATTAAACGTGGCTTGCACCGCGGGGCCCCCATCGCCGGAAAAACCCTTCTTACCCGTCCCCGCCACGGTGGTAATCGTGCCGGTACCCGCTGCCACTTTGCGTACCAGATGGTTCTGCATCTCAACAAAAAACATGTTCCCGGCGGCATCAAACCGAACCTCGTACGGTTCGTTGAGCTGCGCCGCTTGAGCCGGGCCGCCGTCTCCTGAATAACCCTTACTGCCCGTACCGGCGACCGTTGTCAAACGTCCCGTTGCCAGATCGATCCGTCGTACCCGGTGATGACCTACTTCGGTGACGTAGAGTGCCCCGTCGGGGCCCATTTCCACTCCGAATGGCTGAGCAACATTGATCTTGCGCGCTTCCCCAGCAGCGCCGTTATCGCTGTCCTGACCCGTACCGGCAACCGTATCGATGGTCCCCGCCGCCACAGTCGCGGCCATCGCCAGCCAGCCGCACAAACAACATCTCAGGACACATTTCATGAGCTCAATTCTCTCTGTATTGAAGAACATTTGACCCTCCGTGCGCAGGAGCCACTGCTGCGAGTGGCAAGTCTACACCTGGCTCACCCGATCAGCGATCAGTCGATCAAGTTCCTGCCTCAACTGGTCCAGAATCGTATCGTAAGGGTAGGCGCCGATCGTCTGCTCCCCCCGTTTAAGGTTGACATATTGGGGGCCACACCAAAGCCCTAAATCAGCGTCGTCAGTCTCGCCAGGGCCGTTTACTCGGCAGCCCATCACCGCGATTGTGATGGCGTACTTTTGCGCATACTGTGTCATCTCTTTGACACTCTCTGCCAGTTCGATAAACGCCTCATTCTCAACACGCGAACAACTCGGACAGGAGATGATGTTCAGGGTCTCCAGGCCGTAGTCGACGACGGAACGGACGCGGCCCGACGCGATGTCACTGAGAATCTGTCTCCCTGCCTCAATCTCCTCTACTTTCCGCTCATTGGACACCGTCAGCGACACGCGCAGCGTATCTCCAATACCACGGCTAACCAGTTGCTCCAACGCAATACGAGTCTTGATGATGCCGTCCGGTGGCAAACCGGCCTCGGTAACCCCCAAATGAAGCGGAACATCGGGACGATGCTCGGCAAATCGCTGATTGACATCAATGACTTTGCGGGGGTCTGAATCTTTTAGGGAAACGCAATATCTTGTAAATCCAAGGTCGTCTAAGAAACGACAATGCTCCCAGGCACTCTCTAACATTGGAGTAACCGAATCCTGAGGCTCAAATTCACCTTTCTTGGCCGGATCGACGCTACCGCAATTCACACCGACGCGCATCGCACAGTCATGTTCCCGCGCGATTGCGGCCAGCCACGCAACCTTTTCGGTCCAGGGCTTGTCGCGCTCATGGTGATACAAGTGGCCCGGGTTATAACGAATCTTGTCGACGCAGGGACCCACCGTGTCCGCCAACCGGTAATTCTCTTGCAGGTCGACCGCGAGATTCGCCTTGGTTTGCTTTCGAATTTCAACCAGCGCATCGGCATCGCGTTGGCTGTCAACGGCCACCCGAACAATATCCGCGCCAGCCGCCTGTAACGCATTGATCTGCTGGACTGTAGCATCAATGTCCTGGGTCGCCGTGGCGGTCATGCTCTGTACAGCCAGTGGATGCTGGCCACCAATCACAATCGAGCCAATCGTAACTTCACGGGTTGGGTTGCGTTCGATTTCCATAGACTCGCACCAATCGGTCCAAAACGGTGTTCATGGTCGGCTTTGTTGATCAGCAAACTATCGTATTTGCCCTCAATCCGCCAACGCCTTCGTCAACGCCTCAACCAGGAAGAATTCACCCCACATGACCGATTCATCGACACCCAATTCCTTGCGGGTATGGTAGACACCATGCTTGAGAATCCCCTCCCAACCAGCGGTTTCATTCGCCAAATACTCCGGGGCAACCAAGGCGTCAAGCATCTGCAAGGCTGTCTCTCGGTAAACACCTGCGCGCTCCGCAGACTCGGTTTGGCTCGACAAATCCAGTAGCCCACTGGCCGCGATGGCGCCGGCCGACGACTCTCTCTGCGCTCCCTGTGGAGGTGGCTGGGACAGGTCTGCAGCAAAGTCCCAGTAAGGAACCTTGTCGTCTGGCAAATGGGCTACCCAATAGTCCGCATTCCGTTCGGCGACCGTACGAAACTCAACCTGGTTCGTCAAAGCAAAGCACTGACTATAGCCGTACAGCGACCAGCCCAGGCCGCGTGCCCAGCAACTCTGGCCATGCAATCCCTGGTGGGTTGACTGCTTCTGGAACTCTCCTGTTTCCACATCGAAGAGTCCTTCATGCGCGGTCGAACCATCTTCTCGTACCAATCGGTCGCGAGTCGTACGGCAATGGGCAGTCGCAATACGCCCTAATTGCTGGTCCAGCGTTTCATTCGCCGCGTAAAAAATAAGCGGCACGTTCATCATGATGTCAATAAACAGCGATTCGGGACCAATGAAACTACACAGGTACCGCCCTTGATGACGAAACCGCTTGGCCAATGTTTCCCCTGCCTGAACCACAACATCGTTGTAACTCCGATCCCGGGTCAGTCGGTACCAAGGCAAATAGGTGTTCAAGAAAATGAAACCCAAGTCGTGAACATTCTCATCGTGTTTGCGATGTTCAAGCAACTGGGAATAATGTTCGGCTCGGCGCCGCCAGTCAGGATCGCCAGTGCGCTGGTGAAACTGCCACATCATGCCCGCCAAGAACCCACCAGTCCAATCGGTCCACAACTCGCCGTCGTGCCGCCACTTCCCACCAACACTGTAGATGGGAAAGTAATCCGGATGTTGTTCGACGAGGCGAGCCACCTGCTGTTCGGCAAATTCAAGTGCGCGCGTGTAACGTACTCGACGCTGTTCATCAGTCATTTTCTGCTCTCACCCAACGGTTGCCCTCAGGCATCCTGTTTTTTTTCGTTTGACCAAGAATCCTAATAGGGGCGCCCGTCATGGACAACCATCCTGACCAGAGTCCCTATGACTCGGAACCACAAGGCAACATCCTGTTCCGCCTGTTAGTTCACTCTCCCAGCTCTCTCTAACCGGGTCCCGGTAAGGTCCCAATCATCACCTTCTAAAAGCGAGTTCTACAAACACTGGGAGGTGATCCGACCCGATATCATTCCCTACTTTTCGGTTCAAAACAGCGACTCGTGATGACACCAGACAATGGTCTATTGGAATTCCAAATAATGGGTTACCACTGGGCCAACTCGGTTGCACACCCCAACCCTGCCTACTATCCAGCAAACGAGTCCTGGACAGCAGATCCGCAAAGGCAGGACTCCAGGACGTCGTATTCAAGTCCCCCACTATGACCACCGGATCTGTCTCACGCTGAACCAGATCTGCCAGGCAACGCAACTGATGATTTCGTGACACGACGCGTTGGGAAGAAATCGGAGACGCCGTATGCACCACGAACAAAGTCCATTTGCTGTCGGCATGGCGGGTCCGCACGCGCAAACAATAGTCCGCAGCGTCGCCCAACGGGATCGCACGTGCCTCGGACCACGGATAGCGGCTAAACAACGCCATCCCAAAGCCGCCAGGCCGTGGCACAGATAACGAAAACGGATATCTCATTTCCAGCGGCCGTAACGTCTTGCCCCAAGAAGGAGTGATCTCCAACAACGCCAACCAATCCGGATCGGTGCGGCGCACGTAATCCAAGAGGCGGCCCCTTCGCTGATTGGAAAACTGCACGTTTGCCGCCACAGCGGTAAACGAACCTCCTCGATGATGTACTGTCGGGGGAACGCGGTACAAAGGCAGCACGACCATCAGGTTAACGGATGCCAGCAGTACTGCGTGTACGGCTTGCTTCCATTTACCGGCCAGCCAAAACAGTGTACCGCAGATGACTAACACCACGAGATACTGAACACGAAAATGGCCCAGGGTCTCCAAATACCAATGCCAGCTGGCTCCAAACGCCAACAATGTCAGCAAGGCAACCGTGTGACTGATTCCGATCGGCACAAACCAACCACTTACTGGGACTCTACCCACGGTGGCATTCTGTCTGTTTACGGGCACGAATGCACACTCCTGCAAGCTGCCGTGCGAACCCCTCGCTGTCAAACGGCACAGTACCCATCATAATAGAAATTACTTCGAGTAATCTGGTTGCACTTGAGACCGGTAGTGATCTGACGGTAGTACGCTCAGTCAAACCGTGGCTCACACTGTTGTCTTCCTACTGGCCTTCTCTTGCTGGTCTGCTGAACCACCATGGTGAATCCAATGAACCAACCCACCAACTTGTATCAACTCCGCGAGACCGGCTGGAAAAGCAAAACCGTCAAACGCGAAATCCACGACAACTTCGTTGCCGCCTTAGAACGAGGCGATAATATCTATCCTGGCATCGTCGGCTATGAAAACACGGTTCTTCCTGAAATTAACTTGGCCCTGCTCGCTCAACACGACATGTTGTTTCTGGGAGAAAAGGGACAGGCCAAGAGCCGCTTGATGCGTTCGCTGGTTCATTTGCTTGACGACGCGATCCCGTACCTGGACGTCCCGCAAATTCCGCTCCATGATGATCCTTTGGATCCTATCACGACCGCGGGTAAACGCTACGTTGCGGAGCATGACGAGGCTACAGTTCCGATCGCCTGGTGGAACCGCGAAGATCGCTATACCGAACGCCTGGCACCGGGCACCAAGTTCGCTGACATCATCGGTGAAATCGATCCTGCGATGCTGGCAAGTGGTACCAGCATGTCGGCAGAAGAATCACTGCATTTCGGCCTCATCCCTCGTATGCACCGTGGCATATTCGCAATGAATGAACTGCCCGAACTGGACGAACTTGTACAGGTCGGTATGTTCAATATTCTGGAAGAACGCGATGTGCAAATCCGCGGTTTTCCTGTCCGCTTTGACATCGACGTGCTGATCCTGTTTTCGGCCAACCCTGCCACCTACAACCGTAGTGGGAAAGTCATTCCGCAACTAAAAGACCGTATTGGTTCACTCATTCAAACCCATTATCCGCGAAGTCGGGAATTGGGAATCGAAATACTGGAACAAGAAGCCGGGGGCGAGGCGCAGGGACCTTACCCAGTCGCAGTTCCATATTTCATGCGAGAAATTATCGAACAAATTACGATCCAGGCCCGTCAGTCCAAGTTCATTGATCAACAGTCCGGTGTAAGCGCCAGATTCAGTCTGGCAAACTACCGTACGATGATCGCCAGTGCCCGCCAGCGTGCCATCGCTCTCGGAGAACGCCCCGCGGTACCCCGCATTAGCGACCTGGGTCACCTCTACTCTTCCTCGCTTGGAAAGCTAGAACTCGATCTGATGGGCAGCCACCAGATGTCGGAACGGCAGGTACTCGACGCGGTACTCTCCGAAGCCATCGGCATCGTGTTTCAAGAGTATGTCGACAAACATGGCCTGGAAGCGATCGGAGAAATTTTCGGCAAAGGGGTCAAGGTCGAAGTGGGCGACGCGCTACCATCATCTCAATATGCCGACCGACTGAAACGGGTTCCACCTGTTTGGGATAAGGCTTTTGAAGTCAACGCCTCTACAGACGACGCGATGCGCGCTTCCTGCGTGGAATTCGTGCTGGCCGGGCTGCATTCACTCGACCAGGTATCACGAGCCCAAGCGCACGGGCAGGTAACGTACACAGTCCGCTAGGAACGCAAGCGGTTGCCAACTCGCGCAGCCGTAGAGGCGATCAATGCCAGCAGTACCCATTTCCAAACGAATTGGCGCACAAACCACGAAGCTCACGACTGCGCAGCAGGCCCTGAACCTGACCATGCTGCTCACAGTAATCGGATGTGAGGTGGAAAACAACGTCCCAACCGATCCGCCTGAAGCCACCAGGCAAGAATCCGCAGGAGTCCCACAAACGCGGATAACCCGTGACCTGCTCGACGAATCACTCGCACTGGGACGACGATTTCTGTTAGCAAGGCAGACGCCACACGGCGACTTTCGCTATCAGGTCAATTTTCTGGATCGGGAAGAATCACTAGACCCGGCACAAGTTCGCAAAGCGGGAGCGCTCTGGGGTGTCGCTCTGATTCACCACGATCAGCCTGCGCGCCAGACTAGAGAGTCTCTGCTCAAAGGATTCGCGTTTTATCGTAGCTGCTCTCACCCCTCCGAAGGTGGCGGACAGTTCATCGCCCATCCAGGCGCGCTCCACGGAAAAACTGGGACAATGGCGCTTGTTTCACTAGCGCTAATCGAGTTTCTGCGTACCGAACAGGTCCCCGAGTGTCGGCAACAGTTGGACAACTATCTCGCGTTCCTGCTTACACTGCGCACCGACACAGGCCAGTTCAGAAAAGATTACGAACTCGATACGGGTTTTTCGTTCTCTGAACCGATGCCCTACTTTGACGGAGAGTCACTCCTGGCAATAACCAAGGCCGCGCGGTACCTGCAGCGCCACGATCTGCGAACTACCGCGATTAAGTCTGCGCACAGGATGTTTGGAATGTATGGAAAGCGCGCACGAGAAGCCGAAAACGACAGTCCTTTGACCAAGGCTTTCTACCAATGGGGATCAATGGCGTTCTTTGAACTCTATGCGAGCGGCTGGGAAAACACTGAGATATTTGCATCCCACACGATCGACCTGGCTCACTGGATGATTGACGTTCACCGGACCGAAGAACGCAAGCTCAACACAGGCTATGCATTGGAAGGCATCAGCTGTGCGTACGAGTTAGCCCGGCTGACACAACAGACCGCAGCGCAACAGAAATTTGCCGCGGTCATCGAGCGACAACTCTACAAACTCATCGGTTGGCAATTGACCAGCCCGATCCCGTGTGCCTATCTGCAAACGCACTCGGCGGCCGTCGCACCGTTCGCTGGGGGCGTCATGAACGCATGTGACGATCCAGAGCTCCGTATTGACGTCACACAACATCAGATGCACGCCGTAATCCTCGCGCGGCGTTTCCTGTGGCCGCGCTAAAACGGCATACACGAACCTCAATACCCACCTGCATGCCGCGGGACCGCAGCGTGAACTTACACAAGTTCTTTGATGATGTGGCCACCGTTGACCAGAGGTACGGGTCGCCCTAGCGGGGTATTGTAAATTTTGCGGCTATCAATACCCATCAAGTACAGCACCGTCCGCAGCAAATCCTGAATCCCAATCGGAGTCGTTGTTGGTGACGCAGCCTGTTTATCGGTAGCGCCGATGACACCGGGCTTTGTGCCCCCTCCCGCGACCAGCACACTCTGCGCTTGTGACCAGTGATCGCGCCCCGCGTTATTATTAATACGTGGCGTGCGCCCCATCTCACCCATCATGATCACGAGCGTGTCATCGAGCAGACCATGTTCCTCCAACTCGGTGACTAGCGCGGCAAAAGCCTTGTCGGCATGCGGTGCCAAGGCGCTGTCGAGACTGGTGAAATTGTCCACGTGTGTGTCCCAACTGCCGTGCTCAAT
The DNA here is from genome assembly GCA_002709225.1 of Planctomycetaceae bacterium. Taxonomy (GTDB): domain Bacteria; phylum Planctomycetota; class Planctomycetia; order Pirellulales; family Pirellulaceae; genus UBA9264. The sequence continues at coordinate 63,756 of PAQH01000008.1, forward strand.
GCCGACAAAACGGCAGCCCGATGCCACCAGGCGGCGCGCCAGCAGAGAACATTGACCAAGCGACGTAAGGCCGTAACGTTCGCGAACTTCGGGTTTCTCCGAGTTGATATCAAAAGCACTACGCGCAGCAGGTGAAGTAATCAGGGAAAACGCTTTCTCGTAATACGTCGCCATCGCCGCGGCGCGACCGGTTGTCTCGGCCTGCGCACCCAGTTTCTCTGCCTCTTCAAGCAGCATGCGCCGGAGCTCAAATCGACGCCGGCCAACGTCTTGCGACAACATCAGATCACGAACCTGGAAATCAGGCTGTACCGGATCGGTCTCAACGACAAACGGCGAGTACAGCGGGCCGTAAAACCCGGGACCACCTGGACCCAGTGGGTTGGGCACATTGACGTATGGCGGAACCGGGCCAGCCGGGCCAAGTTCACGTGCGATCATCGAGCCAATGGAAGGGTACAACTCGTTGTACGGCATCCCCGTCTGTTGTCCATCACCAAAATTGGGCGGATACCCGGTCATCACCCAATGATTGCCAGTCGCGTGGCCATTGTCCCGGTGGCTATGGCTGCGAATGATCGTATATTTGTCAGCGATGCGTGCGCAGTGCGGCATCAGTTCCCCGATCTGCAACCCAGCGACATTTGTTGAAATCGGTTTGTAAGGCCCACGAATCTCACGAGGCGCGTCCGGCTTCAGATCCCACATATCGATGTGACTGGGCCCACCCTCCAGGTACAACATAATGCAGGATTTGGCTTTGACCGGTTTGTCGTTGGCTGCCTCTGCCTCCCATTTCAGCAGTTGCGGAATGGTCAACCCCGACAGCATTCCAGTTCCGCCGATTCGTAGCGCTCGACGACGGGTCATCCCGTCACAGAAAGTGCCCTTTGCCAGACCCAAGTCAACCTTCATCTGTCATTCTCCGGGTTGTTGACACCAACCAACACATCGGCTCTTTCAATATCCATGCAGTGGGAACTGATTATCGGCCCCTATTCAACCCAACGCAAGCCAGAACCGGCTCGCAAAACCCCGCCGCATTTCCTAGTCTTTATCGACTGCCTTGGTTCGCCAACCTGAACCCGATCGGGCTGACACCGACAGGATTGGGGTGGTAACATCTGTGTGGTAGAGGAGGTTGATCTAAAATGCACATCATATTGGCAGCACCCCGCGGGTTTTGTGCCGGGGTGAACATGGCGATTGAAAGCCTAGAGATGACGTTGGACACGGTCGGTCCACCGGTCTACGTCTACCATGAGATTGTCCATAATCAGCACGTTGTGCAACGTTTTTGCAAGAAAGGGGCGATCTTCGTCAATGAGTTACACGAAGTTCCTCCCCAGGCCACATTATTGTACTCGGCGCACGGAGTCGCTCCTGAAATCCGCCAGTTGGCGAAAGAACGTCAACTGCGAACGATCGATGCCACTTGCCCGCTGGTCACCAAGGTCCATCTGGAGGCAATTCGCTACGCTCGTGAAGGCTATACCATTTTACTGATCGGTCACAAAGGGCACGACGAAGTAACGGGAACGCTCGGCGAAGCCCCTGAGGCGATGCAATTAGTCGAGTCCCCTGAAGATGTGGCAAAACTCGATCTACCTGACGACGCAAAAGTCGCCTATCTGACACAGACAACACTGTCCGTCGACGACGCCAAACGCATTATCGAAGCATTGCGGATGCGTTTTCCGCAAATTACCGCGCCCCCCAAGGAAGACATTTGCTACGCGACGCAAAACCGTCAAGAGGCAGTTCATTCCCTCTCGGTCGAAGCAGACGTCGTCCTTGTGCTGGGCAGCCAGAATAGCTCAAACAGTCAGCGATTGAAGGAACTAGCGGAGGAAAAGGGGATTCAGGCGCACTTGATCGATGAGGCAGCGGACATGGAAGACACCTGGTTCTCCAACGAACATACGGTTGTCATCACTGCCGGCGCCAGTGCCCCCGAATCGGTGGTCCAGGAGTGCGTGACGCACCTTCAAGAGCGGTATCATGCCACTCTGGAAGAACGCGTCATTCGCGACGAAAACGTCTTTTTCCCTCTGCCCAAAGAACTACGAGTGCTTGGTTCCAGTTAGGCTCACAACCAGTTGCCGCCCAGCCGTTGCCGGCGGCCCTCACCAATGCCGCTCGGCAACCTTCATTCTTCGTTGATTCCGGTTGACTGATTCGCGCGGCGTTTCCAGTCGACCAAATAAGGCCGCATACGGGCCAACCTGACCGGGCCGATGCCTTTGACGCGCAGCAGCGCGTCGATATCAACGAATCGACCGTCGTTGCGCCGCGAAACGACAATCCGCTGTGCTAGTGCGGGACCAATTCCCGGCAACAAAGTCAACTCCGGCCAATCTGCCCGATCAAGGTCCACTTGAAAATTGACTTCCAGAGGGGTTGCGCGATCAATATCAACCCCGACCCCCAGCAAGGTCGACCAGCAGACGGTACAAGTAATCAGCAATACCAAGGCAACAAAGCCCAATCCAGCGATCGTGACCTGGTCGTTACGGCAGATCAATAGCCGACGAGGTGCTGATTGTGTGGAGTTATTCATAATACCTGGCAGGGGCTGGCGAGCTCAAGCGATCACCTTGTCTACAACCGCATCAGGAAGAACTGGCCTCGATGCAGGAGTCTGTCTGTCAGATCAGAGCACAACCGTTATTATGATGAAACCTCACAACTTGTACGAATTTTATTACTGGTGGCGCCACTATGCCTGACTTCACCCAAGTCCAGTGGGACGAGGACTTGATTAACGACTGTCACTATCTTATCCGACTGGCCATCCGCGAAGATCTTGGACGTTCGTACGATTGCACCACCGTCGGGTTGATCCCACCCGAGTTGCAAGGCGAGGCCGTAGTAACGGCGCGCTGTGACGGAATTGTCGCTGGCCTGGAAGCGGCGCAACAAGTGCTTCACGAGATGGAAATCGCCGAGATCTGGGAACCCTTGGCAAGAGACGGCCAAATGGTGACGGCGGGCACAAAACTAGCTTCAGTACGTGGATCCGCACGAGATTTACTCACCTCAGAAAGGATGATCCTGAATTTCATTGGAAGACTATCGGGTATTGCGACCCTGACGCGACGATTCGTGGATGCTGTTGCCGGCAGCAACGCGCGCATTTACGACACACGAAAAACAACACCTGGCTGGAGACGCCTGGAAAAATTTGCCGTTCGCTGCGGAGGCGGGCGTAATCACCGTACCGGCCTCTATGACGCCATCTTGATCAAAGACAATCATCTGGCCTTGCGCAACGACCAACTGACTTCGGAAACTTCACCAGGATCGGCAGTGGAAGTGGCTCGTGCATTCACGTCCGAATTACGCCCGCCGAAAGACAATACAGAGCCGATGCTGATCGAAATTGAAGTTGATACCCTCCAGCAATTCGATTCGGCACTCGCCAGCCACCCCGATATTATCTTGCTGGACAATATGTCAACACAGCAACTTTCCGATGCCGTTGCCCAGCGCGATCGAATCGGCAGCGCCACAGAGCTCGAGGCCTCGGGAGGGGTAACTCTGGATACCGTTCAAGCAATCGCCGCGACCGGAGTCGACCGAATTAGCGTGGGCAGCCTCACGCATTCAGCCGTCGCACTCGACGTGGGATTGGATTGGCTCCCGCCACCCACTCCTCACTGAGAACCCCATTCAGCTCTTGCCTACCGATCACGCGGCCACTAGAATTTCCGCTTTGGTTGGCTGCATCCACTCTGCACTACTCGTGTTCACCGTTAGGGGAGTTTTCTACTATGCGTCAGGCCTTCTTCATCGCCATCGTCTCCGCGGCTTGTATTCTGCCGTTCTTTGGTTGCAGTGGTCCGGATGCCGGCGGTTCGGGAAGTGGTGGTGATTCAGCTCCCGCCACGGATAGCAATACCACCTCCCCGTAGCGAATCGTAGCGGCAAGCTGGCCGCTTGCCGCACTTGAACTGTATACCCCAAGAACTGTATACCCCAAGTGGTTCTCTGCTCGGTTGCTTGCCACCCGGCAAGTCTGCGAACCCTTGTTCCTGCGCAATTGACGACTTAGAATCTAGCGCACGTTACAGCTCAGGTTTGACGGTTGATTCTCCATAGGGTCCGATCGTTGCGCTCGTTTTGATGGCGCACTTAGTCTGGTGCTGCGCTCACCACCCACAGGGGGTTGGCATCAGCGGCTGAGAAACTCCGCGCTTGTCGGGAGGCTTTCAGCAGTTGCTGAATGGGCTGACCACCGAATACCCAACCGCTTCGGCCCCCGTAAACGGAGCGTTTTCGCTTACCAAATTCAGGTGCGTCTGTTGTCAGCCAACCGGGCTCTCAGCAACTGTACATCCCCGAGGAGCAAACATGTCTCGAAACAAAACAAGCTACCTGGCGTTGATGCTCTCAACCTTGACACTATTGGTCACCGTGGTTGGCTGCGGTGGCAGCTCAAGTGCGCCAGCACCGGAAGCATCCGAAGAGACCGCGTCTTCAACAGCTACCAGCGAGCGACAATCGGTCGCTTTTGTGACGAACCAGATTGCTGACTTCTGGAATATCGCAAAAGCGGGTTGTGAAGATGCGCAGAAGGATTTCAACATCGATGTCGATGTACGCATGCCGTCCGAGGCAACTGCGGTGGAACAAAAGCGAATTGTCGAAGATCTCCTAACCAGTGGCGTACAGGGAATCGCAATCAGTCCGGTCGATGCCGACAACCAAGTAGATTTCATGAACGAAACGGCCAAGAAGGTGTCACTGATCACGCATGACTCCGACGCCCCGGGAACAGATCGATTGATGTACATCGGCATGGACAATTATCGAGCGGGCCGGATGTGTGGCCGCCTCGCAAAAATGGCCCTACCAGATGGCGGCAACGTGATGCTCTTTATTGGCCGATTGGAACAAGACAATTCCAAGTATCGACGCCAGGGCGTGATTGACGAATTACTTGACCGGGAAGCTGAACCGGGGCGTTTTGACGACGACCCGGAACAGGTAATCAAGGGTGAAAAGTATACGATCCTGGGAACCTACACGGACCAAGGCAAAGAGGACGTCGCGCAACGCAAAGCAGCTGACGCCATCAACGCTTTTCCTGAATTGAATGCCATGGTGGGTTTGTTTGAATACAATCCCAAAGCCATCTATCAGGCACTCAAACAAGCCGGAAAGCTCGGCGAAATCAAACTCGTCGGGTTCGACGAAAACGACGTCACCTTGCAGGCCATCAAAGATGGCGATTGCATCGGAACTGTCGTGCAAAACCCCTATCAATACGGCTACAAATCGGTCGAAGTTCTCTCGAAATTGCTGGCTGGCGATACTTCGGTCATCCCCGCCAGCAAGGAAATCGACATCCCCGCGCGGATGGTTGTAACTCAGGAAACACTCGACACTCTTTCCGCAGAAGACCAGGAATCCGCTGAGGAAGTTGATACATTCTGGGCAGACCTGAAAGCCAAGAAAGGGGGCTAGGAGCTGTCCGCCAGGAAGCTCCTCGAACCTGAGGCCACGTCCGAAATGAACTCTGACGCTGTACCGTTGCTGGAAGTTGACCAGATCAGCAAGCAGTTTCCTGGCGTGCGCGCACTGCATCAGGCCAGCCTGACCTTGAAACGCGGTGAAATTCTAGCGGTCATCGGCGAAAATGGCGCTGGCAAGAGTACGTTGATGAAGATCCTGGCCGGTGTACAACAACCAAGCCAGGGCAGGATTCTCGTTGCTGGCCAACCGGTGCAAATAGCCAGCGTTCAACAAGCTCTAGATCTGGGAATCTCGCTGATTCATCAGGAGCTGAATCTAGCTGACAACTTGGACGTCGGTGCCAACATCTTCCTCGGCAGGGAGCCGTTGCGAAACGGCTTCATCGATCGCCAAACAATTCGCGCCGAAGCCCAAAAGTACCTGGACATGATCGGGTTGAGCGTGAGCCCAGAAACACGTGTCAGTAGCTTGACGATTGGTCATCAACAAATGATCGAAATCGCAAAGGCGCTCTCGGTCAATGCTCGCGTTCTGATCCTCGACGAGCCCACTTCCAGTCTCTCGGCGCGCGAATCGGAAAAGCTGTTTCAAACCCTTCGCGACTTGCGCGCCCAAGGCGTGAGCATGATCTATATCTCGCACCGTCTGGGCGAAGTACAGGCACTTGCCGATCGCGTGACAGTACTTCGCGACGGGGAAAATGCTGGCCATCTCGACTCTGGAGAAATTACCCACAATACGATGGTACGTTTGATGGTAGGGCGCGATATCTCGCAGTTTTATGCAAGACGGAAACGCGTTCCACAGGAAATACTCCTGCAAGTAGATCAGTTGGTCACGCCGACCTGGCCACAACATGAACTTTCATTTCACGTACGCGCGAGTGAAATTGTCGGCGTCGCAGGCCTGGTCGGTGCCGGACGCACGGAGATGTTACGCACCTTGTTTGGCATCGACCAAGCACTCTCAGGTACGGTCAGCGTTGCTGGAAAACACGTCAATCTGCAAACTCCCCAAGCCGCAATTCATGAAGAAATTGCATTGGTTCCTGAAGACCGTAAACAACACGGCTTGCTCGTCGAAGATACCGTCCGGCGTAATATCGGATTGCCAGGCTTACGTCGAAACAGACATTTCTCTGGCTTTCTGAATTCCACTGCGGAAACAAACGCGGCGGAAACGATGACCGATCGGCTGGCCATTCGCACTCCCGGCCTTGAGCAAGTCTCTCAGTTCCTTTCTGGCGGAAATCAACAAAAAGTCGTGCTCGGCAAATGGCTCGCACTCCGTCCACGGATCCTTCTCCTCGATGAACCGACTCGCGGAATCGACGTTGGTGCGAAAAGAGAAATCTATCGACTGATGGAAGAACTCGCACACGAGGGTGTCGCTATCTTGTTCGTATCAAGTGAAATGGAAGAAATCCTGGGCATGAGCGACCGTGTTCTGGTAATGCATGAAGGACGTCTTGCGGGTGAACTCAATCAAGACCAACTCAATGAAGAGTCTGTTATGCAGTTGGCCACCGGTGGCGTAGTGTCGGTCTGAACCCACTGTCGGTCTGAACCCACTGTCGGTCTGAACCCACTGTCCTCTGCGCAAGTACAGCCCGGGACAGTGCGAATCCTGCCAAGCGGTAACCCGGCACTTTCGCAACCCGATACCCAACCCACAGGCAACTTTAAGCAGAGATTTGGGTATGTTGAGCGAAACACGCACTCTAACCAGAACCGGCCAAAATCAACTGCGAACCGGTTCAAGATCCGGAAGCACTAGACTAAAGTCTGGGAAGCGACGAAGTGTTGTAGCACAACACGTCACCCTATTCTGCTAAACCTGGACCGCTCCTCCTTCACCGCGCCACAATGCCCGCCTTCTTGTGAGCAAGAATCGTGCTGTTAGCAAGAATGCAATATCCTTTTAAGGTTCTCCTTTTATTGAGGTTTCCGTCATGGCCAATCCCGATGTCCAAAGCTTGTTTGATCTCTCCGGGAAAGTCGCACTCATCAGCGGTGCCAGCGGCTACCTGGGTAGCGCCATGTCCTCAGCTCTGGCCGAAGCCGGCGCCACAGTGGTCGTGACGAGCCGTGATCCAGACCGAGCGGCCGCCGCAGCGGCCGCACTTCCACAACCGGGTAACGCCAACCATCACGCCCTCGTAATGGACCAACACGACCCCGAGTCCATTGAACGCGTTGTCACACAATCCACCGAGGTTACAGGCGGTATCGACATCCTGGTTAACAATGGACAATTTGGACCGGGTAACGACTGGACTGATATCACCAGCGAACAGTTCAATACCCAACTACACAATGCCAGTGGTTATTTCACCTTGGCTCGCTTGGTCAGAAATCAGGCTGTTGAACGTTCTCAAGGTGCCAGTATCGTGATGATTGGATCGATGTACGGACAAGTCGCCTCTTACCCTGAAGCCTATGAAGGTGTCTGTAACGCAAGTCCGGTCTCCTATCATGCCTTGAAAGGTGGGATCATCCACATGACGCGACATCTGGCCGTTTATTGGGCCCAAGATTGTGTGCGCGTCAACTGTCTCAGCCCCGGCGCATTTCCCAATCCGGAAAGTGTCCCCGATGGGTTGGTAGACCGTCTTATTCCGCGATGCCCCATGAAAAGAATGGGCCTACCCCACGAGTTAAAGGGGGCGCTCGTTTTCCTGGCGAGCGACGCCAGCAGCTACATGACCGGACAAAACCTCACCGTCGACGGTGGCTGGACTGCTTGGTAACCCCTATCGACCTGCGAACTTGGGCTGGCCTCCTCGCGTCAACAACCTGGAGTCCATCTGCATCCAGCCACTTCCTCACCAGAACCCACAGGAACCGTGCTTTGTCTTGACGGTGCCCGTCGGCTATTCTGTAAGGATGTCTGATGGGCTGCCTGCCGGTCGCTGCCACCTTGCGAAAGGGGTTTCCCATCGATCGCACTTACAACAATTAAACTTGAGCGATGAGGTCGACACCGTGACGATGTCAGGGAACCCTATCGACCATTTGAACCGAGTCACACGCGCACTAGCTTGTGTGCTGTTGTGCTCGGTAAGTGGCCGGGCGGCCGTCGCCCAGATTGACTTTGCTCGTCAAATCAAGCCCATTCTGGTAGCCCACTGCGTCAAGTGCCATGGGCCGAAAAAGCACGAAGCGGGGCTCCGCTTAGACACTGCAACTACGCTTTTGGATGGCGGCGAACGGGGGCCTTCCGTCGTTCGCGGTAAAGCCGATGCGAGCCTGCTGATCAAAGCGATTTCAGGCACCGACGTGGCAGTCAGTAAAATGCCTCCCGAAGGTCGTGGACTCAACTCGAAACAACTGGCCTTGTTGAAGGCCTGGATCAACCAGGGCGCCAAGCCTCCGGCCGACGAGGTGGTCGAAAAAAACGATATCGATCATTGGTCATTCCGTAAACCAGAACGTCCAGATTTGCCACAACTGAACGGAAAACACATTGTCCACCAGGCAATCGACTTGTTCATTCTGGATAAGCTCGCAGAGAAAAAACTAACCGCCTCTCCTGTCGCACAACGGACCACCCTGATCCGACGTCTGCGTTTAGACCTGCTGGGGATGCCTCCTACCTATCGACAAGTACTGAACTTTGTGGAAGACAAACGGCCAGATGCCTATGATCGCCTGGTTGACCGCTTCTTGGCTTCACCCCGTTACGGCGAACGTTGGGGACGACATTGGCTGGACAACGCGAGATACGCCGATTCAAACGGTTTCACGAGAGACTTTTCCCGCGAGATGTATCGCTATCGAGAATGGGTTCTCGACGCCTACAACCGCGATCTCCCGTTCGACCAATTCATCATTGAGCAAATCGCCGGCGATCTGTTGCAGAATCCCACTGCAAACCAATTGATCGCCACTGGTTTCCATCGCAACACTCTGATTAATGAAGAGGGGGGGACTGACGATGAACAGTTCCGCGTGGATGCGGTCGCAGACCGTGTCGCGACAACGGGCTCTGTCTTTCTCGGTCTTACCATGGGCTGCGCCCGTTGCCATGACCACAAATTCGACCCGCTTTCCCAGCGCGAGTATTACGAATTTTTCGCATTCCTGAACAATTGCAATGAACCGACAATTGAAGTCCCTTATGATTGGCAGATTAAGTCGGGCTGGCTTACGAACCGAGAACGGATTCGTCAACGGATTACCAAACTGGAGCAGCAACTTGAGCAGCAGGCCGGCGCCTTTGCGACGGCACAACAGACCTGGGAACAGGCTTTGCCGCCGGAAGAGAGATCCAAACTCCCCGGACCTACGCAGGAAGCGTTGTTAACCGAGTTGTCGAAACGCACCGATGACCAAAAACAGCTGGTTGTCGACGTATTCAAAAAGAGCAAGGAAGCTCGGGACGCATTTCCCGAAGTCGACCAGATCAATCAATTGCGACGCAGTGAGCCCGTGATTCCAACCACGATGGTCCTGCAAGAACGGGATAAAGCCCGGCAAGCCTATATCCATCGACGTGGCAACTTCCTTGATCGCGGCAGAAACGTCCGAGCCGGAGTGCCCGCCGCTCTGCATCCGCTGCAATCGACAAGTGACACTCCCAACCGACTCGATCTTGCGCACTGGCTCGCCTCACCGGATAACCCACTCACACCGCGTGTCGTCATGAACCGTTTCTGGCAACGGTATTTTGGACGCGGGATTGTCGAGACCGAAAATGACTTTGGAGTCCAGGGCAGCCCACCGACTCATGAAAAACTACTCGACTGGCTCGCGACCGAGTGGATCCAACGCCGCTGGAGCATGAAACAAATGCACCGTTTGATCGTGACCTCCGCAACCTATCGTCAATCCTCAAAGGTGCGCGGGGATCTGGCAGCAGTCGATACGAACAACAAATTTCTCGCGCGTCAGGCACGGGTACGAATTGAAGCGGAGATCGTACGTGACAATGCGTTGGCAGTTGCTGGCCTGCTGTCTGGAGTCATCGGTGGACCGAGTGTCTATCCACCACAACCGGAGGGCGTCTTCGAATTTACGCAGGATCCAAAACCCTGGAACACTGAGACGGGTGAAGACCGTTTTCGTCGTGGCATGTACACGTTCTTCTGGCGTTCCAGCCCCTACCCATCGCTGATGGTGTTTGATTTTCCTAATTCCAATGTAACCTGTACGCGCCGTGTACGATCCAATACTCCATTGCAGTCCTTGACGCTCGCCAACGACATTCAGTTCGTGGAGTGTGCCCGTAGCCTCGCACGCCGCGTTCAACAGGAAAGCTCCCCTGACTTTACCGCCAAAGCCGACTTCCTGTTTCTGGCGACGCTAGCCCGACGTCCCTCCACTGCGGAACGAGACGCTCTCTCAAGACTGTTCCAACAACAACAGTCCGCGTTCTCCGCGGATCCAATCGCCAGGCAGCAAATCCTGGGCATCACAGAGGATTCAACAGACAGCCACGCCGACAACCAGAACGACCTGGCTACCTGGACAGCCGTAGCTCGTGTCATCCTGAACTTGGACGAATTCATCACTCGAGAATGATCAAATAAAACTATGGATCCAATTATTCGAGACCCGTTGGACCAGACGCGCCGACACTTCTTTCAAGATTGTCGTGTCGGATTAGGCGCCATGGCGTTGGGATCGATCCTGAACGCAGACCGGGATGTATCAGCGGCTGCCACAACAACTCAGCATCCCTTGTCACCGCGCCCCGCGCATTTCCGGCCGCAAGTCAAGAATGTCATTTTTCTGTTCATGGCTGGAGGGCCCAGTCAACTGGAGTTGTTCGATCACAAACCCAAGCTACAGAGCATGGAAGGGCAAGTGATTCCAGAGTCTTACGTAGAAAACAAGCGGTTCGCGTTCCTCAAAAAGGATGCCAAACTGCTGGGTACGCGCCGCAAATTCCAGCAACATGGCGCTGCTGGCGCTGAGATATCAGAGTGCCTCCCACACCTGGCATCCGTCAGTGACGAACTCGCTGTCATTCGCTCGATGTCGACGGATGTATTCAATCACGGCCCCGCAAAATTCTTCATGAACACGGGATACAACCGATTTGGGCGTCCCAGCATGGGTGCGTGGGTTACTTACGGGATCGGCAGTGAGTCACGTGACCTGCCCGGCTTTGTCGTCCTCCAATCGGGACCGCGCGGACCACGCGGCGGTTCTCCAAACTGGGGTAGTGGATTTCTGCCAACTACATTTCAAGGCGTCCCCTTTCGCAACCAGGGACAACCCATCCTCAACCTGGCCAATCCCCAGGGCATCAATCGAGACCGCCAGCAACAATTCATTGAAGCGGTCAATGATTTCAATCGAATCCGCCTGGAAGAGATCGGCGACCCTGAAATCGCAACCCGTATCGCCTCTTACGAAATGGCGTTTCGGATGCAAACAAGTGCGCCAGAACTGATGTCTATTTCACAGGAAACACCCGAAACACTTGCGCTCTATGGTGCCGAACCAGGGGCCCCCAGTTTCGCCAACAACTGCCTGTTGGCCCGGCGACTGGTGCAACGAGGGGTCCGCTTTGTTCAATTGTATCACACCGACTGGGACCACCACGGCAACAAAGGAACTGAACTTGGCGAATCGCTCGACAAAGTTACCCGCGAAATTGATCGCCCGGCGGCCGCTTTGATCAAGGACCTGAAGCGGCTGGGCATGCTTGATGAGACACTGGTGATTTGGGGTGGTGAGTTTGGCCGCACTCCTCAGGGAGAACCGCGACAGTATCTAGGACGGGATCACCACATCGAAGCATTCACAATGTGGTTAGCCGGTGGTGGCATCCAGCGTGGAGTTACCATCGGAAAAACGGATGACCTGGGATACTACCCCGTCGAAGATCGCGTTCACGTGCACGATCTCCATGCCACGGTATTGCACTTATTGGGCCTCGATCACCTGAAGCTGACATTCCGTTTCCAGGGGCGAGACTTCCGTTTGACAGACGTGGCAGGAAAAGTGATTCCCAAGTTGCTCGCTTGATGGCGCAAGCAACTCATTGAGTAGTGGTCCAGCAATCACGCCTGATTTGATCGCACACGAGTTGGGAATGACTCCGGGCGATCAGGTGGCAACTGCCACGGCTTCAATTTCCACCTGTAATCCCTCGTGGGCCAGCGCAGAAACACCCACCACCGTAGCGGCGGGATAGGGAGGGGTAAGAAATTCCCGCCGCACCTCTCGGAACAAGGACAAGTCCCGTTCCAAGTCGACGAAATAGGCGCGAAGCATAACGACGTCTTCCCAGGTGGCCCCGCCCGCCTCCAACAGTTCTCGTATCTGCTCGAACACTTGCCGGATCTGCGTTCGCATATCCGCATCCAAATCCTGTGGCACCTGGCCAGAGAGAAACAACCACCGCTGTCCTTCCGCGACAACCCCCGGCGAATAACCAACAGCCTCGGCTCTGATACCCGGTGCTTCGACAACACGCGTTCGCATCCCTGTCCCTCCTAACATCACGAGCCGTCTGCGGTTTCCGGCGGCACCTAGCGGTCACCGATCACGCGCACGCGTGGAAAGCTATCGACTCCACGCGTCAAGCGAAATCTTCGTTATACCAGCTATACCCAACACCCTACCGACACTAAGACTGCTCCACACCGCAAAACGCTAAAGCTGTCAACGCATAGACTCTCGCCACGCGTAACAGCTCATCAACGGGGACAACCTCGTCGACCGTGTGAGCCCCAACTGCATTTGGTCCATGGGTAATCGCCGGAATTCCCCCACGTTGTACAAAACAATTCCCATCATCAACAAAGGGCTTTGCACCGAGTGGCAACGTCTTACTGGTTACCCGGCCGTGCGCCGTCTGGAAGCTCGTCACGAGTGGGTCCTCAGCGGCAATTTCAAAAGCGTCTCTGGTGAGTTGAAGGCCACCTTCGACCTGAACATGCTCAGAATCAGAGATTTGCCGCAAAATCTCATTGAACTGGGCTTGCACGTCACCAAACGTAGTTCCGGGGAGCCACCGTCGTGTCCCAGCTAATGCGAGCTCAATCGGCGCCTGATTGAAAATCTCCCCGCTATGTACCTGACCAACAAACAGGCTTTCGCGGCCAGCTAATGGATGTGTTTTTCCTGCCAATTGCTGATCCAGCAGTCGCAATTTTCGCAAAAGTTCTGCACCTGCGTGAATGACACTTGGTTGATCGCTGCCACCGAGGACTTCATGAACAGGTCGACCGGCTCGTTTCACAGACGTCTCAAAGAGAGCCAAACCACGGCCTACGACCGGCAATCGGTCACAGAGGTATTCAGGTAGTAATACTCCGTCACCAATAAATCCTCCGTCAATCAAACCTTCTACCTGGCTCCCATCACCCCAGGGCGCTTCGTGCAAATCGTGAGCTGTCAGCAGCAAACCTCCACCGGGTAGTACATCCAGATCTCGCAAGACACGCATGGCCTCAACCGCAGCTGCCAATCCGCCTTTCATATCCGAAGCCCCGCTGCCATGCAATTTTCCCTCAGCCACTCGCGCGGGAACAAAAGGTAAATGCACGGTGTCGAGATGACCGTTGAATTGCAGTGTGCGACCAGGTCGTCCGGTTGACATGCGCGCGACCACTGCGGGAGCCTCGGGCCAGCCGGCCGCTTCACGCGACACTTCGAATCCGGCATCGCGCAGCAGATGTGCAAGGTGGTCCGCCACCTGTGAGGCGGAACGCGTGGGGCTGGGAATGTCGACCAACTCGACCGCGGTCTGCACCAGACGATCCCGCTCAACCGCATTACAAATAGCATCGATAATGTCCAAGTCCGGACTCATTTCCATCTCCTCCTATTTGGAATCACCATTCCGTCGCCGCTGCAAGCCGGTATCAAACCATGGTCCACGCAAACAACACTGCGACCTTGCTAACATCTACTGGCCAATCAGCGAGAACACGCCACCGCAGCTCCGCCAATCGATAACTCCACAACCAATTGAATCCTTGAAATTAGCGCGTTTTCGCCGGCCGGTACCCTTCCCAAGTGTGAAGTCCTGTCTAGAATGCCGTAGTGGTAGCGTTCTGTTGCCAAAACAACTCCAAGCCCTGTACGTCCTGTAGAGGCTTTTATAGCGTTCGCTAATCCAGTGTTCGAGACGCTTACAATCAGGCAATTGTGTTGTTCCTCATGCAAACGCTAGTAGTGGCCGCACACGCTAGTAGTGAGCGGGGCACACTGCCTCTGCCGTAGTTGCTGGGTGTGCTGTTGGTTTCGAGGGAAAGTGCAACGTTCCGTTTCTATCTGTGAACCACTATGAATTCAAGCCTCCCAGTACCAACAGACACTGCTGCTCCATCGCAATCGTCTGCAGAGCCGAACTCAGTAACCATCAGCGAGCTGGCTCAACTTTTTAAGATCCTCTCGGATGAAACACGTTTGCGGATTGTGGTACTCTTGCACAACGAACAAGAACTCAACGTTCGTAGCCTCTGTGCCCGACTGGGCCATAGCCAACCAGCCGTCAGTCACCACCTGGCCTTAATGAAAATGGCAGGGCTGATTGCGTGTCGTCGCGACGGCAAACACAACTTCTACCATCTGCTGCCAACACAACTTGGCGACCTGGATAAGTTGATTCCGGGCATTTCCAATCTGTAATCCGGTCACCGTGCCTCTCCTCCGCTACCGGCACTTTCTAGGCGGCATGGTGAGCACGATCACCGCCCGCAAACAATGCCTGTATTGTTGCGCCGCGACAAATCGTCTGTGATGTAATTGACCGTACAGGCACGCGGCACGGTGTTACCGGCCAGCGTCACGATCCGGGGTTTTGTCTCCTGGAAAGCCAATTAGGCTTCCCGGACCAATCGTGATTCTGTTACGATATTTTCGCGTTACCGTCTGGTCGTGAGAATCAAACTTACCTCCAGGTTCAAGTCGGTTACCGAGCCTGAATGGGCCGCCTTCGAAAGCGCCACCCTGTACCCAAGCAATTGATTCCGTGACACGGTTACCGCCTCTGATCCGCACTCGGATTATGGAGAGACGCATGTGCTCTCTAGCTGCTCCGCCGAACAATCCGTCTCGACCCGCAACGATTGCTCCTACAAATAAAGGCCGGAATTATGCCCGCGTTTCGTGTTGAAACTTCGCATGCCCTGGGACAATCGGAAGCGGTTATACGCCTGAAGTCATTCGTAGACAACATCCGTGAACAATTCAAAGAGCAGGTTACCGAAATGACCGGAGAATGGGAGGAAACGACTCTGCGTTTCTCTTTGACAACCTATGGCTTCACAATTAGCGGAACGCTTGACGTCAAAGAAACCCAAATCGATGTCGCAGGGCAGCTGCCGTTCGCCGCGGTAGCTTTTCGAGGAAAAATCCAACAAACCATCGCACAGGAATTGAACCGCGCGCTGGCTTGACTGGTTTCCATCCGTTCACACTTGAGACTCTCCCGCGCCTGCACCGGCGCACCAATCGTATGCTGCGAAATACGTTCCCTCTATTCCACGCAACTTTTTTTGACAACGCTCTACGTGGAAGGCACCCTTTGAGTTGCCACTTTCTTTCCTTGAATAACACTTGCCAGAAGCGTCAACCGTAGTGCAACAAGAACAGTTTCTGGATGTCATTGATCGTGATGAAGCAGAGCGACGCTTTCACGGCGCCCTGCGACTCGAGACTTTGTCAACCGAATCCATACCTCTCTCTGACGGATGGGGAAGAATTCTCGCTGAAGACATTGTCTCGCAAGTCGACGTGCCGTCTTTCGACCGCTCAAACTACGACGGCTTTGCGGTTCAGTCAGCCGACACCGTTGGAGCACACGAAGAAAATCCCCGGACAGTAGAGCTACTACCGGAAGTGATCGCGACAGCGGTGATTCCCAGCTCCGAGATCAAGCCGGGAACTGCGGTCTCTATCGCAACAGGTGGCATGCTGCCACGGGGTGCCGATGCCGTAGTAATGGTCGAACACGCAGATCTCGATGGGACAAAGCTGTTGATTCGCCGTGCCGTGCCGCCTGGATTCGGAATCGCCTTCGCAGGTACCGATGTTGCCGCAGGTGAAACCGTCATACACCGCGGGCAACTCTTGACAAGCCGAGAAACGGGTGTGCTGGCCGCGATTGGTGCGGCCAGCATACCCGTCTGGAGCCGCCCACGTGTAGCGATTGTCTCGACTGGTGATGAGATCATTGCACCTGATGAGCCAATGAGACCGGGCATGATCTACGATTCCAACGCCCAGATCATTGCAGACGCCGTTCGTGAACTGGGTGGCGAACCAATCCTATTGGGAATCGTCAAGGACGATCTTCAGCCGCTGCGTGACAAGCTCCACGAAGCATTGCAGAGCTGTGATGTCGTATTACTCTCGGGAGGAACCAGTAAAGGTGCCGGCGACCTGTCGTACCGCGCAGTCGCCGAACTTTCGGACCCTGGAATCGTCGCCCATGGTGTCGCGTTGAAACCGGGAAAACCGATTTGCCTGGCAGCCAGTCTTGGAAAACCGGTGGTCATTCTTCCCGGCTTCCCAACGTCGGCGATTTTTACCTTCCATGAATTTGTGGCACCGGTCATCCGGCAACTCGCGGGCCGCCCCCAAAGCCAGTCCGGCGTCGTAGCAGCCCGTATGGCAATGAAGTTCAATTCAGAGATAGGTCGCACCGAATACCTACTCGTCAACCTCTGTGAACGTCACGAAACCGAGCCCTCTACAGAGCCCAACCAGACAAGCCAATCCTTGGTGGCTTATCCGATGGGCAAAGGATCTGGCAGCGTTACCGCCTTCAGCCGCGCCGACGGATTCGTGACCATCGGACGACACGAAGAAATCGTAGCAGCCAATACTTCAGTGCAGGTCACATTGTTAGGACGGGATCTTGAAGTTGCAGATCTGGTCATTATTGGCAGCCATTGTGTGGGCCTTGACTTCTTGGTGGGCAAACTTCAGGAGCTCGGATTTCATACGAAGTTCCTCGCTGTCGGTTCCAGTGGTGGGCTCGACGCAGCTCGCCGTGGCGAATGCGATCTGGCAGGAATCCACTTGCTTGATCCCGAAACGGGGACCTATAACCGGCCATTCCTGGAGCCTGGAATGACCTTATTACGCGGCTACGGTCGCTTGCAAGGAATCGTCTTTCGGCCAGACGATGTGCGATTTGTCGGTAAGGATGCCACCGCATGCATAAAGCACGTCAAAGAAGCCAACAACTGCTTAATGGTCAATCGAAATCAAGGAAGCGGAACACGAATTCTGATCGATCAACTACTCCAAGGCGTACAGCCCCCTGGTTATGCGATTCAATCGCGCAGCCACAACGCCGTCGCTGCGGCCGTTTCCCAACAACGTGCCGATTGGGGAGTCGCAATTCGTACCGTCGCCGATGCCGCAAATCTTGCCTTTGTGCCGCTTTCTGAAGAGCAGTACGATTTTGTCGTGCCCGAGCAGCGTCTCATGAAACCTGTGTTACGCGCACTGCAAAACCTGCTGGCGGATTCAGCGATCCGGCAGCATTTGATAGAAATGGGATTTACTCCGGCACCGCTGACAGATCCTCACTAGTCCTGTGGCCAAGATCCCTGCAGCGGTGGCACCCTGTCACCTCAAGAACCATCACGACTTGCCTCAGAGGAAGTCACCGAGCAAACTGATAAGAACTGTTCAATCCCACCCTCCGAATCACTCGAATCGATAACGCGATGATTGTTCTTGCCACTCAGGGGCAGGAACAAACTCTTATTGAATCTCTGGAACATTGAGCCGGCATGAAACCCCTCGACCAACTCCTTTATGACTACAATCTGACGGTCGAGGACCTTGCCGAACAATCAAAACTCCACGTTGAGCGAGTGGTTGCGATCCTCGAAGGACGGTGGACACCTTCCCCCCAGGACCGCAATCGCATTGCAGCTGCGCTGGGCCTCTCAACAAATGAGATCATTTGGGGACATACCATGGATCCACGCAACGTACGGTATCGACAGTTTGGCCAACGCGACAAGAGCTGACGTGTAAAATTCTCAACCACTGTCAAACGAAGCCATACGTGGGCACGCGGACTAACTGGAACGAATCAGCACCTCGCCCCTGCCACCCTCGATCAAGTCACCGTTGTAGAGATCGAACTGAGCCGAAAAAAGATCACTGCAAAACGGAAAATCAAGTTCTTGCAGCCGCCGCAACAAGAGCCTCAATATGATGGGACGATAGCGACAGGCAAAGCGGAAGCTGGGCAAGAGTTCTGGCGCGTGATTCCCCAGGTACACCAACGTTCCGCGTTTCATACCTGCCGCATGGCGGATGCCACTTTGGCCGCAAACAAGAATCGTACCTGCCAACATGTTGAAAGCAGCCAGATCCCCTACACTGCCACCCACGACAAGCATCCCACGGCGCATTGTATGACCAATTTCATTGCCCACATCGCCTTCAACGAGAATCGTACCACCTGTCATACCGCGAGCGCTACCACGATACGCAGCGCCGACCAAATGGCCTGCGCGACCACGAACGTGAATTCGCCCCCCATGCATTTCCCCTCCCAGCCAATCTCCCGCATTACCGGCCACCTCAATTCGGCCACCGGTCATTTCGCTTCCCACGTGCCGACCTGCGTCGCCAGCGACATAAATCCTGCCACGTTGCATCTTGGCGCCCACCCAATGGACACCGGACAACTCGCCCTCGAATCGGATCGATTCATCAGACGCATCCCCAGAAACGGAAAAAAAATCACCCAAGGGAACCTTGCGATTGCCCTGGTAGATCTCCCAGGAACGGATTTCGTCGAGAGTCTTACCCCGTAATGCCTGTGGTGTCACTCCCTCGATTTCAACGGGTATGGGACCAGGTGACCGGTAAGAAAGTACAAGCGTCATTGGTTGATCCAAATGGGGGATTCCTTAGATTTGAGGAGTATAACGCAGGTCGACACATTGTTTACACCTGGTACCCCATGAACGAATCTCAGATGGAAGGCCTCAAGATAGGAGGCCTCGTGCTTTGTGGCGGTCGTAGCCGCAGGATGGGGCTGGATAAAGCCAGTTTGCCTTTCGGTTCAGAAACCATGTTGAGTCGCGTCGTACGCAAACTCTCCCAAGTCGTTTCACCGATTGCAGTCGTCGCTGCGCAAGACCAAACGCTTCCCGAACTCCCCGATTCAGTACTTGTGGCGCGTGACTTGGAAGCCAACCGTGGTCCACTGCAAGGGCTATTTTCGGGGATGCGTTGCCTGCAGGGCTCTGTCGACGCATTGTTCGCAACAAGTTGCGACGTGCCACTGCTGAGTCCAGCATTCGTCCAACGACTGATAAAACTACTTGGTGCCCATGACGTTGTGGTCCCCGTAGACACGAAATACCACCATCCATTGGCTGCCATGTACCACATTCGCATCATTGGGCAAGTTCAAGAGTTACTTGACTCCAATCGCTTGAGACCCATTCATCTCTATGACCAGGTCCACACTCGGCGAATCGACGTAGAAGAGATGCGTTCGGTCGATCCAAATCTAAACACGCTAGCCAACCTCAATCGGCCAGAGGATTACCTGGCGGCCCTGCAAACCGCTGGGTTCTCTGTTCCACGTGACGTCTACTCCACCCTACAAAATACCATTGATGATGATTGACCACACAATCGGTTTGATCGGAATTGGCTTGCTGGGTACCGCAATGGCCGAGCGGTTGCAAAATTCAGGGATGAAGGTCTTTGGATACGACATTGTCGCAGCACGGTGTCACGAATTGAGCTCATCCGGAGGTCAAGTTGCCCAATCCGCATCACAAGTCGCGGAAGAGTGCTCCTTCGTTCTGCTCAGCTTGCCGCACTCGGGAGTCGTGCGTGATGTAATCGCCGAGCTACCCGTCAAGAAAATGCGGAACCACATCATTGTCGACACAACGACCGGGGATCCCCGCACCAGCGCCCAGTTGGCCGAATCCCTGAAAACCTCAAACATCGGGTACCTCGATGCGACGGTTGCCGGGTCGAGCGAACAGGCACGACGTGGAGACATCATCATCATGGCGGGGGGCAAAACTGAAATCTTCGACAAATCTCGCTGGCTACTCGACCTGCTCGCCGCAAACGTCTTCCAAATTGGCCCGGCAGGCAGTGGTGCCCGCATGAAACTTGTCGTCAACCTGGTACTTGGTCTCAATCGCGCCGTCCTGGCAGAGGGGATCTCTTTAGCAGAACGTTGTGGTCTGGATACCCAGCTGGCACTAGAAGTACTCAAAGCGGGAGCCGCCTATTCGGCGGTCATGGACAACAAGGGCGAGAAGATGGTCAACCGTGACTTTTCCACCCAGGCAAGGCTTGCGCAGCATCTTAAGGATGTCGATCTGATTCTGCAGTTGGCAGCACAGTCGGACCTGTCGGCACCGTTGTCGGAAACTCACCGCTCGCTACTGTTAAAAGCGGTCGAGCAAGGATATGGAAACGCCGACAACAGCGCAGTCATCCGCGCCTACCACGATACCTGAACTGGGCCAATACGCCTTTACGGAGAAACAGCTCTTGGCGTAGTTCGGCCACCGCAGCCGGACGCTGCCACCAGAAAATGACAGCAGCAAACACAAACCTCAGGTAACCCGTCGGAAACCTGCCACCCGCCACAGATATACTACCTGGATTCACAAACTGAGTTACCGTAAGTTGATCAAACAGATCAGAGGCAAAGACGTACTTCACTCTATTGGTCGCCTATTCACCGTGATGAAACACCTCTCCACAAACCTGCTATGGGCCGCTGCCTATGGAATCTTCCTGGCTACCACCGTGGGATCTCTGTTCTGGGTGCGCGGTAACGTTGCTCAACAGTTTCAAAATACCCAATCCCAGTCAGACTGGGACCTCTGGCGACAAGAGGCAGCCCGCCAGTCACAGGGTACAGGACCCGTTCAACGACGTGTCCCCCAAAGCAGACAACCGCCAATTGTTGTGTTAATGGGACAACACTTTGTGGTATGCGTCGCCGCCGTCGCGACTCTGGGTTCTGCATTATTCGGAACATTGATGTTTCTCATTCGTGGTGCTTGGGCCGATACAACCCCCGCTCCGCACCTGGAACCAGTCCCGGCCTCCGGTTCTCCAGACACCGATTCCAACCTGTGAACGAGCACAAGTCGACGTTTGGGTAAAAGACAAGCAACCTTATGAGCGGCCCACAAACTTCCATCGTGGATCCTCGATCCACACCACAACTGCCGGTCAGGATCACCTGCTGGCCGGCCCGTCAAAAGCCGATATGGAGCGCCTTCGTCGCCGTACTTTTCGCATTCGCCGGGTCGTTCGCTGGGGAGGTTTCTGGAAGCCCCTTGATGGGATTCTTGGCCGCAAGTGCACTGGTCCTGTCGACATGGAGAAGATGGGTTCCGATCACCTTCGAAATCAGCCAAACAGGTATCGAACGCATCATTCTGGGAAGAAAATTCCGTTGTACCTGGCTACAAGTCGGCCGTTACGAGGTACGTCCCAACGGAATCTGGCTGCTCCCCGAAGCTGAGCCAACCCCAGGTGAATTTTTTTGCGGATTGTTCATCGAAGTCGAGGCCCCAAGCGAAGCTCTGGTCAACACAGTTGATCACTGTTTTCGAACTCGGTTTTCGTCGGAGAGTAGCTTTATCATTTCCCCGCGAGCACATTGAGTCCGGTGACTGCAACAACTTACTCGACAAATACGAGCGTTCTCTTTTCAACCTGACGTGAACTTCTGGCCGGAGTACCACTAAGAAACTCGTCTCTTGTTGCCAGGCAAGCAAGTTTCTTCGACAATTGAAATTTGCGTTTCTTCGTTCTTTTCCCTCAGAAACAACACACCCATGTCCACTCCAGACGCCAACTCGGTCACGGAACGTATCGCCATAGCCCAAACCACCGAAGAGCGGTTTCTGCGGCAGATTTTCATCCGGGCACAGATGACCGACTTTGTTCGTGACCCACTCTTGATGGATCGGTCCGACGGGCTGCACTATTGGGACGTCCAAGGGAAACAATACCTTGACGGCTTGTCGGGGATTTATGTCGCCAACGTGGGGCACAATAACCGGCGCGTTATTAATGCTGTCCGAGAGCAACTCGATCAAATGGCATTTGCACCAGTCATGCACGGCTCCAACCCCGTCGCGGTTCAACTTGCCAACCGCCTGGTCGATATCGCACCAGGTGACCTGTCCGCGGTGAAATTCGCCTCCGGTGGTTCGGAAACCACCGAAGCGGCGATCAAGATGGCGCGCCAATTTCATCATCTTCAGGGCCGCAGCAAGAAATACAAGATAATCTCCCGTTACGAGTCCTGGCATGGGTCGACAACCGGCTCCCTGTCCGCTTCCGGGCTCACCGCGCGACGCAGTCTCCACGAACCGCTGGCTCCGGGATTCATTCACGTCTTTCCGCCTACTTGCTACCGCTGCCCCTTCGGAAACGACCTCTCCGATTGTGGTATCACCTGTGGGAGTATTATTGAAAGTGTGATTGAAATGGAAGGTCCCGATACCGTAGCAGCCATCATCGTGGAACCGATCGGGCACACCGGAGGCATCATTGATCCACCGGAGGAATATCTCCCCCTGTTGCGTGAGATTTGCGATCGCCACAACGTGCTGCTAATCTTCGATGAGATCATCAATGGAATGGGCCGCACTGGAGAGATGTTCGCGGCCGATACATTCGGTGTTGTTCCTGACCTGCTCTGCCTGGGGAAAGGACTCAGTGGCGGTTACGCTCCCGTGGCAGCTCTCCTCGCAAGGAAGCACGTCGCCGATGCTTTCTGGGGGGACTCCGCAGTGAATCCAGGGTTTGTGGAAGGACACACTTTTGAAGGAAACCCTGTCGCCTGCGCAGCGGGACTCGCCGTCATTGATGAAATGCTGGAACACGACCTCTGCAGTAATGCGAAAAAAATGGGACAACGCTTGCGGGGACACCTGGAAGCCCTGCGAAAACACGGCATCGTCGGTGACGTCCGCGGAAAGGGCCTCTTTCTAGGTGTAGAATGGGTAGCGAATCCAGCAACGAAAGAGCGTTTTTCGCCGCCTCTGGGAACAGCAATCGGCCGCCGTGCGCTCGATCTGGGGTTGCTTACGCGATTTGATCCGCATTGGCTGGCCGTTGGACCACCGCTGACGATCAACGCATCCCAGATCGACGAAATCGCTCAGATCCTCGACCAGGCAGTTGGACAATGCCTTGCCGAACGGGGCTTCCAATCCAGCTGATGCTCATCCGCTCGCCATCCCAAGCGGGGAGTCGAGCCACATTGAATTGGTATCGCACCAGGTGCGCCAATTCCAAAGCTCCACACTCACTCACAAGCACGAACGGAATACCGCATGGCTGAAATTCTGAAATCGGCGATCGTGACAGGCGGTGCTTCAGGAATCGGTGAAGCAACCGTCCTGATGCTCGCGGAACAGGGTTACCATGTTTGGGCAGGTGATATCCAGATCACTGATGAATCCCAGTCCGCTTTCACGAAACGAGGTATCCAATTCAGACATTGCGATGTTCGCAATGAACAACAGATAATCGACTTAATCTCCAACGCTGCTAAGGCAACCGGCCGTATCGACTTACTGGTCAACAACGCTGGTGTCGGAATGGTAAAAGCGATCACCGATGTCGCTGCAGAGGAATGGGACTTGTGCCTTGACACCAATCTCAAAGCCGCTTTTCTGACCTGTAAATACGCCATTCCACGGATGCGCCCCGCAGGTGGTTCGATCGTCAATATCGCTAGTAATGCTGGCTTACTACCGCGCGCCCACGACCCGGTCTACTCGATTAGTAAAGCGGCACTGGTCGCACTCACTAAGAGCCTGGCTCTTTGCCATAGTGTTGACAAGATCCGTGTCAATTGCGTCTGCCCTGGTCCAGTTGGTGACACCGGGATGATTAACGCCGACATCGCAGCGGCGGCGGATCCGGTGGCATTTCGTCAGTCACTAATTGATGCCAGTCCCCTGGCACGTGCCGCGCAGAGGATGATCTCACCACGAGAAATCGCTGCCGCAGTAGTCTACCTGGCGAGCGAGCAGAGTCAGATGATCACAGGAACAGCTATTGCGATCGACGGCGGTAAATCGCTTGGAGTGCCCCCTGGGGTCCCAACACCACAATAAGTTCTCGGCATGTAGTTGGTATCACTACGCCTCACTGCCGTATTACGATCCCGCTTCCGGTTAGGACCGTCGCGTTGGCAAATGTCGTGCGTTTCATCTGACTGATGTCTGCCCCTGGCATTCGTCTTGCCATCATAATCATGCTACGATCTCTGCTAACTGTTTGCGCATTGTCAGACAGATTCCATACCCTCACTTCAACACGTTGATTCCATGCCGGCAACGCGTTCCATCATCGAGTTCAACAATGCCGAAGAGCCCTTGTTTGCTGGTGTAGACGTCGGGGGGACGAACACCAAGATCGGGATCGTCGACAACCAAGGTAGAACCCTCGCCTTTACGACGCTGCCAACCGAAGAAGAGAAAGGCGCAGAGGATGCAGTTCAGCGCATGGCCCTGGCCGTGCGAAGACTGACAGAGGAACACGGCGTCGATCAGGATTCGATCCAGGCAATCGGCCTAGGCACTCCCGGATCGATGGACATTGAACAAGGAATGATCGTCGAACCACCCAATATGCCGCACTGGAGAAACTTTCCGATCCGCGACCGACTGAGTCTCGCATGTGGAAAACCAGTTCGATTCGCCAACGATGCCAATGCCGCCGCCTACGGGGAATTCTGGATTGGCAGTGGCAAATCACATTCCAGCCTAATCATGTTAACCCTTGGAACCGGCGTCGGCGGTGGAGTCGTTGTCCACGGTCAACTGATTGATGGAGTCAATAGCTTTGGGTCGGAATGCGGTCACATGATCGTCGATTCCCGACCCGATGCCAGACTGTGTGTTTGGGGAGGAGGACGCGGAGAACTAGAGGCATATGCCAGCGCGCCAGCGGTCGTTGCCCGCACCCAAGAAGTCCTGTCCGACAACCGTGCTTCGTCAGTACACAATCGTGTCGGGCAAGGAGAAACACTGAGTACTCGCATGCTCGCCGAGGAAGCCGAAAACGGCGATGCTTTTGCAACTGAAATTGTGCTGGAAACTGGGCGTTACCTGGGAGTCGCAGTTACCACACTCGTCCACATCATTGACCCAGGTGTTGTAATCCTAGGTGGCGCTATGAATTTTGGAGGCTCAGAAACCGACACCGGGAGGCGTTTCCTGGCGGCAATACGAAGCGAGTTCCAGTCGCGCGCTTACGGGATCGTACGCGACAAAACGACGATCAAGTTTGCCGCCCTGGGGGGTGACGCAGGCTACATCGGCGCAGCTGGAATTGCCCGTGCCGCGCGGGCAGGCTGAAGTCTGCCCCCCTCGGCACGGAACGTAGTCACACCACCTGGCCAACCCCCCCATTCACAGACGGAAACCAGGCCATTTCTAGCACAGGGTATTGAGTGCCTGCAGCGCGGCGTCGTAATCCGGCTCTTCGGTCACTTCACCCACCGTTTGCGCATAAGCGACAGTTCCTGTGGCATCAAGCACAAAGACGCCGCGCGCCAGCAACTTGAGTTCCTCGATGAGCATACCCCAGTTCTGACCAAAATTACGGTCCTGGTAATCGCTACCAACGCGCATGCTCTGAATATCTTCGGCCCCACAAAAGCGGCCCATGGCAAACGGTAAATCAAGGCTAATCGTCAACGCATTGATACGATCGCCAAGCTCCGCGAGTTCCTGATTGAATCGTTTGGTCTGGACCTGACAAACGGGCGTATCCAAGGATGGCACAACACTGATAATCGACGGCTTGCCGGCTAGGTCAGCGCGTGTCACAGTGTGCAAGCCATCAGCAAAGTAGTGCACCGTGAAATCCGGTGCCGCCTGCCCGACTTGGACCGCCTCACCAGCCAAAGTCAACGGTGTTCCTTTGAATGTAACTGCTGCTTCGCGCCCCATCCTAATACCCTCACATTCATGATTTAGAGAACCAAATAAACCCACTCCGCCAGGATCCCGGCGAGAACGAGCCAACGCACTGACGTGCTGTCCGGATCTTACGCGATTTCCAGAGGCACGTTGACTTTCGCGCGAACATTGGCGCCTGAAACGGAAACGGTTTGTTTAGTATCGCGCGATGCCAACAGAGCGACAAGGGGGTTACGATGCCCAGATTCCATCTCATGTGGTGCTCTGAAAGGTCACCGCACCAGCCAAAACACCGACGTTGCGCCACACACCCAAGCCCATAACGTAAAGATGCCAAACCGCGGCAGAGAGGGTTACTCGCTTGCCTCGTAAAGCACAATCACCAACACGTCCGAAGAAGAAAAACCCTGCGCACTACTGGACGGCGTCTGGGGCGCAATATTACCTGTGACCTGCACAATCTTCGCGCCCGAAGCCTCCACCCAATTGTTGATTTCTTCCTCAAGGTTCCAGAGTTCTGTTTCGACACCCTTGAAAATTTTGACCCGCCTCATTGCCAGTTTCCTCCCCAAGAACGAAACATACGAATCAGTCTCCGGACTAGCTTATTGTGTGGTGTCTTTTCATTCTGTCAATTGAATCGCGTTTGTGGTCCGCTACTGCCCGTCTGTTACACCAAATCCGGAAACCGCTGCCAACCACCCTACCATTCACCCCACCCTGCCGCCTCACTTGCCCAATTAAGCAAGTCTCTCAGCACACAAAACGTGCGAATGGACCGCCAAAGTTATCGGACAACTTCAGGGCTATGGTTGTCTAGCCAGTGATTCTCAAAGCAATCGAAGCTGCCCACATTCCAACAAGCCTCGCGCAAATACCGGATTTGCTACTTTACTGGAATGCTGCAAAGGAGTTTGGTACATTGGGCCAAACTGTCTCCAAGCAGAGGAAAATCGGCATGCCTAAGAGTCTCAAGATTGTTCCGGATAAATGTACCGGCTGCATGCAGTGCGAGTTGGCGTGTTCCTGGGTACAAACTGGAACGTTTGCGCCGTCCAAGAGCGTAATACGAGTCAATGTATTCGATGAAGAAGCCAGTTACGCACCATATACGTGCCTGCAGTGCGACGAAGCCTGGTGCATGACCGCCTGCCCAGTGAACGCTATCGGCACCGACCAGAATGGTGCCAAACTGGTTAGCGAAGAACTCTGTATCGGCTGCCACCTCTGCACGCTGGCCTGTCCGTTTGGAACCGTTTTCACTCTGCCCAAAACCGACAAAGCGAGCAAGTGCAATCTCTGTGGCGGTGATCCGGCCTGTGCCGTTGCTTGCCCAACTTCAGCGATTGTATATGAAGAAAGTACACCCGCTGGCGACTGGTTTGGACCATGGTCGGAGAAGGTCAATAAGAATTATGTGGCGGCAAATTCTTGAAACAATTCAAGCTTGTTGTGCAACTCCACGACACTGAAAATCGGCACCGACGAGACGCCATGGCTTTTCCGCCAGCAACGAAGGCCACTTATTCCCTGCCGGGTCTAACCCGGGCAAAACTGTTCGTGAGGAAATTATGGCGACGCAACATGTGATCATCGGTGGCGGACCGGCAGCGACCAACGCGATGGAAACAATTCGCGAATTGGACCAGCAGGCTACGATCACGTTGATCAGTGATGAACCTGCCCATTCACGAATGGCACTGCCCTACTGGCTCTCGTCACAAATCCCTGCCGCACATACACACACCGCGGATGCAGCGTTTTTCCAACAGCTCAATGTTGATGCGCGTATCGGACAGCGAGTCACCGCAGTCGACCCGAACGGCCAAACAGTAACTCTCACAGACGGTGACAAGTTGGCCTTTGACAAGTTATTGATTGCCACGGGATCCTCGCCATTAGATCTGCCGGTACCTGGCAACGAACTCGCGGGCGTACAAAATCTCTGGTCACTAGGTCACACGCAACAGCTGCTTGATGCGACAAAAGATGCTGAACAACCTCGCGTGCTGATGATCGGCGCTGGATTCATCGGCTTCATCATGCTCAACGCGATGCACAAACGCGGCTGGAATTTATCGGTTGTGGAACGCGAGAGCCACGTGCTACCACGCATGCTCAATGCCGACGCCGCCGGCATGGTCAACAGCTGGCTGACTTCCCGTGGAATCGATCTGCATTGCGGCGCAGCCGTTGAATCGATTGCCGAGGAAAGTGATGGTTCCAAGGTGGTGACATTAGACAATGGTACAACCCTTTCCGTGGACGTCGTCATTGTTGCAATCGGGATCAAGACAAATCTAGATTTCCTCGATGAATCTGGAATCGAAACAAACCAGGGAATCTTGGTCAACGAACAAATGCAAACCAATCTGCCGAATATTTTCGCCGCGGGCGATGTCGCCGAAGGCCCTGTGTTGGGTAGCGACAAAAAAGAGGTGCACCCCATTCAACCCACGGCGGTAGATCACGGACGGATTGCTGGAACGAACATGGCTGGGGAAACCGTCGCGTATCGCGGCAGTCTTTCTATGAATATTCTCGATTGCTGCGGACTCCAAACCGCCAGCTTCGGGCGCTGGGATGATACCAGCGACGATGTTCTGACAATCTCCAATCCAACCGGCTTGGTCTATCGGAAATTGATTTGGCAAGAAGATCAGGTCGTCGGTGCTTTATTCGCCGGCCGCGCCAATGACATGGGCATGTTGAACGACCTCGGCATGGTCAAAGGCATGTTGCAGACGCAAGCTCGAATGGGAGCCTGGAAGGAATTCTTGCAAGAAAACCCGTTCGACATCCGACGGGCTTACATCGCCGCGGGAGTGCCGCAACAATTAGTATCTTCCACGCTGCTGGGCCGCCCCAGTCAACCGCGCAAATACCGTTTTGGTGGCAAAGTTTCTGCGGTCCAAGCCAATCAGTCACACACAGTGTTCGTAGACGCAAAATCGAGTTAGGTCGCATTAGCTCGACGACTGGACGCCTCGCTAGATGGCTCTCGTTGAACATTGATTTTCCTTTCCGATAGCTGTCACCGACCGAACACCGCGAGATCGTTCTGACACCCGTCCGTCACGCTTTGGACTCAATGGAATATTCCCGCATGGTGATACAAATCAAGCTTATGGGCACCTTCAAAGATAGGACGCCCGCCGACGGCAAGCTGGAACTTCCAGACAACGCTTCCGTAGCAGCAGCCTTGGCCGCCTTGGAAATCGGAGATGAACGAGTACAAGTTCTGACGATCAATGGGAGCATGATTCGAGATCATGCGCAGCCGCTCTCTGATGGTGACGAGATGACCGTCATCCCTCCCGTGGGCGGCGGATAATTGCCTGGCGCCCAGCTATTTCCAGGGAACG
Organism: Planctomycetaceae bacterium; assembly: GCA_002709225.1. Taxonomy (GTDB): domain Bacteria; phylum Planctomycetota; class Planctomycetia; order Pirellulales; family Pirellulaceae; genus UBA9264. Next base: position 93,477 of record PAQH01000008.1, read on the forward strand.
ATTCCAGGGACTTCGCAATCACGACAAGTCGATGACATCTTGTAGAAAACGTGCCCGACAATACCAGGGTGGCGATCAAGGATTGCGTTGGGAGGGGTTTGCCTGCTGTCTCAGTTCGCGTTGCAATTGCCGATAGCTCGCATTGCCAGGCCGTAGTGTCACCAGCTTGTTGACCGATGCAACTGCCTCCTGGAACCGTTGCTGTTTTTGATAAATCAGTGTCAAGAACAAAACGTATTGTGGATTTCTAGGAGCAAGCTCAACGGTCCGCTCGAGTACCGTCGTTGCCTCCTCGACTTGGCCATTAAGATACAGCGACGAGCCCCAACGATACTGAAGTGCTGCATTATTGGGTAACAGGCTGGCATCACGAGCGTAGAGCTCTAATTCTTCGCGGCGAAGTTGCGCAACGCGTCTCAGGATCTGCTTGGCCCGAATGTTCTCTCCTGTAACGACGCCTGCTGCGGAACTGGAATCGGCCCGTTCGATTGACTGTACATTTCGTTCGAGCAAGTCAGCGAGATGTGCACGCGGTCCTGTCACCGTCGGGTCCAGACGCAAGGCGCGTTCGTAATCTCTTCGGGCATCTTCCCACTGCCGCTGATTTTCATGCAAGATTCCCAGCATCAAGTGGGCTCCTACGCGGTCGCTCTCCAACTTTAATCCGTCCTGATACTCTCGAAGCGCAGTCTCAAACAATGGTTTTAGCCTGGCACTTAATCGGTGTGGCGGAACATCAGACAAGGCTCGCGCTGCCTCTGTCCGTACCAGTCTCCGGGGGTCGTCTAACACACTGGCCAAATCCGTAACACGCCGTTGACCAGAAAATCGAGGGGCCAAACCTGCGGCTACGGATCGCACCTGGGGGTCAGGGTCCCGCAACCCCAAGCGGAATGCTTGAACCGCATCCGCCGATTCAAATTGTCCGAGTTCAGTCAGTGCCGTGGCCCGTACGATGCCTGGCTGCTTACGATCTGTCGCCAATCGGACCAACTCGAGCTCCACTCTGAGATCACCCGCTCGTGCCCGGGTTATCGTAGTCGCATAGTGGACATCAAGGTCGTCTTTGACTCCATACCACTTCTGGAAATACTCGGCAGCCCATTGATCCAGACGACGCAGATAATCCTTGACCTCCTGGTCACCGTCCTGTGCAGCGCGGACCCACGCGCCATAATCCACGAGTTGTTTTCTCACTGGTTTTCCAGGCCGAGCGTCCTTCAGATGACAACGAGAACAAGCATTAGGAGTGCCTAACCTGGCACTCAAATCAGGGCGTGGTACCCGCAAACTATGATCACGACGCGGATCGACCTTCATGTAAGTTGTTTCTGGCATATGGCATTCCACACACCGTGCTCCCGGCGAATCTCCCCGGTGTTGATGATGTCGTGGGCCGTCATATTTACTGGCAGGATGCTGATGACAGGAGGTGCAGAGTCGGTTGTCGTTGTACTTCGGTTTTAGCGAATGTGGATCGTGACAATCTGTACAACGAATTCCCTTCTGGAACATCTTGCTCTGCAAGAACGAGCCGTGCACATACACTTCGTCTCGAATCTGACCGTCCGCATGATAAAGAAGCGGATCCAAAGTCGCATTGTTGAAAAAATCATAGAATTCAGCGCCCGCACGAAATCCAGCATGAACCACGCGCTGTCGCCGCGTATGGCAACGTGCGCACGTGTCAATCTCGATCTCAGAGCGAGCACTTTTCAAAGGCGCGAGCGCATAACCCCGCGTTCGATCCCAAAAAAAAGAAGACGCATTCGCCAACTGAACGTGAAGACTTCCCGGACCGTGACACGCTTCACAACTGACATCGATTTCAGAGTAGGTCGTCTGGTACGTTGCTGTCGTCACGTCATAGTTTTTCTGCAAGTTGGTTGAATGGCAATCCGCACAGCTCGTATTCCAACGCATGGTAATTCCGGTCCAATGCAAGGCGTCATCCGGGCTCAATTTCTCGTCTTGTACATCGGGAGGGGGCAAATAAAACCAACGACGCTCAGTAGTGTCCCAACACAACCGCAACACCTGCAGGCGTGCAATTGCATCCTTGGCCACTTTCTCCGAACGATCAAATTCCACCATATATTGCTGTAGTGGCTCGACACCTAGGACATACTTGACTTCAAAGTCTGCTTTTTTTCCATCAGGTCCTTCGGTGTTGACGTAAAACTGGTCACCGCGACGGAACATCCGGGAAGTCACTCCCAAGTGCGTTAGCTCTGCATTCTCAAAGTCACCCAAAACAGTGCCTGGTCTCGCGTGATCCATTGCGAGATCGTGATGCGATCCAGCAAAGTGCGTTGCCTGACTTTGGTGACACGAAATGCAGCTGGCCCGCCCCACATACACAGCAACCGCATCTTGCGGGATTCCGCTCCACCAATCCAGCACGAGAGCGGCACAGGTTATGCAGAGCAATCCGGCCGCTATCCATTTCGGGTAGCGCCCCGCTGGAAACCGTATGAGGCGTGCAATGCAATTCAAAAGACGCTGTCGGGGCACGGACCAGAACTCCTCCGGGACAAATACGTGTCAATCGTAATAACAATGGCAAGCTGTGCACATCGACTGTAGGGCAAGTAAACCTGTCATTCATCAAAACCTCGCCGTTGCCTACCCACCCCGGCGTCGTCGAAATCTTTGGCTAACTCGCTCAAGGAATGCCCGATCATCTTCAGAAATATTCTCTCTCCCGGACCTGTGCAAACGATCCAAGATCTCATCCAGCCGCTCTTCATCTTCAGGCTCGCGGTTTTGTCCCAGCTCCTCATTCTCGACAGGGAAAATATCTGCCGCTGCTACCACCGTGGTCGCTTCCCACTCACTCTCCAACGAAACCTGCGCGCGAGGCGGAAACACAGCTGTCCTGGTCCCATCGGCAGCCGACCATCCATCAAACATAGCCCGACGCTCCTGTTGTCGGTCCCGCATCAACAATAATGCGCCAACAAACAAGAGTGAAATCCAAACGACTTGGCTCGCATTCCATTCTTGGTGCGCCCAGTACGCTGCGACACATAGCAACAGCGCGCTCAACCGCGTCACCCAGGTCATCGTCATTGCTACCTGAGCCGGACTCGTCGCTGGACGCCAAATCATCAACAATGCACGCGTGATACGATCTCCGTCAAAGGGAAACACAGGTACCAGATTCACGAGCAACAAGACCCAATTCACCCAAAATACCAACTTGACCGCAACAGTTAGATTCCACTCCGTTGAGCCAGCACTATTCTCAAACAGCGATGCGGGTGCCAGCGGATGCAGCAGTTCAGGCACCACCAAATACGTATCCCACCAGACAATCAGCGGAATACAAACGAAGCACACCAGGCCGTTGGCGAGCGGACCGGCCAAGTAAACGCGTAGTACGCTGTGCGGTGCGTGAGGTGGAATACTCAGGCGCGACAACCCACCCCAAGGAACCAGTACCAGTTGCTCTACAAATCCGCCGCATCGAATCACTGCGCGAATGTGGGCCCATTCATGCAACAGCGCACTACCCAAGAGTATTGCCAGAAAAACACTGGCAAGTTGTATGATCCCTCCACGCCCGTCGAGTTGAGATTCACGCCATGCGTACGTCAGCGTACCAATCAAGAACACACCAAACAGCAGGTGCAAGTGGAACGCGATTCCACCCCAACGGCCGAGAGAAACACTCAACGGGCGACGCGCCCGAGGTGCCCCAAACGGCTGTGAAGCCACTTCGCGGGTGTCTTCGGATCCAAACATGTGCTAGATCAATAAGGAGTGATGTGATCTTGCAATAGACGTGTCGATGTCATACCCAACGGCCTAGGATTTGACGTAGTGATTGACCACCGAAAGTCCCCCAGTACGCAATCGAGCAGCACCAGCAACTTCGGATACAGCACAAATTCCAACCCTTGAACGGAAAGCGGATTGAAAACCTCGAACGAACGCATCCGCGTTCCCCTGAAAACCCTTGGAGTAAAACAGCAATCCGGTTATTTTATCAACGATCGTGCCGGTTGCTCAATCGACTTCAGCCTCTTGGGAAGGTCGTAGCCATGGAAGGGAGTGCAAAACGACTGCTGGAAACTCGCCTATTTCATGTCATCCGTCGCGAACAGCAATTCAATGACGGAACTCGCACAACTCGGGAGATCATCTGTCACCCGGGAGCGGTCACCATCGTCCCGGTCATCGATGATGAACACGTCTGCCTGATCCGAAACTTTCGTATCTCTGTCGAAAAAACACTGATCGAACTTCCGGCAGGCACGCTTGAACCGGGTGAGACCCCGGAGCAAACAGCGGTCCGAGAACTAGAAGAAGAAACCGGGTTTCGAACTAGCGAGTTGAAGCCGCTGCACTCATTTTTTCTGTCACCCGGAATCCTGAACGAACAGATGCACCTCTTTGTAGCCACCAATCTGACTCCGGGTCCTGCGCGGCGGGAACCTGGTGAACAAATCGAAAACTACGTTGTTACGTGGGACGAGGCCATGAAAATGGCTTGCGACGGCACCATACAAGACGCAAAGACTCTGGTTGGCCTGCTGCTGTATGATCACGTGCGCCGCTAAATAACTCCAAGGGATGCTCCGCGTACTCGCAGCATCAAAGGGTACTATGCTCAATCCCCAGCAATCATCCAGCAACGGCTTTTTCACATCGGGTCGTGTTATTTTTGCGATCGCCTTCATAGCTGGCGGAATCATCGCTTATCGGTTCATTCGCCCTCCCACCCCAGCACCTTCAACACGGCTCTCCGCTGAGTCAATTCGTGAATTAATCAACCTTAGAAACGTTGGCATTGCCCATCTGGAGAACGATGACTTTGAGCCAGCCGAACAAGCATTCCGTAAGATTGTAGAGCTGGCCCCCGACGAAAAAATGGGTTGGTGGAACCTGGCAATTTGTACATTGAAACAAATTGCTCAAGTACGCGACAGAGTAAAAAATGAACCACCAGTAGCGCGGGACGCGGCGATCTCCAAAGCGGTCGATGCGGCAAATATTGCCTTACAACAGTTGCTAGCGCGCGAACCTCAGTCCCCAACAGCATACTTTCTGGCAGCGCAACTGGCCTTGGAACTAAGTACCACCCCAGATTTCGAACATGATCCCGCAGCCAGAAAAGCCTACGAACATCTCTGCAAAGCCATGTCACTGGACTCAAGCAAGCAAAACATTGCGATTCGCTATGCCCTGTTTAATCCGTATGAAAATGCATTGCGTTCGGTCCAGGACGCCACCATTGTTTCACAAATGCGTAGTGCTCTGCGCGAGGCATTCGAGGCACAACCCGACAACCTGATCTTGCTTCGCTACCAACTTCTGGACCAAAGCCACACGGAAGATCCGGAAATCGCAACAACAGTACAGCATGCGAAAACGGCCTGTGGGCCATTAAAACGTGCTCAAGGGAAACGATTGGCGTTCGATCCAATCAAGATGCTCGACGCCATCGTCACCGCTGCCCAAGAAAATGATTGGAAAACCGTCAACAGCCTGACATTTCCATTTACCAATCGAATCAACAAAGCGGAATTCAATGGCGCTGATTTGAAACGCTGTACTCCGGACACTTTGGAATTTGTTGTTTTTGATTTCAGCCAGTCGTTCTATCGAAGCAATCCACCACCTCCAACTGAGCAAGAACCACCACTAGATATTCGCTTCCAGCCACAAGCAGCACAGGAAGCCTTGCAAACGCTAGTCGATGGCCGACAGATACGACTCGTCGATTTTGATCTCGATGACCGTGTGGATGTGGCTGTTCTAAGGAAAGAGTCGCTCGATATCTTTGTACAGAATCCCGCGGACACGTCATGGAGTTTGCTGGGAAGTACTTCTATTCCCACGGGTACGCGTGGTTTTCTTGAGGCCGACTTATTTCTCGCAGACAAGGCAGGTTCACCCACCGCACCCGAACGACCAGGCATTCCGGATAGCCGCCATAGTCACTATATGGGATTCGTCGTCTACGGAGACAATGGGGTAAGTATCCTCCGGAATAACCTCGACCAAAATCTGACGTCTCCGATTCTGATTGAAATCGATCAGAGTGAAGACTTTCGCGCGCTACGACAGGTACAGGCTGTTGCCGCAATCGATATTGAACACGATGGCGATCTCGACCTGATCGTATCCGCTCACGATGGCATTTCAATTTGGTCCAATCACGGAGAAACCATCGCCTTCGAAAACCTGACTGAATTCTCCAGAATCCCGGAACAAAGTAGTATCTTCACTTCCCTGATCGTAGTGGACTGGGACCGGGACATGGATCTCGACGTGGTGCTGGGAAGCCCTGACTCTCAAACATCTGGCTACCTGGAAAACATCCTGCACGGTCGTTTCGTCTGGCAACCGTTTGAGGCTGACTTCAAAGCGACTCACTCCGGCCAACAGTTGTCTCTACTGGAAAGTGACGGTAATGCTTCGTGGGATCTCGTAGCCAGTGGACCTGATGGCGTCCGACTCCTGAAAACCTCGACCGTCGGCAACGTCCGCCATAAAGCGAGTCTGTCGCTGAGTCCCAAGGCATGCGACGGAACTCTGGTCTGGGATTGTGACAACGATGGGTCATCAGACCTCCTACTGTGGGCCAGCGACGGACTGGAGATTTTGCGTGGACAGACAAACGGCGAGGCGTATCGGCCTCTAGAAGGCGTAGCAGCATTAGTCAAACAACCGGTAATTAGTTGTGACACTGCCGACATAGATAACGATGGCGACCTCGATCTGGCGGTGCTAACAGACGAGGGTATTGTGCTGTTTCAAAATGAGGGCGGTAATCAGAACAACTGGATTGCCATCAATGTGCGCGGCATCATCGATATCGGGCGGATGAACCACTACGGCTATGGCACACTTCTTGAAGTCAAATCGAATGGTCGCTACCAAGCCCAAGTTGTCGCGCGGAGGACTAGCCATTTCGGAATTGGCAAGCAATCCGCAGCAGATGTCTTACGCGTACTGTCGACCACTGGTGTTCCGCAAAATCGGGTTCGCGTGAAAGCGAATCAACTGGTTCACGAGAAAATGGTCCAAAAGACATCTTGTCCTTATGCCTACACATGGAATGGCACTGAATTTGTGTTTCTAACCGACTTACTCTGGGCAGCGCCTCTGGGACTACAAACTGCGGAAGGCACGCTGGCACCTTCAAGACCCTGGGAACACTTGCTGATAGAAGGCAAGAACCTTCAGCTGCGCGACGGATCCTACTGGATACAAATCACCGAAGAACTCTGGGAAACCGCTTACTTAGATGAAGTCCGCCTGATCGCCATCGACCATCCGCAGAACACCGAAATCTACACCAATGAGAAAGTCGGGCCGCCAACCATTGCCAAACCTCATATCCATACTGTCCGCCAGCGTAGGCTCCCCGAACTTGCCACCGATTCGCAAGGACGCGACGTCAAAGACATTATCGAAAAACGCGATGGACGCTATCTACAGGGTTTCAATGGCCGCTTTCGTAAGGGACTCGTTTCGGAACACTATCTAGAACTCAATCTAGGCAAGTTGGAGTCGCCTGAAAAAATCACGCTGTTCTTGACAGGCTGGATCAACCCAACCGACATCTCAAGTAATGTCGGTATCGCGCAGGACCCACAACTAAACGCCCCGCGCCCCCCTGCAATAGAAGTCGTCGATAAGCATGGAATCTGGTGCGAAACAATTCCCTTCACAGGATTCCCTGGTGGAAAAACAAAGACAATTGCGATTGATTTGTCGAACGCGTTCTTGTGCGACGACTACCGCTTGAGGATCGTAACGAGCCAGGAGATCTGCTGGGATGAGGTATTTTTCTCTGTCGATGAAGAACCCGTGTCCATTCATCAAGTTCCACTGGAACTACGATCCGCTGATTTGCATTTTCGTGGTTTTTCGCGACGCATTCCTCACCCCGGTAACGGACCTGAAAACTACGACTACCAGAATGTCAGCCGGGCACCCAAATGGGCACCATTGCATGGCCGGTTCACCCGCTATGGTGATGTTCGCGAGTTATTACAGGCCACCGACAACCGCCTCGCAGTACTCGGTAGTGGAGATGAAGTCACATTGGAATTTGCGGGGACTGACAAACCACCGCCAGATGGATGGAGACGTGACTTCGTGCTCTACAACGCCGGCTGGGATAAGGACGGCGATTTGAACACCATTCTCGGTCAATCATCAGAACCACTGCCATTTCAAGAGATGTCTTCTTACCCCTACCCACCTCACGAAGGACTTCCAGACGAACCCCTTTATCGAGATTATCTCGACCGTTACCAGACCCGCCGACAGGATCTTTCCGCGTTCTGGAAGTGGGTTCAACGATATCGCGCCGAATAATATGCAACACGCCGCAACGTCGGTCGCGCAGCACAAGTCACATTCCGTGGGCAGCCAGTTGATCTTGAACCGGCAACAACGCCACTACCGGTCTATCTCGTGCAGAACTCTCGCCAGGTCACCTCGCTTGCGATTGCGAACAGCCTACCGTTAGCACCCCTTCACAGTTGGCTCGTTCAACCCACAGCTCGGGCGTCAACACGAACAGCCAACAACCCTAGTACTCCGGCGACTCTTACCACTTGCTCACTACGGAGACACGATGCCACGCTACAACCAACAGCAACTCCTGGAACTCTGCGAAACTGTCCTCAGACACCATGGAGCTACCAAACGGGAGTCCGAGATCGTGGGAAACCATCTGGTGGACGCCAACCTGGCAGGTCACGACTCACACGGAGTAATCCGGCTTCCTCAATACATCCAGGACATCGAAGCTGGGCTCATTCGCCCTGGCGCAGCACACACTCTGTGCGCGCAAACGGAAACCACCGCGGTCATCGATGCAAATGCAGTTTTTGGACAAGTCGCCGGACATGATGCCACTCTGCTGGCTCGCGACAAAGCCCGTAAACGGGGCGTTGCCGCAGTCACCGTACGGCGTTCGAATCACACAGGCCGTTTGGGGACGTACGGAGAGATGCTCGCAGCTGAAAATATGCTCAGCATTGTCATGGTAAACGGAGGTGGACGTGGACAATGGGTCGCACCATTCGGTGGACGACAGCGAAGACTCAGCACCAATCCCATGGTTATCGCCGCCCCCTCCCCGGGTCACTTTCCATTGTTGCTGGACATGAGCTCATGTGTCGCACCCGAAGGAAAGGTCCGCAATTACTTGCAACGTGGTGAACGTGTACCTGCCGGCTGGCTGGTCGACGCCGATGGTCGCGAAACAACAGATCCACACGCGTTGTACACGGCGAACCCAGCCGCGCTCCTCCCATTGGGGGGATCAGCTGGACATAAAGGTTTCGGGTTAGCGGTCATGATCGACGTTCTCGCTGGAGCTCTCTCCGGTGCTGGGTGCAGTCGCGAAGAAACGGCGAGTGACCAAGGATCTGGTCACAGCGGATTGTTGATTATCGCGCTTGACATCACTTGTTTTCAAACAACGTCCGACTTCTTGGGAGAGCTAGAACCGCTCGTCAAACACCTCAAGACATGCCCACCAGCCGATGGTTTCACGGAAGTGCTAGTTCCAGGTGAGTCAGAATTCCGATGCCGCCAACAACGACTCGAAGAAGGCCTTGATATCCCAGAAGACACCTGGTCCAAGATCACGCGTGTCGCACCACCGGTTAACTGAAACGTACGCGCAGTGTTTGCCACAGGTACCACCACTAGTGCCACTCAGGCTGATACCTGAGGCCGAGATTCAATATGCGTTGAATCAATCTTTCGTACGACATTCCGACTCGTTCGGCAGACTCCGCAAAATCTTCGCCAAATGACAGGTTCGGGTTCGGGTTCGCCTCCAACACGTAAACACGACCGTCATCAGTCATCCGCAGGTCCATACGAGCGTACCCACTGAGACACAAGATACGGTACACGCGCTTGCATAGTCTAGAAATCCGATCGACAGTGCTCACCGGCAGATTATCCGCTGCTTCCGTAACGATGCCCAGCTCCTTTTGATGCTCAGAATCCCACTTCACTCGTCGCGTCGCGATGTTTGGGACTCCGGGAGGCAGGTTACGAAACAACATCTCCCAAACAGGAAAAGTCTGCAAACGTTGATTTCCAATTACTCCAACATAGAGTTCACGCCCCTCAATGTATTCCTCAACAAGCGCATCAGTACCAAGTTCTTCATGAACATAATTCACTCTTCGCTTGAGCTCATCTCCGTTGCGAACTACCGACTCCTTGCTAATCCCCAACGAGGCGTCTTCAATGACGGACTTGACAAGCAATGGATAGACATAGCGTCGCAGTGTTTTGACCTTTTTTCCCTTTTGAAAGAGGGAAAATTTGGGCGTTGCAACGCGATGATAGGAGAGCAGCTTCTTGCTTAGCGCCTTATCGTGTGCCAGCAGTAGGCCGCGTGGATTACAGCCTGTATAAGCTTGTTTCATCAGCTCGAGGTAGGCCACCACGTGTTGATCGTAAATCGCAACACCGTGAAATTCCTCGAGCAAATTGAATGCCACTTGCGGCTGAAAATCGAGCAACGTCTTGCGGATAATTCCTAAGTCATCGGCTACACCCAGCGGCACAACCTCATGCCCCATTTCCTTCAACGAAGTAACAACATCGAACTCGGTTTTCCACTGGACGATCTCGTCTTCCGTGAATCCTTCCATACTTGCTGGAGGCACCAAATCACGGTCCATAAGAACCACGACGCGCAGCTTCTTCATGTCACCCCTGAACTACGTGATCGGTCTTCTCGACCAACTTAGTAGAAACATGGCAGAAATCAGTTGAATGGACGGCAAATAGAACACGCCAACGGTATCACTCGCAACGTCTAATGCGTTCCTCATTATCCGACTAGTTCAAACAAACTACTAGAGCGCCACTTTATGATGTCCATGGTGCAAAATATTCATCGTCTGCACGGTCAGCATCGCTTGAGCGTCACGCTCCACTCGTTCGGGAGGCGATGCAATTCGCAGATTCAGTTCACGGCAACGATCAATCATCTCACTGATTATTTGATCAACCGTGTAACGGTACTGACCAGTCCAATGTGAAACAAGCTGGCGTAGCTCACGCCGGTGCTTTCTCAAGAAAGAAGCTGCCGCCATCTTCTTTGCATGTTCTGGTGCGTTCGAAAACAGTCTCAACAAATCTCGGTCGTAATAACTATCCTGTCCGATACCGTAACGGCTGCGTTTTTCTTCGTAATAGTCGCCCAGCGTCTTACGAATTCGAGGAACCGAATCGACGTGCTCGCGAGAACGCACTTTCGGCTTTTCACTCCGTATCTCTTGCAGTGTCGATTCGACGTACCGCAGTTTCTTGATCACTGGCCAGCCGGCATATTTCACGCGCCAGCCTGACCGCGGCTTGAGCCACACAGCAAACGTTTCTGCAAAATCCTCCGCCGGATGCGCCTGTGCATACCAACCCTCAAGATGGTGTACATAACTTCGACTGTACGGCTTCGGCTGATAATACTCTGGATACGTTTGCGAAGACCGACCGAACAAACGCTGCCAGGCGCGGCGCCGATGTAAAGCATACGCTGTATCAATCGCGTGCCCCGCTTCGTGCCGCAGGATGCGCATACACTCGTGTTTTGTGCCCCCTTCGACCTCCAGCATCTGGTTCCGTTCCAACCGTGCAAGTCGTGGATGCGCCAAGAAAAACGGGATAGCGATACCCGGTACTCCTTCGGGTGAAAACCAGTCTTCGGAGAGCCAGCAATGGGGACGAAAACGCAAACCGCGCGCTGTCAGCTCCAGGTACAACTGATTGACATACTTTTCCAGACGTGTGCCAGCAATACGCAGCTTGAGATCACAAATCCGATACTCCAGCAAAGCTGCGTCAGAGAGTCTCGACCAGGGCGGCTCTGCGGTCGCGGTAAATCGTCGTCCTTTTCCGTTTTTCGCCGTGGCAAGCGTTCCATTTCGCCCCATCAATCCACCCAGTTTCACCCCGTTTTGAATCGCAGTAGTCTACATCCTCAGACATGTTACTACTTCAATAAGGTCGTTCAAGACGTCTTCTTACGGGAAGCGTTACAGGGTGGTCCAGATCAGAACATCGCACCCTGGATGGCAGTCAGAACGCCCGGCAAATCAGGGGCCTGCGAGTCCGAGACAGCGTATTTACGGACCACCCGTTAACCGATATCAACGCTGGCAGCCCCGATCAGCTGGACAAATTCCTGGTTCGTTTTGAACCGTTCCAACTGACGCGTCAACTGTTCCATCGCGTCGACGTGGTGCATCGATGTCAAAGTCCGACGGAGTGCGGTTACAGCCCGAAGCGTATCGGGATCGTGCAATAATTCTTCGCGTCGCGTTCCAGACTGTGAAATATCAATCGAAGGCCAAACTCTCCGGTCGGCCAGTTTCTGATCAAGTACCAGCTCCATATTGCCGGTTCCCTTGAACTCCTGAAAAATCAATTCATCCATACGGCTTCCCGTATCGATCAGCGCAGTACCGATTACAGTCAACGACCCACCCTCTTCAAACGCCCGCGCTGTAGCAAATAACTTCTTCGGCACATCCATAGCCTTGATATCAACGCCGCCGGACATCGTCCGGCCGGTATTACCAACCCATTTGTTGAATGCGCGAGCCAACCTGGTGATTGAATCCATCAACAAGAACACGTCTTTTCCCATCTCCGCGAGACGCTTACAGCGTTCCACAATCAACTGGGAAAGACGGATGTGGCTTTCAACATCCTGGTCCAAACTGCTGGCTACAACCTCACCGTTGACGTTCCGCCGCATATCGGTAACTTCTTCAGGGCGTTCGTCAATTAACAACACGATCAATGTCAGTTCCGGGTAGTTTTTTGCTATCCCTTGGCTGATGTGCTGTAGCATCACGGTCTTGCCAGTCCGAGGCGGCGCCACAATCAATGCGCGTTGCCCTTTCCCGAGAGGTGTCACCAGGTCCATTACGCGCGTTGTCAACGGTTCCGGCCCGGTTTCCAAACGCAACCATTGCTCTGGATTGATCGGTGTGAGGTCTTCAAAACTCTTGACCGACACATACTCTTCCGGAGGCCCACCCTCCACATCCACAATCTCTCGCAATCGAGGACCTTGCTGCTTACGGGCTTGTTGTAAAATCCCACGAATCATGACACCGGGACGTAAACCAAGACGATCAATCATCGTACCCGGTACAAACGGGTCGCTGCGTTCTCGTGAATAGTTGTTTTGCGGGCTACGAAGAAAACCGTATCCATTGGGATGGAGTTCCAATAAACCATACCCAGCCGCGTTTGCTGTATCGTTACTGTCGTTGGACTGGTTTTCGTTACCCTGCCCACGACGGTTCGAATAATTCGGCCTCCGTCGGCGACGGTAGCGCCCGTTATTTCCTGACCTACCACCCGATCTGGTCCGTGGTCTTTTTTTCCCCATGCCTCAACCTTGCAATCACACTTTTGTTACCGGAGCGTCGAGGGCGACCAGTTCGTCCCCGCGCCCAGCACGTAAATAAACCCAATCTGTCAACACCGTACAGAAGCCGCCTGCACTAGCCATTCTCTGCTGTTACGCCACTGATCGAATACCCGGCTCCTACCCCTGCGCCGCGAGTACCGCTATTCCTGTGCTCCTGAAGTGCCTTTACTCCTGAAATATCCGAGTCCCTTGGAAACGGGCAAAACAAAATAGCGCCAACAACGACTGGGCGAAGGTACCACCCACGGATTCAGAAACGGCGGCGGTCAGAACCACTAACTAAGCGGGTATTTTCTCGTCAACCAACGTGATTTACAGCACTCAATGTGCTACTGCTGTTCTCTGCAAACTGCTAGTTCTAACGCTTCACTCGGCCACATTCGGCGAGTTCAATCTCGCCGCCTTGTTTAACAATGGCAGGGTAAAACAGCAGCGATTCGAGCAAGCAATCGCAAGAATTCAAACAGAGAAGTGAAGCCTGACCGCGAATCCACAATCTGCTGAAACCGGAGCAGTCGGGAAAACCGATACCTAAGCTAAGTGGGCCAGAATCACTTACATGCTAGACAAGAGCCAGCCACGTTCGACAAGCCCCCATCAACTATCGGCATCATACTAATGTGAACGCTGGTGTCAACCTGTTATTTCCCACCCAGGACCCAAGACCTGACAGCAGACTCCGGCCGCCAAACGCCTTGACCTGGTCGTATTTCCGCTGAATCACCGGCCCAAAATTAGTGAAAACGTCTTAACATTGTGCGGCGGCCTCTCCGCACGCAAAGAAATTGTGCGGCGGCCTCTCCGCACGCAAAGAAACCGTCTGTCACGCCTACTGAACGGACAAGCCTGGCAATCGATCGCAGACCACGCCGAAAAAAGTGCCGGTTCCCCGGCATTTTGACTGCTCCAGCGCCCCCGTGGCAACCGATGCAGGAGGCTAGCTTCTCTAATCGCTACAATCGCAACAGTTGGTCAATCATGATGCAACAGCGCCAACGGTCATTCGCCGTGATTATCGTCCTACTGGCCTGCGGTCTAGTACCCGCCGCGCCGCTCGCGGCCCAGATTGGTTGGCTGGGAGATCTGGACAAAGCAAAAGAACAGGCGGCGCAAACACGGCGTTTGGTTTTGGTTCACTTCTGGTCGGATCAGTGCAACTCGTGTTTCCTGGTTGAACGCAACGTCTTTTCCAAACCCACCGTAGTACGCGCCATTCAGGCAAACTATGTTCCCGTCAAGATCCAAGTCGAGCAGCATCGGAATCTGGTAACGCAACTGCGCGTGCAAGCTTGGCCGACTGATGTCATCCTCGCCGCCGACGGGCGCGAAGTCTATCGAGGTGTCACCCAGCAGGATCCCAACCGGTTCATTTCACACCTCGATCAAGTCGCCGCGTTGAATCGGTACCTGCCACAATCGTCACGCCAGGCGAGCAATAACGGGGCCCAGCCTGCAGCCCCGAACGCCGTCAATTTCGCAACCCGACTGGAGACATACGAAGCACACCCCAACACGGCGCGAAACACGCATTCACCAGCGGCGTCTAATCAGTTCACATCCGCGTCTCCAACGGCGCGAGCGACCGCAAACCACGTTCCAGGTAGCCATACCACGGCTCACGCATCGACACCCAACCGGTATACCCAGCCACCTGCCGCAAACGGCACACGTGAACTAAGGCCGCCGCTCGCTACCACGGCTGCTCCCCAGAATCCTCGTACAGCGCCATGGAAGCGAAACCCACAACAAATGAGCCCAACCGCTTCCACTTCCTTTCATCGCAACGCGGCGCCTGCCTCCGTTTCAACTCCGGTCGCCAGGGTAGCTCCGAAGCAAGCAACGATGCCCACAGCCCGTGTGCAACCACGGGTTCAGACACCTGATCTAGGACTGGATGGATTCTGCCCTGTGACGCTCGCCTTGCAGCAAGTCTGGAAGTCTGGTGATCCACGCTGGGGCATTATTCATCGTGAACGGCTCTACCTGTTCTCCAGTGAAGAGGCAATGGAACATTTCTGGAAATCACCCGACCAATTCGCACCCATGTTGTCTGGATTTGACGTAGTCCGCTTCTTTCACAATGGTGAACTACGCTCCGGACAACGGAAACACGGTGCCTGGTGGGGCCAAGAAATCTATCTGTTCGCCGATGAACATGCACTCAAACAGTTCTGGAGCAACCCCACTTTTTACTCGCGTAAAGTGCACGGATTGCGGCAGTCACGCGCAGCCCAATAAAGACACGCCGGTGCTGCCTGCGCCGACATAGGAAGCCACCAGAAACCCTCGCTGAGGCGAAGCCCGGTTGTAGCCCCAGCACTCTTTACCGCCGATCCGGAACAGTCGGCCTGACAGCGTACCGAATTCTTGGCGGCGTACCGCATTCTTGGCGGCGTACCGCATTCTTGGCACGCACGCGCCGGATTTGTGGGTCGGCCAACTTCGCGCTATGACCAGGGCGCGACACGTTCGCATTTTCAAGTAAATCGGCTCGACATGGGGCCACAGTACCCCGCAACGCTGGTTTACCAGGTGCGATTGGGGTAGGATTTGGCGTGGACCATTTGGGGTGCTGCTGGAGACCAATCATGCCCACCAATCGCCGTCAATTCTTGCAAGCCGCCGGAAATCTCGCCGTTGCCAGTACGTTGCCGCTAATTGCTTCTCGTACACAGTCCTCCCACGCAAAGGAACCCCAGGCATTGCTTCCCATCGTGGATACACATCAACATCTCTGGGATTTGAATCGTTTCCAACCACCCTGGCTCAAAGACGCACCTCCCATCCTTAGTAAAAGTTATGTCACCAAGGACTACTTGGCTGCAACGGCCAAAGTGAATGTCACGCAAGCGGTCTATATGGAAATCGATGTCGCTCCCCAGCAACAGGTTCAAGAGGCCAAACATGTCATTGAGCTTTCGCGGAGCAAGGAACATCCTACCGCCGCCGCAGTGATCTCTGGACGGCCCAACTCGCCTGAATTTGCCACGTACATCAACCAATTCAAGGACGTCCCGGAAATCAAGGGTGTCCGACAAGTTCTCCATGTCGATTCAGCGCCGCGCGGACTTTGCCTGGAACCTACGTATGTCCAGTCCATACAACTGCTTGGCAAACTCGGCAAGAGCTTCGATCTTTGTATGCGTCCCACCGAATTGTCCGATGGAAAAAAACTGGCCAGCCAGTGCCCGGATACGCGTTTTATCATCGACCATTGTGGAAACGCCGACCCGAAGGCCTTCCTGGCCGACAACCAGAGCTCAGAGGAACCCTGGCATCAAGTCGACCAATGGAAACGTGACATGGACGGGCTGGCTAGCCTCACCAATACGATCTGCAAAATTTCGGGAATCGTCGCCCGTGCCCCCAAAGGGTGGAGCGCCGAACATCTGGCACCCATCATCGACTTCTGCTTACTTCAATTTGGTCCGGACAGAGTCGTCTTTGGAGGTGATTGGCCCGTTTGCCTGCTGGGTGCACCCTATGCGAGCTGGGTGAGTGCCTTGAAAGAAGTGATCTCACAACGTAGCGAACAAGAACAGCGGAAGTTACTTCACGACAACGCTGTTCGTCTTTACGGTTTAGGGTGATCACCAGAAAGCTGCCCACTCGATATCGCGAGTGAACGTGGAAACGCAAGACACGCTCTACCCTGAACCGCCAGCTGCGTTACAAGTAGTGCGCTTGCGGTCGCTCGCGACCTTTGCCGGGCCTGGCATAATCATCGCTTCCGTGACCATCGGGAGTGGTGAACTTGTCTGGGCATCCCGTAGCGGCGCCATTTTCGGTTACTCCATGCTCTGGTGCTTCCTGTATGCGGGTGTGTTCAAGGCAATTCAGGTCTATTCGGCGGCACGCCATATCACCCTCTGCGGTGAACACCCGATAGTCGGTTGGACCAAAATGCCTGGCCCACCGTTGTGGTTTCCATTGCTGATCGCCGTGCCAGCAATACTGTTGATGCCCGTAGCATTCTCTGGCATTCCAGAAATTCTTGGGGGTTATATCGATCACCTTGTTCGTTACGAAGCGGTGGAAACGGCAATCGGGCCATGGAAAGGGATCGAGTTCTGGATAAACACCTGGAGCTCGGTCGTCCTGTGCGTTTGCGTCACCTTAGCGGTGGCCTCCAGCTACGACATTCTGGAAAAGGCCTCGCTCGTCGTCTTAGGGGTGATGCTTGCTTGCATCATTGCCGCGGTGGCGGTACTGGGACCGAATCTGTCAGAGCTACTGACAGGCCTGTTCGTACCACAGGTCACCGATTTCCCCGAGTTTGTGCGGCGACCTGACCTCGCCACCGAGTTCAACGACCGTAGCCCCTGGCTGGAGGTGGCGTTGTATTTGGCCGCGGTAGGAGGAGGGGCCTACGACTACATCGGTTACATAGGGATGCTACGTCAAAAACACTGGGGATTGGCTGGACAGCAAGTCGCCTCGCGAACAGAACTGGAAACGGCGACCCAAACCCAACCTGAAACAGTTCACAAAGCGCTCATCTGGAGCCGCGCCCCTTTCTGGGATATCAGTCTCTCCTTCGCCCTGGTAATCCTCGTAACTCTGCTATTCGCAGTTCTCGGCAAACTGGTATTGCACGACCATGTTCCGGCCTTAGTCCCCGCCAATAACGATTTGTTGACCGCGCAGGAAGGCTTCGTGACTAAGCTGCACAGCAATCTGAAGTGGATCTACCGTGCGGGTGTCTTTCTAGCCTTGATGGGCACACTCTATGGTGCCTTCGAAATCTACCGCCACACTTTTGTCGAAAGCATCTCAGCGGTGGCGCCGCGCTGGACAACTCCGCAACGCGTCGCCCAACTGCGTCGATTAATCGTTCTCTATTGTTTCCTCGGAGGTCTGACCATGATCTGGTTGCCCGAGGGTATTGCCGGCAGTATCGTCGCTCGTATGACTTTCGGCTCGATCGTCAGTGGGGCGGCGTCATGCGGACTCTGGTGTTTCGCAATGCTCTGGCTTGATCGTGTGAGACTCCCCGCCCCTCTGCAAATGGGGCGGCGCTTATGGTGGAGCTT
Source organism: Planctomycetaceae bacterium (assembly GCA_002709225.1). Classification (GTDB taxonomy): domain Bacteria; phylum Planctomycetota; class Planctomycetia; order Pirellulales; family Pirellulaceae; genus UBA9264. The sequence continues at coordinate 111,951 of PAQH01000008.1, forward strand.
GCTCGTCTCAGGCGTGGTTATGACCGGTTTGGGAATCCGGTCGGCATACGACTATTTTTTCTCTTGATTCAGGAAGCGGCCGGCGTTTCAACACCGCCCGCCGCAGGTGGTTGAGGACTCTGTTTGGCACCATGCGGGGCTGACGCCGCCGCCTCTTTCCCCTGCGAATCGCCTTCCGCTGTGCTGCCGGCCGTCAAACTCGGTGGGCGTGTCATCGCAAAATTCAATCTTCTCTCAACCAGCTTTCTGGCAAGTTTCTGAGCGCTGGCTTGGGCCGCTTCGGACCAGGCGCTTTCTGCCAGGGCAATTCGGTGGTGCTCCAACAACGTACCGCGTGTATAAAAGACGTTTAGGATCGCCAGGTTGTAGTCGACTAGTGCCCGATAGTAACCGCTCTCCGCGTCGACTGCCTGCCGTTGGGCGTCAAGCACCAAGTCTAGATCTGCCAAACCTTTGTCATTCTTATCACGCTCCGACTTCAATCGAATAAGCGCGGCGGTCCGACGATTGTAAACAGACCGGGTCACCATGTAGGCTCGATCCAGTTCGGTAAACGCTGCGTTGAGTTCATGGGAAATCTGGCGTTCCATCTCTTGGAGAATCACGCGTTCTCGCATCTGTCTCAATTCGGCATGACGCAACGCGACATTCCCCAGGCGATTTCCAATGGGCCCGGAGATTTCCATGCCGACGCGCCACTCCTGTAAATTCCCGGTCGCCAAACTATCGAAAGCACTGGCCTCATGATCACCAAACAAGTCGTCGCCAAATCCTCGGTAGCGATACTGCCCTACCAGGTCAACTCGCATTTTTTGGAAATTGCGTGCGGCAACTAATTCCAAGTCAGAACGCTTTACCTGCCATTGTTGTCTGCGCAATTCCACTCTCTTGTTCAGGGCGGTCTGCAACGAATCCTGCCAATCAAAAACTGTATCGATCGTAATTGGGTCTGAGGCCGGTACAATGATACGACCGTCACTGGTAGGTAATCCAAGCAGGCTACGCAACCGTCGCTCCACTGCGTAAACACCGCCAGTGCCATTCAGCAATCCACTCAGTGCATTTTCAACTGAGGCCTGATTCGCATAGTACTGCTGGCGGGCAAACGCCTCCTGATCGGGTGTCCGAATCCCCGCGTCAACCCGTTGGCTCTCCAGTTGCCAGGCTTCGAGGGACAAGTCTTGTCCCTCACGTTTTGCATCTAAATCACGATAAGCAAAATGCAACTCCCAGAATGTCGTTTCAACATCACGCAACAGATTGCGAACCTGGATCTCAAAATCGGCTAGGCTGACATCGGAGTTGATCCGTGCCATGAGCACACCGTTGTAGTTCCCCGGAGTTGCGTTCGGTCCCGCAATACGGTTGAACTCGGCACCAGATCCCTGAAGCAACGGGTGTCTTAGTTCACCAATGACGAGCGTGTCGAAAACACTTGAAAACCGCTGGAAGTCACTAGGTGGAATCGAAGATCGGTTGTAATTGGTCGCGTTCGACACGCTGAACTGGGTACCCGTAGCTGTTTGTTTGCTGATCCCTGTCTGAACATCAGCCAGCGTGGTAGTCACACCTGACTGACCACCACCAAAAAAGACGTTATTGAAAGAACGGTCCGTTTGCTCACCAATGACGTTGGAAGAGAATTGCGCATCAAACGCGCTCAACGCCGCCTCAACACCAGACCTTGGGTCAGCCTCTTGAATCGCTGGATCAAAGACAGTAACCGCTCCCTGTGGTGCTGACACAACGCGCCCACCTGCGTCTCTCACTACCTGGCTGTTTTTGAGCGCAATACGGATTGCCTCATCCAGTGTCATGGGCCACTTCTCAGAATCCTGTGGCCGTCGAGCGGACGGTGGTTCCTGAGTTGCTTCGATGACAAGTTGGGAGACTTCGCTACGTTCGACATCAGGATATTCGATGTCCTGCACAACTGGAGACAACGAACTGAGCGGCTCAGAGTGCTTCTCTGACGAACGACATCCTCCTAAGCACAGACAGACCCACAACACTAGCACCGTCAACAAGGTCTGAAGTAGTGCATCGATTCGTGGCATTTGGGGCATGGCACACACGCAAAACTAGAGCAACAAGAACTACTGTTCTCATTTGTTCGGATCAGATGATCACGCAACACCAAACAAGTAGGTTCAACCGGCAGGACCGCTGTAACCGGTAAAGACGAAGGGAAACAAGCGGTACCCGGATCGCGGTCAGCAAGCCGCCGCTCAGCTTGGCCCCACAAACGACGAATGGCTTGCGGTAAAACCAAGGTGCTACTGGTGGTCAATCAAGCCGGCTCTGCGCCGCTCACGGCAACAGTAGCATTAGACCGGCCCAGGTTCCCACTTCTACGAGGGCAGCATCCCATTCCCACGGCAGCCTATAACGCAATTCAGGTACGGCGCTGCCGGGCCGATAGTGTCCCAGCGGATAAACGCGGGAAAAGGGTGGATCCAAAGTCATCTTGTAAGGCAACATAGCGATGGAACCCAGGAACCGGACCCCAGACACTGCCGGTTGCAACTTGCCCAAATCGACTTGACCATACCGTTCCAACAGCGGATCTTCAAAGTACAGGGGGCGGTACGACAATTCGTTGGCGGCCCAATAAAAAACCAGATCACCTCGATCCATTACCTGCGATCCAGCTGGTGCATCGGTAACAAACAGATCCTGGGAACAATCTGCGGGACGGGCCTCGGATTTCAACCGAATGTCCAAGGAAATATCGACCAGTGGCTTACGGCGGTATCCCAGTTCTTCGAGCGTAGGGCAGTCGTTGCGAACTGCGCGCTGCGGCCTTTTCGCTTCATCTGCGGAGGCTGCTGACTGGTCAGAAGCTTCCGCGGAGCGCGTAGCGGTGGGCTGCTGCTGAGCAGTAACCGCAAACGGCGCGCAAAACGTCGACGTGGCAGCCAACAGAATCCAACTCCAATCAATTCGCCACTGCATGACAGACAACTCCCTAGATCGCAACGCAGGCTACCATTTTGACTCGGGCACAAAGTATCTAAGAGATTTGTCGACGATCCCGACGTCACCGTTTGCCAAGTTCTCTCCCAGGCCCGGTTACCGCTAAAACCGTCACAGCCTTGTCAAAAAGGGTAGTTTGTCGCAAGCTGTAAGCACTAGGCTATCTGTACGGTATGGCTGTTGCCCGCCGCACGGGCAACCTTCCACGCCAGCTTCGAGAAAATTACCACGGGCACCCAGATTGCAAACGAGAAGGGAACAAGAGAATGGAAGACGATCCTATCTACCTCGCAGCAATCAAACGATTTGATCAGGTTATCAAAGATGCGCAAACGCTGGGATTGAAGGAACCAACCGCGGTGGCACTCGCCACTGTCTCAGCGGAAGGAAGGCCCAGCGTTCGGATTGTTCTGATGCGGGGCCATGACGCCCGCGGCCCGGTTTTCTATACGAATTCGCAAAGTCGCAAGGGACGAGAGTTGGCGGCCAACCCACAGGCGGCACTCTGCTTTTACTGGGATCCAGCAGGACTGCAAGTGCGTATCGAGGGTCGGGTGGAACCCGTAGAAGCGCAGCAAAGCGATCTCTATTGGTCCACGCGTCCCCGCGAAAGTCAAATCGCCGCCTGGGCATCACAGCAATCACAACCAATGCAGGATGACGCCGAACTGAAACAGCAGTTTGAAGCGTACCAGCACGAGTTCTCAGATCAAATAATCACTCGCCCCATCCACTGGTATGGATATCGCCTGCTTCCCGATCGCATCGAATTTTGGACCAGCCGCCCCGCTCGACTCCACGAGCGCACTCTCTACGAGAGATCGCCTGCGGGGTGGACCGTAGCACGACTGCAACCATAGACTAAACGGGGCCCGACCACAGGGTATGCATCGGAAACTGCCTTCAACGCAGGCAGGGCTACTTCAGCCTCTAGCGTTTCTTTTTGGCCGCGGACGCCGCTTTTTTCTTGGCGATCTTGCGAGCCGTTTTACGGACGAATAGATATTTCGGATTGCGATGATTGAAATCCGCGTCCGTGAGTCCCACATTGAGCTTGAGATCCAGATACGTGTATTCCTCAATCACCGGCCCCACTTTTGATCTGGATGAGGTCGGCCATTGGTAAGAAGCGTAACGGACAGGAAGCTGGGTTTCCCGATCCATGAATATTCGCGCCAAATAGAAATCGTGATTCTTGTCTCGTTCGGGGTGTCGAATTTGAATCACATCACATTCACGCTTATTGATCTTTGCAACCGTATTCTTCACCTCACAAGGACCGCGTTGTCGGTCTCGGTTGCCGCGTTCCAACAACTTGATCAACAAGTTTTCCATACCCGCATGCGTGATCCCGTAGCGTTGTCCACGCATCGCAATTGGTCCATCGGGATCGAGCCAAACCGACCCAACCGTTTTGTACACCAATGTGTTGGGGGCCTCGTGAGCAACGAGTTTCCCACCATTTCTTCCCTCGACAAAAATCACTTCTCTACCGGCAGCCTCTTTTGGCTTGAGCGAGTAAAGATAAATACTGAAGGGGACAACAATCCGTCCGTTTTCAACTCGGCGCGAACGCACCTTGGCAAACATGTATTCGCGTTCCGCGGGTTTGCCGTCAGTTTGTTCGCGTTTCACCATCACACAGGTGTAATCTCGCACATGTTCGCGGAAATAGGCCAAGCGGCTCGCAGCCATCTCGAGGGCCGGGTCCAACGGATGTGCTGGAACCTGGTTCTTGCCGCTACCCAATTTGGCCTTCGACACCCGCAACACTGGTTCCCGCAACTTTTTCTCCGGTGGATCAGCAAATCCGATTGCAGGTGCAACAAACAATCCGGCTGTAATCGCGCTGGACAAAAACTCGCGTCGACGAGGCTCAACTCTCATCTGCCGTTCTCCCTGCATCAATCCACCTTCGCTTCAACATGCCGCATTACTGATCAAACACCTGCCGATTGAGGGTTCACTCAGACATGATTAAGAGCAACAATAACCACCAGTCCTGGTTTGTATCGCCCAGCCCGAGAGGAAAGAATCACTATCCTCTGAAAGGTAACCCCGATTGCTTCAAACTAGGAAACACAGTCCAAACGACCGGCAATATTTGCGTAGCCTACTCATTTTGTTATTACCTGAGGAGTCCATCTATTGCAGAATCCAGAACTAATTCTTGAAACAGTCGTCTCTGATATGTTCGCAGAAAATGCCTATCTTGCTCAACTGTCCGGGCGTGATGACTGCCTGGTCATCGATCCCGGATTTGATGTCCACCGCATCGTTGAACGTTTAAGCGAACGCAAATTAACTCCCGCAGCGATCCTCAATACGCATGGTCATGCAGACCATATCGCGGGAAACGCGGGACTCAAACAGATTTGGCCAAATTGCCCTCTCATCATCGGCGCTAAAGATGCAGACAAACTGACCGACGCCAGCTTGAATCTCTCACAAGAATATGGATTTCCAATGACCAGCCCACCTGCGGATCACGTGGTGGACGACGGAGAAACCTATGTGGCAGCCGGATTCGAATTAGAGGTTCTCGAAGCGCCGGGGCATTCGCCTGGACACATTGTCTTTCTCTGGAAATCATCCCCTTACGTAGTTTTCGGGGGTGACGTTCTGTTTCAAGGTAGCATTGGTCGAACCGATTTTGCCGACGGCAATTTCGAAGCATTGAGAACTGCGATACAAACCCGGTTGTTTCGGCTTCCCGGTGACAGCATTGTGTTGCCCGGTCATGGAGATCCAACCACCGTTGAAGCTGAAAAGCAGTATAACCCGTTCGTTGGTGCCCCAGCAGGCTACCGCGACGAAAGGGCGCCAGAAAAACCTCCGAGCTCGTAACCTTCCGGCAGATAGCCTCCGCCAACCGCACTGCAAAACCACACAATCGCTGAAGTCGTTTTACGCCACGAAAATACTGCACTCAGGAAATCCAGCCATCATTTCCAGGCACTGTGTCTGCGAATGTCCAACCGAGTCGCCGGGTTCACTTGTCCTGTATCCAGGGATCATCCGTCAGGTTACATCACAAAACCAGGTGTTTCCCTGACGTGACAAGCAGGCAACCTGGTCCCTCTCCGGTCCGTTGTTTGCCAAGAATCGCGACATGTCCAAACACGATCAGCGTCTCTGCCAGCCGACTGCCACTTGGGAGCTACTTCGACTACGGGCGCAGCTATTGAAAGTGTTGCGTAGCTTCTTCGACAAACGCGGCTTTCTGGAAGTTGAAACACCGCTACTCTCCGCCGACACCGTGGTCGACCGCTACATCGATCCAATAATGGTCGAACTACCGGATCCCGGTCAACAGACCAGATGGCTGCAAACCTCGCCTGAATTTGGCATGAAACGACTACTCTCGGCCGGGGCTCCCGCAATCTATCAAGTTGCCAAAGCGTTCCGCGCCGGCGAACGCGGTCCGCTCCACAACCCTGAGTTCACGATTGTGGAATGGTATCGGAAAGAGGATACGCCACATCAGGCCATGCAAACTTTGTCCGATCTGATCGAAGTCACGCTCGGCCAAGAGATTACTGAACGAATCAGTTACCGAGACGCCTTTCTTAGAAATGTGGGCCTGGATCCACACACTGCGACATTGGCACAGTTACACCAGGTGGCCAAGGAGCGCGAATTGGAAATTCCTGAATCTCTGGGTGAAGATCATGATGAATGGTTGAACTTACTGTTGGCCGAATTGGTGGCACCAGAGCTTGGAAAAACCCGCCCCACAATTCTGTTTGACTACCCAGCTGGGCAATCCGCCTTAGCGAGGTTGCGCTCTGATGACCCACCAGTCGCGGTGCGATTTGAGCTCTATCTCAATGGAATCGAACTCGCCAATGGCTACCATGAGCTATGTGATCCGGTCGAATTACGAGAGCGAATCCGCGCAACCAATCTACTTCGTCAGGCAGATGGCAACCGCTTGCTCCCGGAAGAAAGTCTGCTCTTGCAAGCGATGGAACACGGCCTCCCCGATAGCTGTGGCGTCGCCCTCGGATTCGACCGCCTCGTCATGCTGGCGAGTAAATCCACCAGCATTGATGAGGTATTGGCCTTTCCGTTTGAACGCGCGTAAAACGCTCGACAGGAGGAACTCCGTTGTACGATTTGCTGTCTCACACGCCGCGTGGGTCGCAACAGTCCCCGCGACTAGGCGGCTTGCAGTTTGGCCGGTAGAAGTTACAACCCAGTGGGTGTCAGGTTAGCCTTACTACCCATCCGCTCTTAACCAATACACCCTCGCCATTTGTTGTTGACTAGAACTCATCTCAAAGAAATCGTGGTATGGAACGGCCTCTTGGTATACGACCTCCAGAACCTCTAGGACTCGCCCCTAGCTTTGGCTTTGGTGACCGCTTGGGGCTGGCAACTCCTGGTCATCTGGCCGCCTGGAAATCTAGTGGACATGGGATCCAGCCTATCTTTGCCCAACAGTCGATTCGTGAAATGCAGCGTACGGCGCGATCTCCCGAGATGGTTATGGGTGATGTGCAAAATGTCCTGAAAGAAGAGCAGTTCTCAGGCCGCTGGAGTGCCGACGCTGACCACCTCAAGACAACGGACGACGTCAAGACAACCGCAGCAGCCGGATTTGTATTCTTCACAATCGACCCTTCGGACTACGTAGATCCACTCGCAAACAGCTACAATGAAACTGACCTGGACTCCAAGCTGCACAACCAGCATCACGAATTGAACTGGGTCAAACAGTACCAGGGACGGCAGATCACCGTTGCAGATGGAGTGACAATCGAATTCGATCAACTCACCGTCCGGCGGGCGCTAATCAAGTATGGCCCAGCCGTCGCGCACACAATCGCCATGTCGCGCGAAATAGCATCGACAATGGAAGCCTTGGGCAAAGATTTCGAAATCGAACTCAGTGTTGATGAAACACCGCATCCTACAACGGCCGCAGAGCATTTCATCATCGCAGAACAATGCCTCCAAGCGGGGGTCAAACTAGTTAGCCTCGCCCCTCGCTACGTTGGTGAATTCGAAAAAGGCATCGACTTCAAGGGCGATCGGACCGCGTTTGCCCACAGTTTGCGAGAACACGCGACAATCGCGCAGCGATTGGGTCCCTATAAACTCAGTCTACATTCTGGTTCCGACAAACTTTCAATCTATGAAGACTTTGCGCGTATTACACAAGGTCTGTTCCATGTCAAAACGGCGGGCACAAGTTACCTGGAAGCCCTCCGGGTAACCGCACGACACGATGCTCGACTCTTCCGCGATATGGTCCAGTTCTCCCGAACGCGGTTCGCTACTGATCGGGCTACTTACCACATTTCCGCGCAACTGGCAGCGGCCCCCGATCCTAACGACCTATCAGACCACCACGCCCTGGAAACAGCATACTTGGACCGTAATGACGGCCGTCAAATCCTCCACGTTAGTTTTGGTTCCGTATTAAACCATCCCGAGCTGGGCCCCGCTCTACACGAGCATCTGCGAGCGCATCCTGACACCCATTGCGAAATCCTCTCCGAGCACTTTCAAAAACACCTTGAGGCACTCGCGGCCGGTTGTTGATTTCACGTTCTCTACTGGTGGCAGGTTCTCTCTCGCGACCAGTTGTCCGTATCTCATTCGCCACGGATAGCATCACAATGCGACAAATCGTGCTGAATCGACCTGGAGAATTCCTCTCTCGAGACATCGCAGTACCGCAACCGGGCGAAAATCAGGCCATTGTTCGGGTCCATCGAATCGGGGTCTGTGGAACCGATCTGCACGCCTTCGCCGGACGACAACCCTACTTCGAATATCCACGTGTACTGGGTCACGAGCTCGGGGTCGAAATCGTCGCAATTCCCGAGAACCAACAAGGGCTGGTCGCGGGAGATCACTGTGCATTGGAACCGTACCTGTCATGCGGTTCCTGCACGGCTTGTCGGCAAGGAAAAACGAACTGCTGTACCGACCTTCAAGTGCTGGGAGTGCACGCCGATGGAGGCATGCAACCCTACATCACAGCGCCTGTGCATCTGTTACACAAGTCAACGAAGTTGTCGCTCGACCAACTAGCGCTGGTGGAAACGCTAGGTATCGGGTTCCATGCGGTGGAACGGGCTGCGTTTCAAGAGGAGGAGTCCGTCCTGGTGATTGGCGCGGGACCGATCGGGCTGTCCGTAATCCAGTTTGCGCGCGCGGCCGGCGCCCACGTTCGCGTACTCGACGTGAGTCCGCAACGCCGGCAATTTGTTGCAGATCTTGGTATCGAGGTTCTCAGCGAGCCGGATGACGAGCTCGCCGATATCGTGTTCGATGCCACAGGTAACAAATTGAGTATGGAGGCGAGTCTCGAGCGTGTTGCGCCGGGAGGACGCCTCGTCTTTGTCGGATTGATCCTCGACAAAGTCGCCATTGACGACCCACTCTTCCACCGCCGGGAGGTCACTTTACTGGCCAGTCGAAATAGCGCCAACGCGTTTCCACGCATCGTTCAGATGATCGAAGAGGGGAGTATCGATACGGCGCCCTGGATCACGCACCGTCTTGAGTTAGCAGCCGTCCCGGACGAATTTCCCGCGCTCCCCCAGCAGGAAGGATTAATCAAAGCCGTCATCGAGGTCGATTCTGACGATGGGTCAACTGGCTGAATCAGGTCACAGTAACGCGGCAGATCACCGTGTGCCAGATATGCCACCCGCTGGAAATCTGACACCCCGGCAGCGCGCAGCGCAAGACGACCCGACCTTGCCACTCGCTTGGCAACAAGGGGAACTAACATTACTTCGCTCGGTATCCGGGCTGCATTCACTTACTCGCACGGAATTCGCTACCACAACCGGGCACTTCTTGGTCAGAGGCTTTGACCGGCCCGCTTAAACCAATAGATCTTGGACCACTCGCCCACCAACGTCCGTCAGGCGAAAAGCACGCCCTTGGAAACGATAGGTCAAGTGATGATGGTCGATGCCGAGGAGATGCAACATCGTGGCATGCAAGTCATTGACGTGTACAACCCTGTCTACTGAGTGATACCCCAGATCATCCGTTGCACCGTAGGTCTGGCCCCCTCGAATTCCACCACCGGCCATCCAGACAGAAAACGCACGCATATGATGGTCACGGCCGGGGCCGCCTTTATTTGTTTGCGCCATCGGGGTACGACCGAATTCGCCGCCCCAAACTACTAGCGTTTCATCCAACATACCGCGCTGCTTCAAGTCCGTAATCAATGCTGCAGAGGCCTGATCGCAATGACCGGCGCAAACCTTCATAAAGCGAACCAGGTCATTGTGGTGGTCCCAACCTCGATGATACAGTTGGATAAACCGAACACCACGTTCTGCCAAACGCCGCGCCATCAGGCAATTAGCCGCAAATGAGCCATCTGGATCCTGGGTGCCATACAGATCAAGGGTCGCTTTCGACTCATCTGAAAAGTCACGCAACTGCGGAACACTCGTCTGCATCCGAAACGCCAGTTCGTACTGATTAATGCGGGTGATCGCCTCAGAATCATCCTGGCGTGTCCCGCCCAGTGCATTCAAGGCCTGAATCGCATCAACGACATCACGTTGGCGATCTCGGTTCACTCCGGCGGGATTTCCCAGGTAGTGCACAGGGTCCCCAAATGTCTGGAAAGGTACACCTTGAAACCGGCCGGGAAGAAAACCGCTGTGCCATTGTCGGGAGGAGAGTGGCTGTGGATTGCGCCCTCCACGGGAAGTGAGCACGACGAACCCGGGCAGATCACGGCTCTCACTTCCCAGCCCATAGGTCACCCAGGAACCCATACTCGGGCGGCCTGAAATCGTGGAGCCTGTATTCATATAGGTGTGCGCCGGATCGTGATTGATTGCTTCCGTGACCATTGATCGGACGATACAAATCTCATCGGCAATCGTGCGTGTCTTCGGCAGGACTTCGCTAATCAGCTGTCCCGATACCCCGGACCGTAGAAAGCGAAACTGTGGTGCCAGACAGCGCAGTGCCTGCCCCTGCAACTGCGCAATCGGTTGTTCGGCAGTCACGGAACGCGGCATCGGCTGGCCGTGCAGGGCAGCCAAATCGGGCTTGGAATCAAAGGTCTCCAGGTGTGATGGCCCCCCCGCCATACAGAGAAAGATCACACGCTTCGCACGAGCCACGTGATGGCGAGGATCGATCACGCCCGACCATTTCCCCGCCTGTTTGGCACTGGAACGATTTGCGGTGGCAGCCCAGGAGGTGTCATCCCGCACCAAAGACGCCAGCGCTGCACTACCAACGCCGAGGGTCGATCGTCTGAGAAAAGCGCGGCGAAACAACGAAGCGGCTTTCTCTGGACACCTGCTCATAACACTCACAGCTCCGACAGGAAAACACTAGCATTCTCTCCGCACCACTCTCTACATACGAGCATACCCGGTCCGTACCGCATCGGAAACCGACAAACCTCTCCAGCCCCCACCGGAAAGCCGACCTGGACCACCAGACGATTGGTCGCCAAACAGGCGCATCTTCAAGCGGACGCGGCGGCTCGCTTGCCGGATCGTCCGCTGGTGTCACTTTCGAAAGCTTCCCACAAGCACAGGCAAACGATCGGACACATGATGACCTACTTCAGGAAACCGCTGCGTACTGCTACGTCCGCACTAAGCTCATCGTTGAGGACATCATCCAGAGCCAGTAGCTGCCGCATTGGTAACGTGAGCGTGGCTTGGGTTTCTGCAGAAATTAATCCTCCTTGATACTGCTGCTGCGGCTTGTCCCTGCGACAAAAGAATCCGTGCACCGCGCGGCGCGGGTACGCCGTCTGATTTTCGATACCACCGTGCCATAGGTGAGCATTCATGACAATCACGGTTCCTGCCGATCCCGTCAACAAGACCTCCTGGGGATGCGGCGCGGACAGGTCTGGCAATATCTCTTGCGGCAATTGACCTGACCGATGTGTTCCAGGTACAGCGCGGATGGGCCCATTCAGCTCAGTAAAGTCATCCAACATCCAGACGGTGTTGCAAACCCAAAAGCCTGCCTCATCGGGAACCGCGTTCATATCACAGTGCAAAGGTTGTCGCCTGTTCCCATGCGGATTGGCGGACCGGGCATTCATACTGCTCAATTTGAATTGTCGTCCCAAAACACATGAAACCAGATCAAGTATTCTTGGTTCCAGCAAGAGTTCGCGAAAAACTGTCCCTTTTTCGATCAAGTTAGCTAATCGACAGCACCCGGGTTCCTGCTTGAATTCACTCCCTGCCAGATCCCCTTCAACGGTCAACAATGCGTCCACGCGCTCACGCAAACGATCCAATAAATCCGGGGTCATGAAATCGGGCAAAACCAGAAAGCCCGCTTCATCGAGTTTACGTTGCTGGATCGGACTAAAGCCCATGCCGATTTCTACCAACGAATTTGAGACTGGACCGGTTGGCGATGCATGTCGGAACGCTCTTCCAGAGGCCATTCGCGCAATTCATCAACTAACTGGACCAGGCCCTGTACAGCTGCCTCAAAAATGCGACGTCCCTTTTCCTCTGTGGCCTTAGTTGGATCACCATGAATGCCGGTCCGGGTCCAACGCCCCCAGATGTCGTTAAACCGCACCGGAAACTCACCCGTACTATCACTACTAACAAACGTACCGCGGCGGTCATTGTCGGCGACGGCCTGTTCCATGTGAACACGATCACCAGCGAGGTGCAGATAGAGCGACGTTTCGAATTCGTCTGCGTGGGCAATAATTTCGGATTCCCGTACCTTCTCAAACTCTTCGAGAAGAAACTGAAAGTACCCCGTCGCAAAGCAGAGCGACTCCGTAGCCAACACCGTTTTTCGAGCAATCAAATCAATCAGCGGTTGATTGGAACCATGCCCGTTGACGAGCAATATTTTTTCGAACCCGTGATACGCCACACTTTTGGTGATATTCAAGCAAAACGCAATGAATGTCTCTGGCTCGATGTGAATCGTCCCCGGAAAATCCATGTGGTGTAAATTCAGCCCATAGGAAATGGGCGGCAACACCAAAACTTTATCCGGAATCCGGCGACCCACTTCCAGGCAGACGGACTCACAGAGAAAGACGTCGACGTCCAAGGGCAGGTGGGGGCCGTGTTGTTCTGTGGATCCCGTCGGCAAGATCACCAATTTTTGCGACGCAATGGCGTCGTTCATCTCAGGCCAGGTCAACCGGTTGTAGCGGTACTCTGCAGCAGCACTCATGGAACCCTTTCCAGGAGTACCTCGGTGAAGCGGGCGCACACGTATCTGGCTGCCACACCGGGCCCTCCACAGTTGAAGTCAGACAGCAAGCCCTGGCAAACCATCCATTACGACGAAGTCTGTAAAGCGTCCTGTACGCCCACATAGGCCATGTGGGCTTTCATGCATGTGGACCTAAACGCCTCAGGACGAGCAATTCCCGGCAGTTTAAATGTCTCATGCCCGGCCTCCAAAAAGACAAGATCACCGGCATCAAACCACTCTTGTCCATCAAGGCGGTCAATGCGAATCGCATCAAATCGATTCAACTGGACAGACCTTGTTACTTCACCATGCACAAACTGCAACGACTTATTCAAAACCATGGTCATCGCCAGCAAGCCGAGTCCAGCAACAACGTGGAACGCAGCTAGCCCAAACAACACCCAGCTGGGAATGGGCGAGTTGAAATTGCCCTCAGCGCCGGGGAGCAGTTCGCCAAATACGAAGTAGTGCAGCACAACCAGTACAACCCCAATGGCGAGCCCTCCACATCCGGCCAAGTTGCTCACGAACCGGCTACCCGAACCTAGATGGACTTCGTTACACAGTTCGTGCACACTGCGATTGGTTAACTTGTAATAACTGCCATGTGGGATCACCGAACGATCTTGAGGAAGCGAAGGATCGCGCGACGATCGACCACTAACGCGAACCGCCGGCAGTAGTCGGAAAAAATAGAGTGCCAGGCCGACCGGGATCGCCGCCAGAGCAATCAAGTTACCGATCTTGAAAACATAGATTCCGGCATCAATGGCAAACAGCCTGCCTAGTACGCGCGCCACGCTATAACGGGCAACGGACGGCCAGACCTCCATAATAGTGGTTTCTTCGGACTCGGCCGGAGTCACTCCTGCAATGGCCTGCTTCATCACACGTTCCCTGGTCTGCCCATCTCTCACGGATTCAACTCGTCGATAGTAACAGACGCAACCACGCTCTTCCAGCCCCAAAACGTCTACTCGATGGGGCCCAGCGGCGGAAGGAAACCGCCACATTTACCCGCTGGCCGCGGGCGGTGTCACCCCTTTCTTCAAGATCAGATTGGCGTATTTGCGGACATCACCCGTCATCACCACTGCGAACGCCTGACGGGCGCGCTCATAGAAGGCAAATCGTTCCAGAAGTTGAATTTCTGGGGGTCTGGCGACGTAACGACCGAGCAGCTCACGATAGCCCGAACCAACCGTCGGATCAACAATATCCCCCTCGACTACCCGCATCATGACCGCCGCATCATCAACAAAATTGTCGAGCTCAAAAAGCGGCAGGATCGCGTCCAGGAGAGGTTCAATACCAACTCCATCAAGGCGTAAAACCGGTGGCCCAATACTGTCCCCCGGAAAGTGCGCATCAGCCAAAACCAACTCATCGCCATGTCCCATGCGGCAGAGGGTCGCCAGCAGGTCAGGACCCAACAGAGGTGAAATCCCTTTAAGCATGTGCGTCTCACAATCACCTGAATACCAGTCGAATGGCTCGCAGGTACCGGGGGGCTACCAGCCGTGTCAGCACCTATCGTGGCAAGAATCCGTCCATTGGTCCAGCCATTGGCTAAAACAATCCCACCCCCCGGCTGAGCCACCAACGTCTCAAATCAACCAAGCCCACCGCAGAGCCGTATGGTGGCTTACGCTAAAGCTGCAACATTGTAGCGCCAGCACTCCCTGGCGCTACCTCCCCATCAAGCTACATACTTGTATCCGGTGGCAAACTATGTCACAGTGCGTGTCGTCGTGACCGGGCCTCCTGGTCTGCGTCCTCGCTCTTCTCGCAACGTCTTTCCAGGCGGTCTCGATCATGTTTGGCAAGTTTGGACGCAATATGGCCCGTCGCAAAGCGATCAAGACGTACAAAGACGGGATTGTACACGCAGACGCACGTCGTTTCGACAAAGCGATAGCGAACTACTCAACTGTCGTCGACATGCGGCAAGCTCCGCTGGATGTGCGTGCGATGGCGAGACTGAACCGAGCGCTGGTTTATTCCGTCCAAGGAGACGTCCCAACGGCGCGCAATGAACTGACCATTGTCATTCACGACGAAGCCGCCCCTGATTCCGTGAAAAATAGCGCTCGCGAAAAACTGAAACGGCTGGATAAACGCAACAGCGCGGACTAATTCACATGCTGCGTTTGCTACGTTCGGCGCGCATTGAACGACACCGCGAACAGTCTGTCCATCGACTGTGGGCTGTTTCTCAATCCCATAGCGTTCTCAATCCCATAGCGACGTCTGCTGCCCGACGATTACTTGGCATCAAGGGACCTGGCGGGTCTTGAGTCATCCACTCTGGATAGCTTCAGTCCGGACACTCAACCCATCTCTGCGTATCAGGCAGCGCCCCGTTCGTCATCGCCAGCAGGTTCTTCTTCTGTTGTACTTCGCTCCAACGCCTCTTCACTGATCGAACCATCCTCACTGACATCTTCAAACCGGACGGAAACCCGTTTAGAAACCCCCGATTCCTGCATGGTGACGCCATAGAGTGTAGTGGCAGCAGTCATCGTTTTCTTGGAATGGGTAACAACCACAAATTTTGTCCAGCCGAGAAAGCCATGTAATACATCAACAAATCTGCCAATATTGGCTTCATCAAACGGCGCGTCTACCTCGTCCAGTACACAAAAAGGACTGGGGCGAAACTGAAAAATAGCCAACAACAAGGCAACCGCAGTCAATGCCTTTTCACCCCCACTGAGCAGCGAGTTGTTAAAGGAAGGTTTCCCTGGGGGCGTTGCGACAATTTCCACGCCTGCCTCAAGCACGTCCACATCCTCATCGAGTACAAGATCGGCTTTGCCGCCGCCGAATGCCTTGCGATAGAGTGCGTGAAAATTTGCGCGAATCGCTTCCAAAGTCTCCATGAACAAGCGGCGACTATCTGCATTGATCTTGTGGATGATTCGTTCCAGCGACTCTTTCGCCTGGCTAATATCGTTGTACTGACCAGAGAGTGTATTGAACCGAGATTCCAAGTCGTCCAATTCACCGAGCGCCTCCATATTCACGGCACCGATCTGATTGATCTTGCGCCGTAAATCCTCAATTTCACGTTCTACTTCCTCGCGCTGTTGTTCTTCCTCTGATGTCTCATCCGTGACACTTTCCAGTTCAATTCCATAATCCTCTTTGAGTCGATCTACTACCGTATCACGTTCATGCCGGAGTTTGCCTGCCAGCAAATCGACCTGGTGGCAACGCTCTTCCAAACTCCGGTTCTCTTTCTGGTAACGCTGCAGATCGCCACTCAGATGATCCCGACGGCTGTGTAACTCCTGGCGTTTACCTAGTTGCTGGGCGACGCTAGTTTCCAGCGACTCTTTGGTCAGAAACCATTCGGCGAGCTGGGTAGTCGCCATCAAGATAGCCCGTTCCGACTCGCGTTGTCGACGCTGAGCGACTGACCATTGAGACCGCGCCTGATCCAACGAATGTGTTCGCTCAGCACGGTCTTCTTCAAACTGGGACATCCTCGCGCGGAGCGCGTCTTGGCGTTGCTCAATCTTCGCCAATTCAACTCGTGCCGCTGTCGCAACCTTGAGCGCACCGAGACGCTCCTGCTCCACCACCTTGATGGCGTCATCGCCTGTCTGAATGGAGTCAGCAACCAGCTCCATGTCCGATTCCAGTTGATCTAATCGCTGCCGCAACTCTTGGCGGCGCTGGGATGCGTGATGGTGTTGCGTGCGTGAAGCCGCCACCTCTTCCCCAACCGCTTCGCCCTGATCAGAGAGCTGTTCCGCGCGCTCCTCCAACGCCCGTGTCACCGCCCGACATTCGGCTAACTCAGCCATCGTAAGTTGCTGGCGATCGCTCAATTCCTTGACTTGGCGTTCTTGCGCTCGAATACTCTCCTGCAGGCGACCGATTTCCTGCTGCGCCTCTTCCATACGCTGCTGCAATACGACGAATTCTTGCCGCAACGCTCGTAATTCACTCTTGCGTGAAACGAGTCCTGCCGAAGTCCGGCGCGGTCCCAGCAGGATCGATCCGTCGTGATCGACCAATTCCGCTGCAGGCGTAACAAAACGCATCGTCCCTGCTGTTGCGCGATGCAGTTCCCGCGCCCCTTCGAGTGTCCGTACAAACCAGGTGGTTCCCAGCAGTCTTTCGACCAACGGCACATATTCCGGATCAACATCGACGAACGTGTCCGCCCGGCCAACGACTTCGGGATGGCTACTCAACATCACTTCATGCGCCGCCGGTTCCGTACTTTGCGGCGTATTGTCTTCCAACTCTTTGTTGTCCACCTCTTCAAAGTAATCGGTGGTGGGTACCAATCCCACCCGGCCATTCACTTTCAACAATCCGGCCGCGAGCTCGAGCAAAATGTGCTGTCCCGAAACCACCACAGACTGGGACCGATCCCCCAATGCCGTATCAATCAACGGCGCGTCTTCGAGTTTGACACGTAGTAGATCGACCAGCAGTCCTCGAATTTCCGTCCAGGGCCCCTCTCCTTCCCGTTCCGCCAATGCCAGAACTTGTGTCACTCCGTCGCCGATGCCTTCCCGCCGTTTCTCCAAATCCTCAAGCAGCGAAGTGCGCTCACGGATTCCACTGAGTCGACCGTGGCGCATAGAGAGGTCCTCTTTACGACCGTTCAATGCATGGCGACTTTCCCACAACTCGCGCTCCGCGACAACGAGCTCCTGGTCCAATCTATCCAATCGCTCCCCCAGACTCGCTTGCTGCTCTCGCGAGTGCGCACATTCCGCCGCAGTCTTCTGCGTAGCCGATCCGATTTCAGCGAGCTGACGCTCGCCCTGTTCGCAAGATTTTTTCAGCGACTCGATTTGCGATTCGAGGTTGCCCAACTCGGTACCGGATGTGGCAGCTTGACGCATCAAGTCAACATGGTGGTCGCGGCGTTGGTCGTTCTCGCCGCGCATAAACTCAAGCTGCTGAATGTGTCCATCAAATCGCGCTTCATCATCCTCCAGCCGCTGCGCGGCATGCTCCCGCTCAGTTGCGGCTTCCGCGAGCTCCTGGCGCGTTTGCCGCGCACGCTGTTCCACATCGCCGGCACGTGTCATCATCGCCGATAGCTGCTCACGGCAACGAGCGATCTCCGCTTCCAAGTCGACACAGTCAGCGCGGCGATGTGTCTGCACAGATTGTTGAGTTGCAATCCTCTCCCGGTTCCGCGAGGCGACTTCTTCACGATCGCGAATTTCCGCGTCGACTGAAATCACTTCCTGATCAACCGTCGCGATCGCAGACTCTGCATCCTGTGCCTCCTGATTAGTCTGTCTAGCCTGAGATCTCAGCTCTTGAAGTTCTTCATCGACTCCACTTAACTGCTCATTCAAGCGGCGCCAATCCGTCATTGCCACTTGCGTTCGCAACTGTTGCAAACGCTCGGTGTACTCACGGTAACGACGCGCCTTGGAAGCCTGATTGCGAACGCTGCGCAATCGGCTCTCGACTTCATCGACGATGTCACGCAACCGCAATAAATTCTGGTCAACCCGTTCCAATCGCCGCTGGGCCTCGATTTTCTTCGCTTTGAAGCGACTGATACCCGCAGCTTCTTCAAAGATCGCGCGGCGATCTCTGGGGGACGCCTGCAATAACTGATCTACTTTCCCTTGTTCGATCAGGCTGTAAGCGTCAGTGCCAACTCCTGTCCCACGGAACAGGTTTCGCACATCCTTGAGGCGACAAGGCTCCCCGTTAATGAGGTATTCCGCTTCGCCACTACGGTAAACGCGTCGCGTGACATGCACCTCGGGAGCATCAACCCCGAGTCGTTCTTCCGAATTGTCAAAGATAATGGTCGCCTCTGCAGCGTTCATCATCTTGCGACCACTGCCTAGCCCTTTAAAGATGACGTCCGCCATCTCCTTCCCACGCAAACTCTTGACACTTTGCTCGCCCAGCACCCATTTGATCGCATCAACGATATTGGATTTACCCGAACCGTTAGGCCCCACGACCACCGTAATGCCCGGTGGAAAGTCAAAGCGTGTTCGGTCGGCAAAACTCTTGAAGCCGATCAATTCGAGTGCTTTGAGCATGGCCAGACAGTGCGTTAACGCACGAAAGAATAAAAGAAACGCGCTCGGCGACCAGGAAACGTACCCCTTCGGGGTTCAGCATCGCTGCAGTAACAAAGTCTTCGTTACGACAACGGGAACCCGAGGTGACACCCAGTTCGGTGCATCAGATGCCGTCCACTCTCGGGTATGAAAAACCGTGACGAAACCATTCGTTTCTCAACGAAACCAACTGGTCATTTTAGCAAAGAAACCCGGTTTCTCCTCCTCTGGTTGATCTTCAACTGGTTTTTTGTCCTGGTTCTTTGCAGTGCGTTCACTGTCCAATCGGTTAGAAAACATATCGGGAATTGGATTGGCGGGTTTGGATTCGGAATCGGTATCGGAGGAAGTATCTTTCGTTACTCTCCTTCCGTAGCGACGACTCGCTCGTGGCGTCGCTTCCACAGCGATCCGGGCGGGCAAGAGTTCTCCTTTTTTGGCAGCTCTTATCGCCTCCAATACTTCGGCGTAGCCACCCCCTAACTGATGAATGGCGCGAATCATCGACTCTACATCCGCCGGGCAAACCAGGTAGGCCGTTTGTTCATTGGGCGCAAAACGACTCACCTTGAGACGGCCTGTATCTGTTCCAGTAATCAGGATCCGCTTTCCAGCAGACAAAAACCGGGGAGGAGAGATCGGAATCTGATGACCAAAGAGAACAATTTCGGGCCTTCGGTTTCGACTGAAGTGGATCATCGGCTCACCGCGAGTTACCACGACGTGAAGACTGAATTCGTCACCGAGCCACTCGCCAGCAATGATCGGACTTCCCGAATTGCGCGTGTGAATCGCATGGAACGCGCCGTAACGGGTTTCAGCACTTGGTAAATGTATCAACTCAGACAGCACATCGTAGGCACTTACATGATCCATCGCCGCCAGCGCTGTGAGGGCATGCCAACGAAACGCGGGATTTTGCCGCGCAGCTTCACCAAGCGTCACCACCGCGTCCGCTTCATCGAGGTAGGCTAGTGACTCGGCAGCATAAAATCGGACCTCAAAATCGCTCACCGACAGGCCTTTCTTCAGAGTCTCAATCGCCGGCTTGCCAATCGCTTCCAGTTGTAACGCAGCACGGGCCGACGTTGCCGGGGCAATTAATTGGCGCTCTAGCTCGGGAAGCCGGTCGGCCAATTCCGTCGCATCTGTACCAACCGCAATACTACGAATGACCTTCATATACCGTACGAGATTGTTTCGATACCGAGAGTCAACAGCGAGTTCGATGAGATCGTCCTGCTTGGGGTTGGCAACACCTTTCTTGATACCGTGCTCAAATGTATGAAACCGTTTGTTGACTGCAGAGGCAATCAGCATCGCGCTACGGATCGAACCTTGTCGGGAACGAACACCCAGGCCAAGTGATCGGCCATGCTTCACCAACCCGCCGCCCAAGACACGTCCCCGAGATTCGTGAATCGAATCGTCTGAACCTTTAAACAAGGTATCAACAACGACGGGGCCAGCGGCAAAACCAATTGGTAACCCCGATCGGATACTGCCTCCCAATACCGCCAATTCGCGCAACTGGCTCTGCATCAACCAACCACCACGTAAACTACTAGTCTCTGAGCCACGCGGCGTGAGCACCTCGACATCAAACTTGTCGCCATCCTGGGCCCCTGGAGGAATAAATCCACGTACCAGGACTAAGGACGTGCTAGGCCATGACAGGACTTGATTTGGGTTCTTCACGTCGTGGCGCTGCATTTCATTGAGCAGCACTTGGCGGCGCGAACTATTCGGTGGGTCACTCCCCGTACCCGGCAAACCCGTTACGAGAGCAACGCTCTCTACTTTTTGATAGGTAAGTCCGAGTGGAATCGTCAATTCGGCTACCAACTGTGGACCATCGTTCTGGTCATCTGTTGAAACGACTGGCTCAGGACTCTGGCCGCGAAATGACAAGGACGAGCATCCGGCAACCAATAAGAAGACGATCCCGCCCAAAGGCAATTGCCATCGGCTCGTTCCAGAAATACGACAACGAGACTTCATGTTGGATATGGACTCCATGAAGGCCTGAGCGAGTGTGTTTTGCTCGCTTCACTGGAAAAAGATGTGACTTGGGCCGCGAGAATTATCTCGACACCACAACCGCAATCGCACAGCCGGAAAAGAAGACGCAAACGGCGCGGACGATAGAAGTTGCCTCAGCGCGCGTCAAGATCGCTTAATGCTTGGCAACCGATTTCCATTAGTTTCAATAGGTGCGGATGTGGTCTTCCAGCGCCCGCCCAGACAACTGCTAGCATGCTACTGGGCACGATCTGAACCGTGATCTGGAAGCAAGCCAGCAGCACCCGAGCTGTCGGACAGGGACTTTCAAGCAACCACACAAAAATACCCATCGTCATCAAACGGGGACAACGATGGGTATGGGTCATAGAACCCGCCGTGGCGGACAAAACCACTAGACAACTTCACTGGGAACGACAAAGGGCTTCCGGTAAACGCGCGTCAGCATCTGATCGGCACGCTCGTTGTCCTTGAAAGTCTCACTCGTGGGATCAAAGGGCAAATGCGATCCCAGTTGGAGCTGGGTTTTCTTCAAGTCGATTCCGTTGTCGCCCAAATGGCCTAATGTACGTTCCAGTGTGGCCGCCACATTCTCACTTGAAGACAACTGCTCCAAACGAGGCAATGCTTTGTCGAAACCAACCGTTTCACCCAAGCGATACGAAATATTCCCTAGGTGACAAAGCGCGCTCGACAGGTGTCCCTCCTCGATATCCGCATTGAGGTCATCATGTTTCCGACTACGGACGGCGGCTAAGAAGTTATTGAAGTGGTTTCCTCCACCACTGAACTCCTCAATTTTCGCTCCATCAAGATCAAACGCCGCGCCTCGGTCATAGCTGTTCATTACGAGGTAACCTTCGCTACCCTCAAAAATCACGCCAATCCGAGCATTCTTGTAGCCAGATGTCTTCAGACCACGGACTTCAAAAACCAGGGCCTGTTCTCCGTAATCGTGGACGATCACCTGCGTGTTTGCGGTATCGCCTGCGTCAACATAGCCAAAGCGACCACCATAACTCATCACGGAGTGGCTCAAATGGTCAACACCCAAGCCCCATCGAGCCAAGTCCATCTGATGGATTCCCTGGTTCCCCAAATCTCCGTTGCCATACGGCCACTGCCAGTGCCAGTCGTAGTGAAACCGAGAGCGGGTAAGAGGCGCTTGGGGCGCCGGACCAAGCCAAAGATCATAGTTAACGGACGTGGGCGGATCGTAGGCTGGCGTGGTTGCAGTCGCCCCACGCGGCCCAATCGAGCCACGTGGCTTGTAACATAAACCACGGGCAACTGAGACCTTGCCAATTTTTCCCGACTGGACAAAATCCATCGCCGCAATCATTCCTGGGTTTGAGCGGCACTGCGTACCTGTCTGGCAAATCTTCCCGTGCTTGCGCGCAACCTGTACCATCCGGCGGCCTTCGCTGACATTGTGGCTTACCGGTTTTTCAACATAAACATCCTTACCCGATTGCATGGCCCAAATCGCCGACAAGGCGTGCCAGTGGTTTGGAGTAGCAATACTGACGATATCGACTGATGTATCGTCAAAGGCGGTCCGCATGTCTTCAACGTACTGAGGTGCGCGACCACCTTGACGCTTACCAACCTCCTGTGCACGGCGAGCACCAATTTCACGGTCCGGGTCGCAGAGATAGACAACTTCGGTGTCTTTACGACCGGCAAACGCCCCAATGTGACTGCCACCTCGACCACGTACGCCTACCACCGCAACCCGCAGACGCTCGTTGGGACTGGCGCTCTGAGCCTCTTCTTCCGCCATGAGTTCATTTGCCGAACCAGCTGCTACTGTCGCAGCCGTGGCAAACATTGAATCTTCAAGAAACTGACGGCGAGTTCTCTTGGACATCTCTGCTTTCTCCAGCGAGTCTGAAAAGGCGCACATCTATCATTGTGAGAGCATCATACCAAACCAGACCGCTACAGGAAAAGCGAATCCAGCACCGCGGCAATGCGTAAACGGCGCTGTCGCGGCCACGACGCCCAGCTGACCGCCCAGTGGGGGGGGCCCTCTGCCCGATTGTAAGGATTGATCTCGTACTACCTGTTTTGCTTTGCGGCCACACGTGTATCCGCGTTGAATGCTCACCAGCGGCCCAAAACTGTGACCTACGTTTGGAGGTAGAACATTCCTATCCCGCCATAAATGTGCGACGAGCTTGTAAGAACTGAGGTACACCATGGACTTTCTAGAATCGCCGCTGCAGGAATCCACATCACCGGATGCCACTCCTAGCTTTGGTCAGGTGAGCAAGCAGGAACTAGAAGCCCATCTCAAAGTCCGTCACTACGATGGCTTTACGTTGACGGATGCGATTCGACCGGCGATTGACTTGAGAGTCATCCCGCGACAAGGGTATCGGCGCGATTGCTATCGTAATCAGAAGGACGGGCGCAACGTCCCTGTTCTAATGTGCGCCGCGAGTCAAGAAATTCTGTTCGAGCTATTCATGGAACTCATCGAGAAGTTGGGACAGGACGTCGATGTCGTCTTGGAAACCAGCCACTACCAGGATCAAGCCGGACACCTGGATTCTTACCGTGAGCAAATTGAATCTCCCATCCTGCAGAGCACCCTCTGGGGTTATGAAGAACTGCTACTCAACGACGGCTGTACGGGAATCGCCGTGATGAATCCCCGCACTCCCCAGGAAATTCAATTCGACGAACACAAAATGCTGGTCGTCTATGGTGAACCACTTGCACCCTTTGAA
>PAQH01000009.1 GCA_002709225.1 Planctomycetaceae bacterium
GTAGTCCAGCGTCCGACCAGACGGTGAATTTGGATCAGAGCCCGAGTAGTCCAGCGTCCGACCAGACGGTGAATTTGGACCAGGGTCCGAGTAGTCCAGCGTCCGACCAGACGGTGAATTTGGATCAGGGTCCGAGTAGTCCAGTATCCGTCCAGACGGTGAATTTGGATCAGGGTCCGAGTAGTCCAGCGTCTGACCAGACGGTGATTTTAGACCAGGGCCCGAGTAGTCCAGCGTCCGACAAGACGGTTGCTGTCGGTGCCTCTTCCAGTGGTGCGGGGGCCGACCAGACGATTGATCTAGGCCAGCAGGCGAGTGGCATGGCGGGCGATACTGGTCGGACAGTGGATGGTCCGGAAACGCAGGCGACCCACCGCGGCGGTAGCACCGTCAAGGCGACAGCAACTAGCGATACGGGGGGAAGCGTCCGGGAAATTGTTGAGCTTCCCGGTGAGGGGACGGTTCAACGAGGCGCAGCTACGACAGTACCTGGCGACTCTCCCGAAACGCGGGAGGCGCCGCGTAGCCTTGTCATTCAAACTCGTCAGGTGCGCGATGATCGAGATGATACGAACTTGGATGTCAGTGGCGCCGATTACATCATCGAGAAGCAGATCGGCAAGGGCGGCATGGGAGTTGTCCTGCGGGCGCACCAATCGTCTGTCGGGCGCAAAGTCGCTCTCAAGTCCATGTTGCCGGAGTATGCCGAGGCGGGAGGTGAACGCGTTAAGTTCGTGACCGAAGCAGTGGTTACGGCTGTCATGGATCACCCCAACGTAGTGCCAATCTACGATTTGGGTGTCAATGAAGACGGTAGCCTGTTCTACGTCATGAAGGAGATTGAAGGGACTCCCTGGAACGACTGCATTGGCGAGAAAACGTTGTCCGAGAACCTGAATATCCTGTTGCGCATGGCGGATGCGATGGCGTATGCCCACGCGCGGGACTATCTTCACCGTGATCTCAAGCCCGAGAACATCATGGTCGGTGATTTTGGTGAGGTGTTGGTGATGGACTGGGGATTGGCGGTTTCCGTGCATGAGCCGGAGTCTTGGAATTTGGCGGGTACGCCTGCGTACATGGCACCAGAAATGGCCAGCCATCCGGTAGACGGCCTAGGATTCGGCAGTGACATCTATTTGATGGGTGCGATTCTGTTCGAGATTTTGACCGGGTCGCCGGCCCACGCCGGCGCCAGTGTCATGGATTGCGTGCGCAACGCGGCACGCAATGAGATTGTGGAAACCGCTATCGACAACGAGTTAATGTCGATAGCCCGTAAGGCCATGGCGACCGATATCTCCGATCGTTATGCTTCGATCATCGACTTCCAGCAGGCGATTCGGGAATACCAGACTCACGCTGAGAGCGTGGCGATGTCGGATCGGGCCGCGGAACAGCTGACGCTCGCTCGACAGAACGACGATTATGAAGCCTATGCGCAAGCGCGGTTTGGATTTCATGAGGCGACGACCATCTGGCCTGAGAACGAGGAGGCCCAAGTGGGGCAGCGCGAGGCGCTGTTGGGGCACGCGCAGTGCGCACTGCTGAAAGAGGACTTTGGGCTTGGCCTGTCGTTGCTGACCGAGTTTCAGGATGCGCCCGTTGAGTTGTTGCGCAAATTGCAACGCGGGCAGAAACAACGGCAAACTGCCCAGAAGGTGAAGAGGGTGATGGTTGCCGGTCTGGTGGCGATGGTTGTGGCTGCCACGGCTGGGTTTGTTTGGGCGCTCTCGGCCCAGAGGGAAGCATCCCGACAGCAGAAATTGGCGCAGAAGGCGCAAGGAAAGGCCAAGGAAAACGAGGCCACGGCCCGGAAGAACGCCGCAGAGGCGGTCCGCCAGCGGGAATTGGCGGAAGACGCGCAAGGTAAGGCCGAGGAAAACGAGGCCACGGCCCGAGAGAACGCCGCAGAGGCAGTCCGCCAGCAGGAATTGGCGGAAGAGGCGCAAGGAGAGGCCGAGGCGAACGCCTATCGCGCGTCAATCGGCCAGATTGCAAGCTTGATTCAAGACGATGAGTTCGAGACGGCCAATGAGCAGCTTGGTGCGAGACGAGATGCGACGACTTCCGGGTGGGAGTGGTTTCGCCTCAAGTACCTGACGAAACTGGCTGAAGAAGAAGCAGGATTTGTCCAGGCGCTGGTGGCGGTCGATTGGTCGACCGCGGGTAAGCTGGCGATTGCAGATTCGCAGGGTGCCGTTCGACTCCTTGATGCGGCGGTGATCGACTCGCAGGAGAGCCAACCCCTGCCGCGGGTAACGACGTGGGCTGTGCGGGAGCTCGCCTTCTCGTCGACGGGCGAGCAACTGGCTGTGGTGGGAGGGGAACCTGGTGGAACGGGTGGGGTTGAAATCTGGGATGTGGCAACACGCGAATTGCGGGCGACATTCGCGACTCCGCAAGCGGTAGCGACGTGTCACTATCTGAACTTCCAGAGCAGGGACTATCTGCTGATCGCTACGACCCAGGACCAGGGTGATCAAGTGCAATGCCTTGGGCTCGAGGGTGACAAACCTGTCGTCCTGGCAGAGACAAGCTACGGAGGCCCGGTGCAACAGTTGGCCGTCGTCCTGCCCCGGTCCAGTTCCCAAGTTACTCCTGTGGTTGTGGCATGTGGTGCGGACGGTGTTGCCCTCTGGGAGTTGCTCTTCCCCGAGTCGGCCACATTGCAGAGGGAGCAAGTGTCACTCGCACCGCAGCACTTTCGTTCCCTAGGGAAGTTTCGAGAGCATACCGGGGAAGTCACCGCTGTGGACGCGATCACGGTCGATTTTGCAGACAGGCGATCGGATGTACTTATCGTCAGTGCGGGGGTTGATCGACATGGATTGGGGCAGGTGCTGATGTGGACCCTGTCTGATTGGCGCAAGATGTTGGCCTATCAGCGGACGCTGAGCGGATTGGCATTTGTAGACCCCTCGAAGCCGGACGCTCAGGTAGTCACGAGACGCGAGCAGGTTCCCGCAGAACCGCTCAACGAGAATCCTCAGTTGTTGCGTTTATCCGTGGCTGCCAAGGTAAGTTCGTTGGCGTTGAACTGGGGGCATCCTGGACGGCACGCGGATGGGGAGTCGAAGCCCCTGCACCTGTTACTCGCGGGGGCGGAGCACGGACTCCAGCACCGGAGGCTCGAAGTTTTTGCTGACGGCGAATTGAGAGGCAACCCGACAGAGAGATCCGCAGAGTGGGTGATCACCGGAAACGCTCCAGCGGAAGTTGAAGAGGGGGAGTCCGTGGGGACTGGGAAGAAGTTATTGGCTGATTGGGTGCTGTCGGGAATGGGGCGTTGGGCCATTGAGGAACGGTCTCGGATGTTGCTCAAGGGCCATGGGAAGCCATTGACCCAGGCTCTATTTCACCCACGCGATGATACGTGGCAAGATGTTGTCTCCGTTTCCGAGGATGGGTTCTTGAGGAAGTGGAACTTGGAAAAATACGAAGAGGGGGGAGGACGGCGGCTTGAAAGCGAACAGGCGATCTTCTCGAGCGCAACGCTGGTCACCAATCGGATCTTCGCGGCAACCGCGACGGGATACCTTTGGGAATGGTCCTGCTTTGACACTGCGGGGCCGGCTCGACGAGTTCTAGAAGGCCATCTGTTTCTCGCCCGCCATGTGGTGCAGTTTCGCCGTGGCAGTGAACAGTTCCTGTTAACTACCTCACGCGATCAATCCGCCAATTTGTGGAATCTTGATACATCCAGGCAGGTTGGCTATTGGGAACGTTTTTGTGGGCCGTCCGGACTGGTGTCGGTGTCAGCTGACGGTAGCCAGATCATCACGGACGCGCCCAGTCAGGCGGTTGAGTGGCGGGAGGGTGTAGAAGGTGCCGACGCAGGCGACCAACGCGCGCGATCATTCCCTCTTTATCGTTGGCGTTGGACGGGGCGCGACGCCAGGTTGGGGCCCACCAAAGGGCCGCAACTGGCGAAGGAGCCAGAGCCGTTGCAGACGCCACATTTCGCGCGTATTACCCACATCGTCTCCTCGCCTGACAGTCGACATTTTGCCACTGCCGATGCGGATGGAAAGGTTTATCTTTGGGACGCGAACCGGGGCCCCGACCAGTCGCCTTTGCGCGGTATTCCTGGCGACACAGAGCCGATCGCGAGGATTGATGACATCTGTTTTTTGGGTCCTGACAGACTGGTGTTGGCTTTGTCCAATGGCGCCATTCACAACTACCAAGTAGCGGATGGCAAGTTTCTAGGTGTCATACGGCGTCGACGCGGTGAAATGCCGCCAGACCCGCATCGTTGGGAAGTCGCGCGAGTACATCTGGTAGTCAGCCCCGATTCCGGTCAGCTGGCGATACAGGTCGCTGAAGTCCGTCGGGTTGAGTTGAGGTCATCGAAGGCCGAGTACCGGTATTCGGTCTGGTCATGGGCGGCAAGAGGAGATTACGCGGTACTGGTTGCGCGCGCTAAGGGACCTTTTCAGAAGCCTCCGACCGGCCTTGCGTATTCGCCCAATGGTAAGTTGTTGGCCACGATACAGGGCCCACGTGATTCCGTTGAGAAGCCGAAGGTTCCGGTACTGAGAGTGTGGAGAGAAGGGGGGGGAAGAGATTCTATCTCGCGCGAGTTCAGGCTGGAACGCAAGGGAGGGGGCGTGCCGACGGTCGAATCCATGGTCTTTCTGGACGAGAATCGACTGGTGACAGTGGGGGCCGATAGCTCCATCGGTTGGCGAATCTCGGCGGAACAGAAGATGGACCGGTTTGCCGGTGAGGAGAGAGAACCGCTTGCGGCAACGGAGGACTTTGCTTTTGAGCCTCAACGGCCGGCACATGCTATTGTCGCGAGTTCCGATGAACGATTCCTTGTGACAGCCAATGGAACGGGGACGGCTACGGTTTGGGAAGCGGATGCCGCTCGCGTGTGGGGGCGGTTGGAGGCTCGTGCGGTTGGGCAGGGGGCGATGCAGGCAGTGGCCTTTGCCAACCCCACTGTGCCCGGGCAGCCCTACCTGGTGGCGGCCGGTGACATAGGTGGCGGGTTGACAATCGGCCAAATCGAGGTGGAGGGGCCGCTCCGGGCCTGGCGTGTACCTTGGTCGGGAAATGATCGCGGCGACGGGATCACCGCGCTGGCCTGGAAACATCAACGACTGGCGGTCGGTACCAGTGGCGGAAGGATTTACTTGTTTGACACCCAGAAATTGGTTGCGGAGATCGCGAATCCCGACACACCGGGTGAACTGAAACTGGATGATGAGCTCGGTCCTCTGAGCAATGATGAAAAAAAATCGGAGGTTACTGCGTTGGTTTTTGATCCCAGTGGTCAGTATTTGGCGGTTGCTCGGGGAGAAGACGAAGATTTGGCGATTGGTCGGGGAGAAGGTGCAGCACGACTGCGGATTTACAAGGTTGAACCACGTCAGGCAGGGACGATGGAAATGATCCCGTACCGTTCGCTGCAGGGGCATGCGGGCGCCATCACATGCGCCCGTTTTCTAGGACGCGGACCGAGTTCGCGGTTGGCGACTGGCAGCCGCGACAACGCCATCAAAATCTGGGACTGGGGAGCCCCAGCGGAAGTGGAGGCTTCGGCTGAACCGGAAGTGGAGGCTCCACCTGAACCGTTCATGTCGGAGAAGGTCAATTTGTTGTTAACACTGCAGGGACACAAAGGCGAGGTGTCCTCACTCAACTTTAGCAAGCAAGAAAATGCTCTGATTAGTGGCGGCAAAGACGGTCGCATCATTGTCTGGCGCGCCGTCCAGATTGACGCGCAGCCTGTGGACTAGTCCCGGCCCATCCGCGGGGTGGGCGCCTGCCTGAGCGAGGCGCAGAATCTCTTAGGCGCTCTGCTAGCAATCTTCGGGTAGGGTCGCTAGATTGTCTTCTCCAAGGCCCTTAGAGCCCCTGTATTTCGCATGTCTCGTATTGTGAGCCCCGGGGGGGGAGGAATGGTACTGGCCAAGCATAGCGTAGCGGCGCTGGCGTACCGCTGTTGGGAGAGNGGACTCAGNGTCTTGCCGTTGTTGCCGAGCGGCCCGCCGCTGCCGGCGATTGGTACGTGGCGCCATTTCTTCNAGTGCCGGGCGCCGCGGANGGCACTGGCTCGATTTGAGACCTCGAGTTGGGTTGTCGGGATTGCCACCGGGCAAGTCAGCGGCGGACTAGAAGTCCTTGAGTTCGAGCATGACCAGGATTGGCATACGTTCCGCGAACGCGTTGAGCGGCGTCAAACTGGTTTGCTGGATGGCTTGCCAGTCGCTCGATCGCCCGCTGGGGTAACGCACTTGTACTACCGTTGCGAGACGCCTCGAACCGGCCTGCTGGCGGTGCAACCGTTGGCAGCGCATGCGTCGATTCCAGAATTGCGTGTATATGCGCATGGTGACCATAGTTTTGTACCAGCGCCCGACAATGGAAGAGGGCTTGAGGCCTGGCGTCTCGAGCACGTCTCTGGCTCACCGCTCGAAGCCATCCCACACATCGAAGTCGGAGAGCAGTTGCTGTTTCATGAGATCGCGGGCGCGCTTGATCGTTCTGAATCGCTCCAATCGAGTCCACCTACCGGAGAGATCCCGGAGGTCCGTCGACTTGCCGGAAAAGCGGATCTTACGGTGCGCGAAGATTATGATTGCCGTGGCAATTGGGGTGACTTGTTTCATGCGGCTAACTGGCAAATGAGGTTTTGCCGTCATGGCGGTTTGCATTATTGGGCGGCCCCAAATTCGCCGGCTGGAAACGTTGATGTCATATCGGGTTTACAAGGTTATCCCCAGGCGGAGATTTTCAACGTCGCCATACCGGCGGATGAATCGCCAGAGTGGCCGTGGGGGCGCAATGACTGGACACGTTTTGAGAGTTATGTTGCCTTAATGCACGGTGGTGACAGCGACCTGGCGGGCCGCAGTTTGTGGACTCGCGGGTTCGGGAGTGAGCCGGATGCTTCCTGGGTCGATGGCGGACACAACCAGGTGGATGTTCCCGCAGACGCGTTAACCAGGCGGGAACGACTTGGACTATCATTGGGCTCCTTGTGGCGATTACTGCGCGGCGTCAGGTCACACCAGAATGAATCCAATGCGACATCAAGTGGCATTGCACCCGCGCCGGACCTCGCCATCAAACGTCGATCCGCCGATTACGAAAATACGTTACATTTGCTTTCCTCACGTGAAATCCGTTTCAGCGATCTTCGCTCACGGTATCTTGTTGCAGATCTGATCGTCGCGGGGACAGTGACATGTTTTGGTGGTTTATGCCATTTTCAAAAGCACGTTGCGATGGCGGATTTAGCCTTGAGCGCGGCGCAGGAGTTCCCATTTTTGGGAGCCTTCAAGATTCAGCAGCGTCCCCGTCGAGTGCTTTTCATGGTGGACTCCGCGCTACGCGCCGAAATAATGGATTTATGCCGGCGTATCGCCGTTTCGCGTGGTACCGATTTGCGGCAGGTCGAACGGCTGTGTTGGTCGAGCGAATCGATCGTCGATGTGCTAGGTGCCGCCGAGAAAGCTCGTTTTGTGGTGGACAGGATGGTGGAAGAACAAGTCGATTTGTTGCTGGTTGCGCAGAGCGATTTGGCAAATCGTGCCACCGGTGGTGAGTGTTGGACGGAACTTCAACGAATAGCCGCGGTGAGTGGCGCTGCAATCGTGTGCGCTGTGCCTAGTGGGCCGCCGCGCGCGAAGGTAGCTGAGCAGCAGAGTTTCTTACCAGCTTCAACTGCCTGCATAGAACTCGAGGCGACCTCCGCTGAACCACACTCGGGAAAGCAACCGTTAGGTCTTTCTCGCAAGAGTGCCGGGTGTCCGGACAAACATTGGCTAGTCACCCTGGACCAGCGGAGTCTTTACCGATCGAGAAACAACCTGTGGAAGGTCCGAGATAAATAGATCACATGGCCGGTTGCCTGGTGGTCGGATGGTGGACTTCGCGCGGATCAGGGAGGCGTGCGCTCGGTAACTTCGAGCAAGTGGTAACCCCAGGGTGATTCGACGGGCCCGATAAGTTCACCCACTGGGGCGGCTGCGAGCGCGGTGGCGATGACTTGCGGGAGAAAGCTCGCGGAAAAACATCCCAGTTCGCCACCTTGGGTCGCCGTGCTGCACTGAGAGTAAATCGCGGCGAGTTCAACAAAGTCGGCCCCCTCCTCCAAGAGCTTCTTAAGCCGTTCGCAGTCCACATAGGAAGAGAGCTGGATATGTCGAGCACGCTGGGTGGCCAATGTTAGCTCGTTTGCGTTTGAGAATCGCCGGTTGATGGATCAAGGATGTGGTGTGCAAATAACCCGTGCGCAAAAAGAACACTGCCCAAAGACCAACACGCGGGTGGAACAATTATATTGTGGCGGTAGAACGTTATGAATAGAATTGGTGTGGGTGACGCAGTTTTGTGTCTGTTCAGTCCTGGGGACGCGATGGCCTTGGCGTTTGGTCCGGATAAGCGAGGCGGCTACTAATGGCATTTGCGGATTTTAGGAAGTACGCTGACGAGTTAGTTTCGCAAAACTACCTCCAATCCGAACTCCAAACCGCTTTCAACGATTTTGTGACCGCGACCATCGATCTGTCCAAGTCGGCCGGGCATCCTGTCACGCTAGACGAAATACGGGACTATTTTCTCAATGAAGTGCTTGAACCAGAGAGCGAAGATGATCGCTGGAACACATTTCTCAGAAAACTGGTTTCACGTTTAAGAATCGTCGACCCGGACAATCAGATTTTCAAAACCATGTCATTCGGCGGAGGGAGCGAGGCGTTCTCTTCCGGTTTCCAGGACGTTGTCAAGTCGGCGCTCAGCCGAGAAGAATCGCAAAAGAAAAAATAGCCTTCGCTTTTCGACTGAAACTACGACTTGCCTATGCCCTCCCCCGCACTCACAGCGTTTCAAGAAAAAGTTGCAGCCGATCCGCAGCTCCAGGAAGAGTTTGTTGCCGCGCTGAACCGTTTCACGAAAGCTGTGACGGATAGTGGCAAGGAAAACGGCCACGCGTTCGAATCGCAAGATGTGTTTCGTTTCATTCAAGGAACGTTCCTGGCCGAGTCCGGCCGTGCGGGAGCAGAGAGTGTTTTCTTCAAGTTGTTCATGCAGGCGGCTGGACAATCCTCGGTGACGTCACAGCTGTCGACGTTGAATGTCGGTCAGAATTCCGAGTTGTTGGATGCACTCAAGAATCCCGCTGCTCCACAAGTGTCGGATTCAGAACCTGTCTCCCATCGGGCGGCGGAGACGAGTGGGAAAGCGGCCGTGGTGGACCAGGCTGCGGACGTCGCCACTCCTGCAATGCCCGGGATACGTGGAGAGAAGGCTGCCACGGAAGGTTTGGCGCCGGAGTCAGCCGGGCCCGGTGGGGACGTGACGGTTTCCTCCGCTCGTGTAGCGGACGGTTTGCGGCCCTCGCAGGAAACATCTGCTGCCAGCGACGCGGCGGAACACGGGGCCACTGGTTGGGATGAGAGCACGGGAGACCGTGACGCCGAGTGGAACCAGGCCAAGAAGCCGTGGTGGAAGTTCTGGTAACTCGCAAGAGTGATTGTCGTTAATGGGCGGTTGGTTTTGTGCTGTCAGGTGGCGGTGCAGCATGTAGGTTTGTCACATCAAGAGGATTCAGCACTTTGTCTATGCCTGCCGCGAGAATGGGCGACCAGGTGCTGCAGACCGGTCCTCACTGTCATGCGCCGATGCATCCGCCCGCGCCGACGCCCACTCCGGCACCCCATCCTCCATTGCCGTTGGCGATTATCAAGGGGCAGCCTAATGTTATGATTGGTAACAAGCCGGCCACGACGGTTACCGGCACGACAGCGCCGTGTTCGTTGCCAGGTTGCGTACCCGGTGGACCGGGACTCATTGTGAAAGGTTCCGGAACCGTGTTCATTGGTGTCCTGCCCGCGGCCCGCGTTGGGGATACGACCGCTCACGCCAGTTGTGTCGCCCCCATTCCAGCGCCGTCTGGGAAAATTCTGCCGCCGGGTTGCCCAACAGTGTTAATCGGTGGGTAAGGCACTATGAGATTTCGGCACTTCGAATCATTGCGTCCGGTATGTCCTAAATGTCGTCAAGGTGCTCTTGCGAAAATGTGGCCGTTGCAGGTCGCGTCACGGGCTAAGGAACATACTGGTGTGCTCGTTGAAGGGAGGTTGACCTGCACCAACCCCCAGTGTTTGGGCGAGTTTCCGGTAATCGACGGCATCCCGATCATCGTGCCTGACGTGGCGGCCTACATCGCCACACATCAAGGGGTGATCACGCGACGTACGGACTTGGCCCACGAGACGATGTCGTTGATTGGGGATTGTTGCGGACCGGGATCGGAATACGACACGGAACGTCAGCAGTTGAGCACGTACGTGGAAAGCCATTTTGGCGATTGCGTTACCGCTGCGGGAGCGGACACGCGTTCCCAAGAGGGAAGTTTTCTGCAGTTGCTGGAAGGCGGGTTTCAGCTGTGCGGAGCTCTCCCCACGGGCCCCATACTTGACGTGGGCTGTGGGGTGGGACGCTCTGCTTGGTATCTCGCCGAGCAATGCGATACCGACGTGTTGGGAGTCGATTTGAACTTCGCTTTCTTGCGAGTGGCCCAGGAGATCCTGCAACGGGGGCACGTCAGTATTGGCAGGCGAAAAATCGGAGTCGTGTACGAGGCCAGGGAATTTGCCGTTGATTTACCGGCGGCTGATAAGGTCGATTTTTGGTGTTGCGATGCGTTAGCGTTGCCTTTCTCGTCCCAGCACTTTTCGTTGTCCAATTGTCTGAATGTGTTGGATTGCGTTTGTTCTCCCATTGATTTGTTGCGGGAGCTGGAACGAGTCCTGGTGACGCGCGGGTGGTTGCTGGCGAGCAGTCCGTATGACTGGTCGCCTGGTACGACTGCTCCGGGGGCGTGGATCGGAGGTCACTCCGATCGTGGGGAGTTGCAGGGTGCGGCGGAACCCCTGTTGCGGCAGCTGCTCGCAGCTGGTGGTCATCCCCAGTCACTTGATGCCTTGCGATTGCGGGCGGAATCCGCAGCCATCGATTGGGCGATTTGGCTTCACGAGCGAAGTTGCGTTCAGTATAAGGTCCACGCTTTCGCCGCGCAGAAGGAGGACAAAGGGTCAGGGTAATGACCCTTCCCGTGTGGGGCAAAGGTTTCAGAGTGCGGGGTAAGGTTTGGCCAAATCGAGAAAGCTTTGAATGGTCTCGTCGAATGGCGGAGGTACGGTTTTGCCGGCGGCATCGAGTAACGTCGCGCTGACAGCCTTGCCTGTCAAATGATCTGCTGGTGGTACTTCGGGCGAGCCCACCGGTGCCATGCTTCCCTCGCTCCAGAACGCTGCCAAGCATGGGAAACTGAAGCAATCCGGCTGAGGAAAGGCTGCGGCGATCTGCTCCGCAGCACGGCGGGAATTCTCATCCGGGGTGGTGGCCCATCGCTCGGCCGTGGCCAGTGCGTTGGCTTGGGGCCCGGAAAGGGAATCACCGAACCGCTGACGCACGCACTCACAACTCCACTTGACGCTCTCCTGTTTGGGGAGCAAATGGGAGAGCATGCTTAGGGCCGCGGTGAGGTGTCCGGCGGCTTCCAGTGCGGCCAGATAGTCAGCTGGCGGCATGCTCTGGTCCAATAAAGCCAGTTCCTCAGCGTCTAGGTCGATTTCCATCCGTTGGATGAATGCCTCCGCCGTTTCCAGGTCTGCAGGTGGTTCCTGATCCGCTTCCAGCTCATCGCTGGGGGTGACCTGGATTAGAAAGTCTGCGACCTGAAAACGCTCGCCAATACGCAAGACGGCATCGCTTACGTACCGATTTGCGATCCCGATTGCCGGTTTTCCGTCGGCTGTGTAGATGCGGCACCCACCCGGCAGACCGACCGCCAGCACGGTGGTTGCTGAGGTGGAGCTGTCGGTGTTGAGAACGAGATCGGCATTCGCATCGGCCCCTAGTTCGATGGGGGACTGCAACTTCAGTAGAGCACTGTCGCCGCTCGAGGGGCCCTGGATAACCCGCAGAGATACGTTCATACGTATTTTCGATCCGCTCATTTCGCCACAACGCGGCGGCGAGCAATGTTGGAGGACGTGCGAGGTCAGTTTATCTTGACCAGGCCACCTTTGAGCGTCAAGCTGGCGCTTCCTTCGACGGTCGCCATGGCCGAGGCTTTGACGGTGATGGTAGCGTTGGCCTGGATGTCGACTTTCGTGCCCTTGATCGTAATTCCCGTGTTGTCGATTTTTATGCTGTTCGCACCCACTTTGAGAGTGATTTCCTGGCCTGCGGTGATTTCACTTTTTCCGGCGCTGACCTTGATTGTCTGGTTGCCGGATTTGATGGTCAACTCATCGTTTCCGCTGTTGACACTCACTTTGCGGTTGCCACTCTGGACAGTCTGCTTGTCGTCTTTTTTGACGGTGACTTCGCGGCTTCCCGCAGTGACCGTAGCCTTTAAATCTCCCTTGGTTAATTTCACGGTGCGGTCCCCTTCGTCGAGCGTCAGGGAGTCGTCTCCCTTCTTAAGGGTTGTTGTGCGGTTCTGCCAAACTGTGACCTTCTGACTGCCCTCTTTACAGCCGTCTTGCCCGACGTTCAGGGTCTGGTTGTTGTAGATGTCGATCGTTTGATCGCCCTGGTCTTTGGTCTCCTGTCCGACTTTGAGTGAGTCGTTGTTTTCTACAATACGTTGGAAATCGCGTTCTGCGTGGAAGTAGATTTCTTCCTTGTCCTTCTTGTCATCAAAACGAAGTTCGTTGAAAGTCTTAGCGCTCCCATCTTTGGTGGTCATTGTTTTGACACCGCTCCGACTGGCTTCAGCCGGCAGTTTGTAGGGCGTGGTTTGTTCGCCGTTGTAGACTACTCCGGTGACCAGAGGACGTTCCGGGTTGCCGTCCAGAAAGGTGACAACAACCTCTTGGCCAACACGAGGCAGGAATAGGGAGCCCCATCCTTTACCGGCCATCGGGTGGACACAACGCAACCAGCATAGCCCTTTGTCATCGCGTTTGCCGTCACGGTCCCAAAAAAACTGGACCTGGATCCGGCCGTGTTCATCGGTCCAGATCTCTTCGCCCTTCTTGCCGACGACGACTGCCGTCTGGTTGCCAGCAATCTGTGGCCGAGCAGTTTTCCGTTGAGGGCGAAAGGGCGTGTCGGAGGGAATGCATGTAAACTGATTCTGGTAGCCAGTGGAAGATCCGCTGTCGATGCCATAATCGAAGGGCTGGATTGTTCGTAGCCGGTGCTGGACAGTCCTGATCAGATACTCTTTGTCATTTTCCGTTTTACAGGGGTGGTCTTTCAGGGTAAAGGTTGTTCCCGGCGCGAAATTGATGCAGTGGCCTGCAGCGAGTACGTGGTGGTAGCTTGCATCTTCGGCTTCGGTCAGTCGTTCGACGACTTTCTTGCCATCCGCTTTCACCGTGTAGCCACCAGGGTACGTGAAATTTTCGATGTCACTGGCGCCATCCAGTTTCAGCGTGCTGTCTTTGGTAGCCAGAAGTTTGTCACTGGGCGTCGGCGCTGTGCCCGGAAATTGTTTCACAAAGTCGTAGTCGGTTGTGGTCCACTTGCCAGCGCGGAACTGGTAACGATGTTCCCACTTTGAGATGTGGTCATTGTCCCAATTTCGTGTGCGGGTCAATTCCCCACTGATGCGTTCGATTTTGGCTTCACGTGTCGGGTTGTCCTTGAATGTTGCTTTCGCGGTTCCCAGGACGAGCACGTGTTTGCTTTTCTCGTGGCGAAAGAAATAAAAGACGCCGATGTCCTCCAGTAACCTTGAGAGGAAATGGAAAGCGCTTTCGCCGTACTGGACGCAATATTCACGTTCCGAAAACTTGTCCTTGACACCAGTTTTGTCCAGGTCGGTGATGCCGTAGAGGTCGAGAACCTCTTCTACGACATCCATCGCAGTCTGTTTTTTCTTCTGGTAGATCTTGTGGTCTCGAGACTGCGTGGTTTTCCACAAGTCAGGCACAATTCGGGCACGGTATTCTCGCAAATCCTCGGTCGTACGGCCGGCGCGAAACCGACTAACCATGCCATGGAAATACCGGACCTCTTTGGAGGCTTGTGTGTACTTGATGCCGACGTGTTTTCCGACGATTTCGGTGGGTTTGATGTTGGAGTCTTCCGACCATAGCTGGACATCGAACTGATAAAGGCGGTTAATGCCCTCGACGCCTTGCAAGGCTGAGATCAATAGTTTGTCGGCACCTAACGGTGTCGTGATTTGCAGCGGGTTGGCTTTTTGGGTCCGTTTAGCTGGCATGAGTGAGTGCCCCGGCAAGAGTGTCATGATCTGTGCGACGTGCGTCCGGCACGATTGGAGTAGCGGTGCCCTCGCGATCGCAGTGCGAGACTAGAAGTTGCGTTACAGCGCGTCAAGTAAGAAAATGCGGTGTGTGTAGAATGGAGGGGTACGCAAAGACTTTCGCTGCGATCGCCGACTGCTGATCGACTAAGTAGCTGGCGGAGCAGCGACTATTTGAGGCCAGGCAAACGGGAGTTTGCATTGTCATGGTGTGTTTCTGTCAACCGATGCTTTCGGAGTTCAACCTGTCTTTTGCGATGCAAATGGCGGAATTGGGAGCTCTGGACTTTCCTGCGTTACCCGAGATCCCGGCGCTGCCCGACCTGCAGGCGTTGGGCAGTGGCTTGGGAATGTTCATGGCGACGATGACGGGACCGCAGTTTGGGGAATTGGCTGCGGTATTGTCAGCATCCGAGATAACAATGCCTGAATTGCCGTCCCTGGGAGAGTTGGCTCAGATCGAATCATTAGCATTTCTGGCGGGTAGTTTCTCGCTGAATCTGCAGGTTCCCATTCCCGATTTGCAGCTGCAACTTGACGGCCTCGCCGCTTCGTTGAACTTGTGTACGCCCTCGATCCAGCAGTTGGAAGGGTTGATTCCCTCTCTGGAACTTCAACTGCCAGGTGTCGGTGAGGCTGGTTTGGCTTTAGGGGCATTGGAAGGTGGGCTAGGTGTCAACTTGATGATGGAAGGCGCTATCGAGCAGTTTGGCAATGATTTGGCTGCGCTGGCCGGGCTCCTGCCTGCCGGATTTCCTGAATTGCCAACGTTTGCCTTGGAGATGGCGATGGCGGCTCGACTTGAAATTGCGGTTAACGCACTCGGTATCGATTTGCAGTTGCCCGGTGGCTGGGACGCGTTGGGTGGGTTGTGTGATTCGCTGGCGCAATTGGAAATGCCAACACTCGATCTCACGCCCCCGGAGTGGTCGTTAGCAATTGGCAATCTCGCGACGCTGGCATCTTTGGATGCGTCACTTGATTTAAGTCTGACCCCGCCGGAACTGGCGCCGTTTGGTGACATGTCTTTGTCGGTGGAGGGGGCTCCGCCTGCTATGGGCGGGATAGGTGGAATGTCGTTTCCCGCAGGACTCCCCTCATTTGGCACGGAACAGTTGGCCGCGTTGCAGGCCAACTTGGCGGTGTTACAGGAACTCACGGCCGGATTGCCCACCCTGGCAACGCCGGCCTTGGAGTTGCCGGAGGGTTTGGGACTGTCCGCGCCGGACATTTCGGCGTTGTCTTCCGCTGCTGGTTTTGGTGCTTCGTTGAATGGTATTACTCCTGCCTTGGGCGCGTCTCCTCAGGATCTGCAAGCCATGCTGGCAGGAGGTGCGGGTGCATTTGGTTCCATGCCCGCGAACAGCCTGCCAGAGATATCTCCAGACTGGTCCAGCTTTGAACCGGGGGAACCGCCCCACATGTCTTCTTTAACCCGACCTGAGCTGCCGTCCCGACCTGAGCTGCCCTCAGCGAATCAGGCGTGTTTGGACTCGCTCAAGTCGAACATGGATTCGCTTTGCGAGGGGCTGGAGAAGCCGGCCGTGCCTGACACCGCTGTACCGGCGTTGGCTACTCCTGGCATGGAGCTGCCGGCGTTGGCTACTCCTGGCATGGAGCTGCCGGCGTTGGCTACCCCTGGCATGGAGCTGCCGGCGTTGGCTACCCCTGACATGGAGCTGCCGGCGTTGGCTACCCCTGACATGGAGCTGCCGGCGTTG
>PAQH01000010.1 GCA_002709225.1 Planctomycetaceae bacterium
CAACGTCCTCAGGATCAACGTCCTCAGGATCAACGTCCTCAGGATCTAGACCGTCGCGGCCGCGAACGCGACCGGCGCCCGCCGAGCTTGATCCTACAGTCTTTGGACACCAACCGAGACGGCCAACTATCTCCGGCAGAAGTGGCGGCGGCAACCGAGAAATTACAGAAACTGGATCGTGATGGAAACGGGCGTTTAAGCGCTGACGAACTGGCAGCCCCACGCGATCGCCGAGAGCGGGACCATGCGCGCCCCGACGGTCGTCGACGGGGCCCCACCGAAGCGGAGGGGCCCCCGCGGCGTCCAGGACGCGAACCAGACTCGCGCGATTCAGATAATACTGGCGAACGTTTCATCCAACGACTGATGGCCTTCGATGACAACAAAGACGGACAACTCAGCAAAGAAGAACTGCCGGAACGGATGCAACGAATCCTGGAAAGACACGATCGAGACGAGAATGGCAAATTAGATCGTACCGAACTGCAAAACATGGCGGTCGAGGCAAGTCGTCGCTCTGGCCGCGGAGGATTTGGTGGCCGCGACCGCGGACGATTTGGCGGTGGCCGTGGGGGATTTGGCGGTGGCCGTGAGCGTGGCGGATTCGGTGGCCGCCCCGGTGGACGTGAGGGAGCCAGGGGATTCGGCCCACCTGACGAAGGCCGGCGCGCTCCGCGTGGATTCGATGCTCCCGAAGGTGGTCGTGGATTTGGACGACCGGACGAAGGACGACGGGGCCCCGGCGGACGTTTTGGGGGGGGACCGCCGGATCCCGAGCAGTTTGTGGAACGCGCCCTTGAATTCGATGCGAACAAGGACGGAAAACTGGACCGTGATGAACTGCGAAAACTGGCCGAGGGTATGTCACAGCGTTTCGGTCCCGGCGGTTTTGGGGGTCGCCCGAGCGGCCGTGAACGAGGTGGATTCGGTGGTCGCGTTCGGGGTGGTTTTGAGGGTCGGGAGAATCAGGGACGAGGCAACGCGCGTCCACGCCGCCCCGCTCCAGATGGCGTCACCCCAGCGCCAAGTGAAAACAACAACGAGAAACGCGACGCGGGGACCAAAAACCGACAGAAAACGGAAAACCAGAGCGACGACACTTAGGACGGGCGCAGACGCTAGTTCTTTGCCCCGAGCCAGGGCGGCCAACCAGGGCATTGGCAAAACCGTGTCCAAACGACGAGACTGCGATGGTTTCACCAACCCGGCGCCCTGAACGGCGCCGTTTTTTTTGTTGAGGCACGGTCTCGGCGCAGGAGCGTCCCCGTTTCTTTGTCTTCTCACAGGCTTAGGACCAACCAGATCAGTTCCCGGAGGCAGACAATTGACGTCTGCCAGTAACTATCCTAGGATCGACGGTCGGCGGCACGTGAAGCTGGTACACCGGTTGACGGAAAACCGGCCACGACACCTGCCGACATCCTACATCCACTGACACAATCTGGCTAATCCACTGACACAATCTGGCCTAATCCACTGAAACAAACTGGAAACGCGCGGTTGTCGCGACTGCCCATCTCACACCCGAGGATATTTCGATGCGAACTCACCTGAAACGTCTGGGAACCCGTTTTCTCGTATTGACCC
Organism: Planctomycetaceae bacterium; assembly: GCA_002709225.1. GTDB lineage: Bacteria > Planctomycetota > Planctomycetia > Pirellulales > Pirellulaceae > UBA9264. The sequence continues at coordinate 1,588 of PAQH01000010.1, forward strand.
TCGGACTGCTCGCGGGATCAGCGGCGGCACAAGAAAAGAAAGCCCCTGAAACCCAAGCGCCTAAGCAAGGGATCTTTGCCGAATTTGATACCAGCAAAGGCAAAATCATTGTCCAGCTGGAGTATGAAAAAACACCGATCACGGTAGCCAATTTCATCGGTCTGGCCGAAGGCACCAGAAACTCAAACAAAAAAGGAAAGCCGTTTTACGACGGACTCATTTTCCACCGCGTGATCGCTGACTTCATGATCCAGGGTGGCTGCCCTCTGGGCACCGGGACCGGTGACCCTGGCTACAAATTCATCGACGAATTTGATTCTTCACTACGCCACAGCGGGCCGGGCATTCTCTCGATGGCAAATTCCGGTCCCAGCAGTAATGGCAGCCAGTTCTTCATTACCCACAAGGCGACGCCTTGGCTGGACGACAAACACAGCGTATTTGGTCACGTGACAGAGGGACAGGATATCGTCGACAAGATCCAAAAAGGCGACAAGATCAAGACGGTGAAGATCTTGCGAGTCGGTGACAAAGCGAAGAAGTTCAAGTCGGATCAGGCAGCGTTTGACATGCTGGTGAAAACCAAACCCCAGCGCGACATCGCAAAACGCGAGAAACAACTGGCAACTTTCCTGGCCACGTTGACCAAGAAGTACCCGGGCAAAAAGCTCCAGACCAGCAAACTCGGAGTGAAGTACCTGGTGCTCAAGCCGGGCAGCGGTGAAAAGGCTGGCAAGAACAAACTCGTGCAGGCACATTACACCGGCTCGTTTCCAGGGGGAAAGAAGTTCGACAGCTCTCGCGATCGTGGCAAACCGTTGGAATTCACCGTCGGCGTTGGAAGAGTAATCGCTGGCTGGGACGAGGCACTCTCTGACATGAAAGTCGGGGAACAGCGGATTCTCGTCATCCCACCGGAACTGGCCTACGGAAAACGCGGTGCGGGAAACGTGATTCCACCCAACGCCACGTTGGTCTTCGATGTGGAGCTCGTGACGGTAAAATAATCAACCGACACGGCGCGGTTTACGTGGTCGTTTCAGCGACTCACGTCAGGACTTTGCCGCTGCCGGGAGCGGAGTGCTTCGATTCGCCCTTCCTGCAAAATCGGCAAATACCGATTGGGAATAGCGAGAATGAAGCAGGCCACGGCCGTACCATATAGTTGACCTGGCTTGCCGCCGACGCGCCCTCCTCCGCGGGCGCCGACATCGCGCCAACTCCCATGTCGTGTAGGATCTCGCGCACTTCGTATCTGAGTTGCGACAAGGTGGTCGCGGAGCTGCGGATAGTTCCGTTTCCACACGTCCCCACTCACCTGGTAAAGCGCCTGTCCCACATAGTACAGGGTATATGCATCGAACGGCATCTTGCCGTCACGTCGCGAGGATGGGGCGACACGGCCTATCGCCTCTTCCAGCACGCGCGTATTCTTGACAATGCGCCAGTCGTCGTATTGGCCGAACTCCTGCAGGCAAACGACACCCGCAGCCGCCATTGCGGTGGTACCCCCACCGCCCCCTTTACCGTAAGCAAATTGGCCAGGTCCCTCGCGCTGTTCCGCCTCTGGCGCCCCACGTTTTCCATTCTTGGGAGCGTAGTGCTCACGCACACTACGCAAGGCCAAGGAAACCACCTCGGGGGGCACTCGCAGCCCACTATCCATTGCACTACGTAACGCTTTGGCCTGCATGACCACCAAACTCAAGTCATGCCCACTCGTTTTGCGCCGGGCATGATAGTCCCACCCACCATCATCGCATTGCGTATTGACAATCAACTTGAGAGCCCGATCGAGAACCCGGGTAAGCTTCTGATCCTGGCTTGTATTCGTCCCATGCGCTTGACCGAGCACAAATGTCGCCAACCCATGGTTATACATATCACGCTGCGAATTCGAGATATTCAACAGGCCGGATGGACGCGCATTGTCAACTAGATAGTCAATTGATTTCTGCAGTACCGGTCCGTATTTGCCACGACCTGGGGCGTGCCCATCAGCCAAGAATGCCAAGACACCCATACTCACGAGGCCTAGATCATTGGACCCCCAATTTCCTTCTGCGCCCTGGTTAGCCGCCAGCCAACGCAAACCCGCCTGCAACGCCTTTTCACTTGCAGCGGTAATCTCCCAATCTTCGGTTTGAGAGAGAACAGGGCATACCGGAACAGCCAAGATGAACCCGCACAACACGCCGTAAAACCAGCCGTAATCCTTGCTCACCAAGGGTAAACCATCGTGCTTAGTCTTCATGCGGCTTGCTCTCTTGTGGTTGTGGTGGAACCTCGAGAAGCCGCGGTTTCAACTCCACCAGGTCACGGTGCGGATCGTTGGGTCCGCGCCCGACAAAGGCCCACCATGCCTTACCCGCTTTCCACAGCGGTCCCATTCTGGGATCCGGGTCGACCAGATCCGTTAACAACCAGGCTTTGGCCCGCCGCCCACTCAAGGCATCGTAACAGGACAATCTCGGTTGAAACCAATTGGGTGGATCACCTGTCTCCTGACGCGAAGTAACCAGCACATGGTTGTCTTCGAGACATGCCGCCGATAACCAGGGCCCGTCCCGATGGTGCCACTGCAACGAACCATCGCGCATCGACCGTGACCCAACGCCCATCCGAGTCTGGTAAATCACGCACTCATTGACGTGTCCGATCCAACGTACCAGATCAGGCTCAACCCAGCGGTGGTGCAACCGACCACTGGCGAGATCCACGCATTCCACTTCCGCTGCACCTGGTTGCGTGAGCAGCAGGCGGTCGCCAACCGGCAACGGCGGTTGAAAGTACTGGCGCACCCAGCCAGGCTCCAAGCGAACTGGTACCAGCACATGACGCCGCAACCAGCTCAGCGCACCGCTCGCATCTAACCGAAAGGTGACTCCTGCGGTGCTTGCCACAATTCCATCTGGCAAGTCAACTAACTCGCAATACCGCACATCCTTCCATAAATCGCGAACGCGCAGCAGGTCGTGCTGCCTGGTCACGCCACCAGTACGAGGATCCAAGACCAGCAATCGCAAGTCCAACTGATGTGGCCCGGCGGGTCGGGTCTGCAACACCCACAATTCCCGTGATTTCAACAGCGGATCCGAAACAAACCAAACATCTCTTGGTAGTTCTCGCGTCCAAACCAGACTCCCGTCGGACTTATCCAGACAAACCAAAACAGGAGACGGCCTGTATAATAGCCGGACAAACAGACGCTGTTCCGCTACGCAGGGACGCATCCGGGTCAAGGACCAGTCTCGTGAACGAAACGGCCGTTTGTCTGCCAGTGTTTCGTTCCGCCACATGCGCTGTCCTGATCGCAAGTCATAAGTAGCGACATGAAAACGATTACTTACATACAGAATCTGACCTTCGACGGCGGTCGCCAATTGGCGATCAGCCCAGGGCACACCTAAACGTGTAACCTCCGGAGTCACCTGCTGTTGTGGCAAATCACCCGCAGGCCCGTCGAACCGACTCCGCGAGACCGCTGCCAGCGATGTCGGAAAGGACGTCTTCGGGAGCTGAGCAGTGGCCCGCTGTGAGTGCCGTGGCACACGGCCAGCAAGTTCCTCAGCCAGGTCCTCCAACTCGCTTGGCTCGAGTCTCATCTGGCCGATTTGGACTGCCGTTTTCAGGGGTGTTCCGTCAGCAGAACCTCGCAGCGCCCGCGTCAACCGCAAACATGCTTCCAAACGTGGACGAGCAGTTTCATCGGCATCGGCAAGAGCCTGTCGATAGTCCATCTCCGCCGCCACAAACAACCCATTGATCAACGCGCGATCCCCCAGCCAACGATATCCGGCGACCGCTCCTGAAGTACCGGGAAATTGCTCGACAACTCGGCGCACCATCGATTGCTGATTGGCGTTCATTGCCTCTTCAAGTCGCAAACGAATTAGGTCTCCATGTTGCTCATTCAATGTTTGCGCCAAACCTGGAACTTGCCGACAGAGCAGTCGCAGCGACAAGGGCAACGATACCCACAAGTTCCTGTCTTCCGGATCAGGCGCCAAACCGTCGAGTCTCTGCAAATCGAGCTTTGCCAGCCACTCTGACGCATCTGCCAACGCACCGTCCGTGACAAGCGCATGCAACTCTGCAAGTGCGTTGTAGGTCTCACGGTGAACATCCACTACCAGTGGGTGCTCCCAGTCACGCGGAATCCTAACGCTTGGCTCACCTGTGGCCTGGTGCAACAGCTGTCCCCCGGCATGTGCCTGACTCCAGGCCAGCCAGTCCTTCTCCTGCAGCGTGCCAGCCGTGCGATCAAATTCCGCTCGCTGGATCACCGCCAACACACGATCTGCCGTTCGGGCACTCATCTCGTGCAACAACTCGTTGCGTAGGGATCCAAATCGCGTGACCTGAAACTCTCCACTGGCGACGACGGGCAGCCGCAGCAGAGCTTGTCTCACCAGGCGATATGGTTCAGCCCCCTGTACACGCGACCAATCCTCCGCCAAACGATGAAATCGATCGACCATCGCAACGAGACGGTGGGACTCGCTCATGTCGAGTAGCTTCATCGCGGTTTGCAGGGTTTGGAATCGACTCCGATTCTCAACCCCGCTGGTCATTAACCAATCGAGCACAAGCTCCATCAGCTGATTCGCGTAGGGAACGGTCGAGTCATTCCGCAATGTGCGCAATGCACAGGCCGCGCCCCAATCTTCTGCAGCGACCGCTGGTGGGCGAGCCTGCGCGATCAATGCCTTCCAGTCCTGCAGCTGCGTTAGGTCATCAAGCTCAAGTTTCTTCACTGCCTCGTCAAGCGAAGCAAACATGTCCAATCCCGGCAAAAGGCGGGAAGTAACGCGGCGGACCGATACGTTTTTCGTGGTACTTTCTGCTGGGACCACGAAACCGACAGTGACCAGCTGCGCGCTCTCAAGTGGAACTCTTCCCAGGCTCAGCCAATGCACACCATCGCGACTCACCCAAGCGCGGACTCCCCCGCAACCCACTAGAAAACGCACCCACTGTGGCGGTTGCGGATGCCTGGAGACAACTTTGTTCCTGGGAGATGTCGCGGCGACCTGAGCCGCTGTCGTGGGAGCGGCATGCCTGAATTGCGCACCGGCCGCATTCTCGCCAGGTGGAAGCAGGCGAACAACACAACGCGGGCTCCCTCGGCTTCCACCCAGGAAAACACCAAGGCCGGCATGCGCATTCACTAATTCGACAAGCACTTCCGTCAGGCCTACCGTCGGCAGCGCTGCCCACACCGCGTCACCTTGTCCGGCGGATAGCGTTGTGAACCCACCCGGATCAACTTCAGTCCGTTGGCCACCCGTCCAACGCAGCGTTTCCAAGGGCAGAGACTGCCTTGTGTCTGCAGGGTCAGGCTCAGCCAGCGGTCCCCCTTGACTGCGCAGCAGGTCTAGCCCTCGCATCACGGCCGAACCGTTCATGTAGACGTCACGAGGCTCACCTTGCATCGGCACTTGCAACAGAACTGTTTGCCCACAACTGAGAACCAAATAGCCGCCGCGGTAACGTAATGCGAGCGGCTGCCCACTTGACACCTCGCGTCGCAGCCAGCGTCCTTCATCGCGTACCACGAGCTGCCGAAACGATGGGTCACTCTGTCCTTCCGCGCGCTGCAGCAGGTAGCCTTCCCACCCTCCCTTATCCCCACTTCTATAGACCAAACTTGCACCGGTCAGTCCGGACCAGGCTCGTAACGCAAATTGATTCAATCGCTCGAATCCCAGGCGCAAGGTAACGTCGGACCGCAACGGCGGCCGCAAACGAACACGGCCCTGCAATGCCACGTGATGTGCTGTATCGCCCTCAACAGCGGTTAACGCCGGAACTCCTTCACCCAAATCTTCCAACCAATCCGACATCCATTCCACAGGGTCACTATCGGAAAACGCCCTCATTGGTGCAAAACAGATCGAACGATAGTCGGCCGGAGCACTCTGGTCATCAAGTATCTCATGCCACCGGAATCTGGGGGACGCTGCTCGTCCCGTTGCCGACGACGCCACCGCCGGCGCGGCCGGTACTGACCGGCTTCCCCCGTCCTGCGGCGATGCGTCCGATAGAGCTGCTTCGTCCCCGGCTACAGCTGGTGGCTCTGGAGGTCGCTCTAGAGCCACCTCGTGTTCGTCATCGGTCAGGGGTTGTGGACGTTCACGAACGGTTTCGTTACCGCGTCGAAATTCCCAGGGACCAACCCAGTGGAATCCCCAAACAAGTAACAGCATTACCGCTGCCAGTTTTCCAAATCGCGTCAATCCTGGACTCGGACGGATCACACCAAGAAACCTCGGCTAGGAAGCCATCAAGCAGGACGCCGATCGATACCGTGCGCACCCAAGGAGCTGGATTTACTCGTGGTACCACAAAGCTGGAAACTCGCGTGTCCTCTTCAACTAGAGCTTTACGCATCCTTGAGCATACGCATGAACTCTCTCATTAAAGCAGCATTGTCATGCCAGACTCGCGAGGTGACAAGATTACCGTCCAGGACCACTTCCTGGTCCACGTAGTTCGCCCCTCCCTGTTCAGCATCCAAAGCGCATTTGGCCACCGTCGTCACAGTCTTGCCTCGAATCACGTCGGCCGCGGTCAAGATCTCAATGCCATGGCAAACACAGGCGATCGGTTTCTCCGCCGCCGCCATCTCACTAGTAATCCGTAACAGGTCCTTGTCATAGCGGATGTATTCGGGGGCACGACCACCCGAGACGAACATCCCAGCATAATCCTCGGATCGCACGTCGGCGAATGCGACCTCTGCCTTGATGAAGTAGCCAGGTCGTTCCTGAGTAATATCCCAGGGAATACTGGAATCCGGAGGAATTTCGTGAAGTACCGTGTGATAAAGACGGGCCTCGGGACCAGCCACCACAACCTCATAGCCGTCTTCTTGCAATCGAAAAAACGGGTACAGCGTATCCATGGCTTCCGTGGCGTCGCCCAACGGCATCAAAACCTTGGCCATTTGACCATCCTCTGCAATTTGCGAAAGAAAGGGCCAGTCTGTCATTGCGGACCGGCCCCAACGAGACAGCACTTCCGACCCACACTATACGTCAACCGCGCCCATCTTGTCGGCGAGATACCGCAGGATATCACGCACCGAGACAATTCCTACCGGGCGTCCCTGGTCATCAACAATAGGAACATGACGGTAACTTCCCAAATCCATACGTTGGACCGCAAATGCCACCTTGGAATCTGCCTCCAAAGTCTGCGGGTCGGAAGTCATATACTCGGAAACCGGATGGTCACGGAATGCGTCAACGTCAACATTTAACTTCTGCAGCGCGTCACGCTCACTGAAAATGCCGACCAGTTCCTGATTTTCCACCACAATCACACATCCAATTGACTGCGCAACGAGCTTCTGCAGAACTTCCCCCACCGGCGTCTGGGGAGTAACCGCGACAGGTAATTTAGGATCCAGCACGCCCACTCGATCATCGAGCAAACTGCGTTCAACATCCGTGGCAGGTTCCGCAAGATGCAGTGTCGTCAGCGACTGGCCGCACTGCTGACATTCATCGCTACCCTCGATATTTTCGAAACTGCAGTCGGGACATGAGATCATGATACCGTCCACGTATCACCGGAGTGAAACAGCTTATCCAAACTGCCGTCACCCTTTGTTTCCTTGGCATACTCAATCTGTTGATTCAGCTGTTCGTCATATTTCGGCTTGTCGATCGCACGAAACACACCAATGGGTTCCGGAAATCCATCCTCGTTGCGTAAGCGACTCAGCAAATACGCCAATGAAGGCTCGTCGGCCTTCTCATCGTGAAACAGCAGATCATCCTCACTGATCCCTTTACCAAGCTCAACGACTTCAGGATTCATACCGTTGAGACGAATTCCCCGGTCGCGATTCTTGCCGAAGATCAACGGCTTGCCATGCTCCAATTCGAGGACATTATCCGCCTTGGATTGACGGTCGGTCGCATAATCCCAAGCGCCGTCGTTGAACACATTGCAATTCTGGTAAACCTCAACAAACGAAGTGCCCTTATGTTCGGCAGCCCGCTTCAAAGTCGCCCCTAGATGCTTGATGTTGACGTCGATCGAACGCGCTACAAATGAGCCTTCGCAGCCGATCGCAATCGAGAGTGGATGGAGTGGGTTATCAATAGCTCCCATCGGCGTACTTTTGGTCACTTTCCCCAAGGGCGAGGTTGGAGAATACTGCCCCTTCGTGAGACCATAGATACGGTTATTGAACATGACGATATTAATGTCGAGGTTACGACGGATGGCATGCATTAGATGGTTTCCACCGATACTTAATCCATCGCCATCTCCCGTGATTACCCAAATCATCAGGTCAGGACGAACATTCTTGAGCCCGGTCGCAAACGCCGGAGCCCGGCCGTGAATGCTATGGATTCCATACGTCTCCATGTAGTAAGGAAACCGACTGGAGCAACCAATCCCGGAAATGAAGCAGATCTTCTCGCGCGGAAAACCGAGCGTAGGCAGCATCTTCTTCATTTGCGCCAGAATGGAATAATCCCCGCAACCAGGACACCATCGAATATCCTGATCACTAGCAAAGTCCGCGGGTTTCAAGACCGGTAATTCAGTAGCCATGTTTCAACTCGGCATCACAAACAGATCGAAAGTACAAATGAATCTACGACGCACACGTCCTTCAAGCTACACGTCCTTCAAGCTAACAGTGCCTTGATTTTGTCGACAATTTCGGTCACGGCGAACGGCTTGCCCTGAACCTTATTCAATCCCTCTGCATCGACCAGGTATGTTGACCTGAGAATTGCTCGCAACTGTCCCATATTAAGCTCTGGCACCAAGATTCGTTGATACCGTGACAACAGGTCACCCAAATTCCTGGGAAACGGATTCAAATATCGCAAATGGGCATGTGCCACAGACAAACCGTCACGTTGACAGCGTTCAACTGCGGTCGTACAGGCGCCAAATGTTCCGCCCCAACTGACGACGAGCAGATCACCACTTTCGGGACCGACGACCGACTGTTCAGGGATGTCCTCCGCGATATTGTCCACCTTCTGCTGGCGTACATTCGTCATATGCTGATGATTGTCCGGGTCATAACTGACGTTGCCGGTGATATCCTGTTTTTCCAGACCACCAAGCCGGTGCTCCAATCCCGGCGTACCGGGCAAGGCCCAGGGGCGCGCCAGGCGTTCATTTCTGACGTACGGCTGAAACTCCTCACCCTCCGTCGCCTGTGGGTGGTTAATTTCAATTTTATTCAAATCTTCCACGTCGGGAATTCGCCATGGTTCCGCTCCATTGGCGATGTACCCGTCGGAGAGCAGTATCACCGGCACCATAAAACGGGTCGCAATGCGCCACGCTTCCTGCGCGACTTCAAAACAATCGCTCGGGCTACGGGCAGCAATCACTGGCAAAGGAGATTCACCATTTCGACCGTACATTACTTGCAGCAAATCTGATTGCTCTGTTTTTGTTGGTAATCCGGTACTTGGACCACCACGCTGAACATTGATGATGATCATCGGCAATTCGAGAATCATCCCCAGTCCCATGGCCTCGCCTTTCAACGCAATTCCCGGCCCACTGGAGGACGTAATCGCCATGGCACCACCAAAAGCGGCGCCGATGGCCGAACAAACCGCCGCAATCTCATCCTCCGCCTGGAACGTACGAACGCCGAATTCCTTGAACTTGCTCAACTCGTGAAGAATGTCACTCGCCGGTGTAATCGGATAGGTTCCGATGAACAGTTCCGCCCCGCTCATTTTCGAAGCCGTCAACAGACCCCAAGCGAGCGCCTGATTCCCCATCACATTCCGATACGTCCCAGCGGGCAAAGTTGCCTTCTCGACCTGGTAGCTACTGATAAAGGCTTCGGTCGTCTCACCGTAATTCCATCCCGAACGCAGCGCTCTCTCATTCGCTTCGACAATCTCGGGGCGTTTGCCAAACTTCTCACGAATGAAACGCAACGTCGGATCCAGATCGCGCCCATAAAGCCAGTAGATCAAACCCATGGCAAAGAAGTTCTTACAGCGATCGGCCACTTTCTGGCTGAGAGCTTTACCATCTTCGGTCTCGACCATCTCGACCGCCTTGCGCGTCAAGTTAGTCATCGGCACACGAAAGACGCGGTAATCGCCCAGGCTATCATTCTCAAGGGGATTTTCTTCGAGGTTCGCTAACTTCAAGTCGCGGCCTTCAAAATTGTCCTCATTGACAATCAGAATTCCACCGGACTTCAGGTCCGGGAGATTGGTCACCAACGCCGCCGGATTCATCACGACCAACGCATCCAGATGGTCACCCGGCGTAAAGATATCTTCCGAAGCAAAATGCACCTGAAATCCGCTCACTCCCGCGCGCGTGCCCTTCGGAGCGCGGATTTCGGCCGGGAAATCTGGGAAGGTCGCGACGTCATTACCCGCCAAGGCAGACGTATTCGTTAGTTGAGTTCCTGTAATCTGCATCCCATCGCCAGAGTCACCCGCGAGCCGCACTGTGGCTGCGGCCAGGTGCTCTACGGATTTGGCAGATTCTGGAGGCGATTCAATCGTTGAAGACATGAAATTCCTGGTCGTTTCAATCTGAGAGTAAGGAATCGCTTTGCGGCGGGTGGGAAATGACAATAATAATCCGGGAACAACTCGGGTTCGAGTTAGGCGCCTTCTCGTTCCTGGGTTTTGTGGTGGGGCTGGGGAGGTAAGTTGTAAATTACTGCGGGAAAGTGTTGAACCAGGTAGTGTAATATTCCAGACGACTTGAGCACTCCTCGCAATGTCGCGGTCTCGTCAACGACCGGCAGTCGCCGGTAACCACCTTGCGCCATGCTGGTAATCGCCCTGCCTACGGTATCATCGACACGCATCGTGACTGGATCGCGCGACATCACCTCGGCCACGGGAATTTGGAGGTCTGCCCCCTCGGCCATCAATTTGAGGGCGTCGCGTTCAGTAAAGATGCCTTGAATCTCACCTGCCTGGCCCACGATTACATGTCCAGCGTGACTATCTTTGAGCAGCAAGAACACTTCGCAAACCGCCGTCTGCGGCTCCACGGTAAGAGGAGCAGACGGAAAGGCGTGTTCAACAGATTCAGCGTCAAGGCGTAATTGAAAATTCACCGCAATACCCGAGCCAGATCGCCAATGGCCAACGCGAATGCTAACCCTGTAGACCTTCCTCGATCAAACCAAAGGACATCTCACCCAGTTCGCCAGGTGTACGACTCGACAATCACCAGCCGACTGCGAAAATCATTCCTCGCTGGACACCCCAAGGACACAACAACGCAATGTTTGCCTCGAGCGTCTGGCGGTCCGCAGCGGTTGGCCAAATCTGCCCCAATTCATACAGAAAAGCGTACCACCACAGACTAGCGACGGCAAGCCGGAAAACCCTGTAACTGGAGCCGTAGAGGCAAGAACCAGCTAATTCGGGCAGCAAATCGGCAACCACCTCAGCGGGCACCCGGATCCGGTGGGTCGGGAACGTCGCCATTCACGTAGAATTGAGTCAAATCCATGCCCGCGCGCTGTTCCTCCTCGCACAACTTGATCCGCGTTTCCAGACGTTCCATCCGGCGTAGCAACTGGGGAATCACATCCCGCGAGTTGTCTACGCGGCTCGGCCGCGGCACTTTGGGATACCCCAAGTGCCGCTGTAGTGCCGCAAACAGGAAAAGCGGGTCTTTGAGATGGTGCGCAAAAGCGATCCGGCCCTCCTTGACACCAAACAGGATCGGTTTGTCCGTGGGTGGATCGGGTCGACCAGCCGCCTTTTCGCGTTCCCAGTAATGCTCACTGCGGACGTAGAGTAACTCCGCTAAATCAATGATGCCAACTTGCCTGCGAACAGTGAGTATCCATTCATGCCAACTCTCATCAAAAATTGGATCCAACGCAATCGCCTGCAGACCCCTGTCGTATTCGAGATAATTGCGACAAAGTGCCTCGAACTGGTAAAGAAAAATACCCTGACAAGTCGGTTCCTCGGCCCGATACTCCGCTTCCATTCGGAGAATCTCAATGGCGACACGCATCTCAAAACGACCGCGATCATCCTCTGCGGCGCGGACAAGATAAGTTTGAAATGGGGTGAAGTAGTGCGACAACTTCTCCATGGCTGGTGCAAATTGCCCCAAGTGCTTGAGTTCACTGGAAATGAAACTCACCGCCAACGGCAATTTTGTCGTGGCCATCAACTCCTCATCGACATCCTCCAGGATGTCCTGCAACGGGATGTTGTCAGGAAGGCGATCCGCAAGCACACGAAACAGATAGGCCTGTTCCACATATTCTTCGCGTTCAAGCATTGAAAACTACCTTGCGAAATCCGTTGCTTTTCTACAATGATGGACTAAGCAGGGCTGTCTTTTCAACCAGCCGCGCCCTCGTACCACCTTCCCATGCTATGCATTTAGAGCCGCCATCGCGAATCGCCATTCTCGGCGCGGGACCCTGTGGCCTGGAAACAGGCCTCTACGCGCGTTATCTCGGCTACCAAACCACGATCTACGAACAAGGAGAAATCGCACAAGCGGTCCACGGATGGGGACACGTGCGGATGTTCAGCCCGTTCCACATGAATCGGTCGCCCCTGGGATTGGCGGCGATTCAGGCGCAAAATCCGGACGCTACGCCCCCCCACGACGAGGAGTTGTTGACGGGGAACGAATGGCGCGAGAGGTATCTGCTCCCCCTGGCTGCCAGCGATCTGCTGAAAGATCACATCCGGCGCGACACGCAAGTTCTCTCCGTCGGCAAACAGACGCTTTCCAAGGCAGACGCCCCAGCAAGTTCAGATCGGGGGAACGAGCCTTTTCGCATTCTCATTCGAGATCGTCAGGGACAGGAGAGTACTGAATTCGCTGAGGCAGTGATTGACACGACCGGTGTCTGGGGCCAAACCAACTGTCTAGGCCCAGGCGGCGCGCCAGCGATCGGTGAACGCCATCATGCCGAGGCAATCGACTACCGATTGCCCGATTTCTTGGGAACCGATCGTGAACGGTTTGCAAACCGCCGCACTCTGGTTATCGGATCTGGTTTTTCGGCCGCCACGAACGTTCTGGCTTTAGCCGATCTGGCAAACACCGCTCGGCAGACCAGCATTGCCTGGTGTACGCGCCGCGCAACGATCGCGGGCGCCGGTCCCCTGCTGGAGATTACAGACGACAAACTGCACGAACGCGCGCGACTCACTCGAGCAGTAAATCGTCTGGTCGACGCCCCGGATTCTCCCGTTCAGCACTGGCCGGCAACCTGGGTCGAAGCAGTGGAATACGATTCTGCCCAGCAACGGTGGTCTGTCAGCTTCGGCGGTTCACGCCAAGGAAACGAATCATTTGACCGGATCCTGGCGAATGTCGGTTTTCGCCCCGATCGGGATTTGTACCGAGAACTTCAAATCCACGAATGCTACGCCACCGAAGGCCCTATTAAGCTCGCGGCAACACTTCTCGGGCAAGAATCCACCGATTGTCTGACCATCTCCGGTGCTGGTCCTCAGTCGCTCGTGTCACCAGAACCTAATTTCTATATCCTGGGCACCAAGAGCTATGGTAGAAACTCGCAGTTCCTGATCGCCGCTGGACTCGTCCAGATCCGTGACCTGTTTACGCTGATTGGCGACCGTGACGACCTCGACCTCTACGAGAGCGTTACTTTGGGTTAATGCCCATGACCGTTCAACATTCCCCGAGCATCAGCCTGGCATCACTAGACCAACTCTGGTTCCAAGTGGCGGGCACACTCTGCAATCTCACCTGCCATCACTGTTTCATCAGCTGCAGTCCACACAATCGGTCTTTTGGGTTCCTCACACTCCCAGCCGTCAAACAACGCCTCGAAGAAGCGCGCGAGTTGGGTGTCAAAGAGTACTATTTCACAGGCGGAGAACCTTTTCTCAACCCTCAGATGACCGAAATTCTCGTCGCCACTCTACGGTACGGGCCAGCCACGGTACTGACCAATGGTACGGTCTGGAAAGACCACTGGTTGGAAGCCCTGCACCGGGCTGAACAAATGAGCGAGTACTCTCTGGAATTCCGTGTTTCGATCGACGGGTTTTCCGCTCAGACCAATGATCCTATTCGGGGCGAAGGCACTTTTGACCGCATTCTGCAAGGCATCCAGCGTCTCGTTGAAGCTGGATTCATACCCATCATCACGGCCACTCGAACCTGGCCGGAGACGAGCGAATTGGAAATCGTGAGAGAGTTTCGCAAGACCCTGAAAAAGATTGGGTACACCCGACCCCGATTGAAAATCCTGCCCGCGCTCAAAATCGGTGCTGAGGCGCAACGTACCCGCGGCTATGGACCGCTCGATCGTGTCACTACGGAAATGCTGGACGGCTATGACCTATCACAACTGGTCTGCCACCAGAGCCGTATCGTGACGAATCGAGGCGTACATGTGTGTCCAATTCTGATCGACGCTCCCGATTCGCTGCTGGGCAATTCCCTACAAGAAGCCGCGGTCGACTTTCCATTAAGTCACGGCGCCTGCTATACGTGCTTTCAATATGGATCCATCTGCACCAATCCATCGAGTCCGTCAGGTTCACAGAAAACACCAACCCCGCCTCCACAAAGTCACGCCTGATGCCGCACCGAATTGCATGCCTGGGGGGCATTTACAGCAACCATCTCGCACTCGCCCAGGCACTACGTGACATCACCGGACGTGGCGTGGATCAAATCGTCTGCCTCGGCGACATGGGCGCGTTTGGGCCACACCCCGATCAAGTGTTTCCGCTACTTGCTGAATACGGCGTGACGTGCCTGCAGGGTAATTATGACGATTCAATCGGCAACGCACTCGACGACTGCCAGTGCGGCTACACCGATGAACGTGACAATTACTTCGCACAGCTCAGCTACGATTACACGCTTGACAACACTTCGGATGAAAACCGTCGCTTCCTGCGCCACCTGCCACCGCAATTGCGAACGGAAATCGGCCCCCTGCGTATCCTCTTCTGCCACGGAAGCCCACGTCGCGTTAATGAATTCCTCTGGCAGTCAACCACCTCCACGGCATTCCTGCAACGGCTTGCGGCCGAACAAAAGGTGGACGTCATCGCCGCCACCCACACTGGTATCAAGTGGCATCGACCATTGCCAGAAGGTCGACATTTCGTCAACGTAGGTTGTCTGGGACGCCCCGAAAATGACGGGCGGAAAAATGTCTGGTACACAATGCTGGAATTTCGCGACGGACAACTACAGGTCGAATTCGTACCGGTGGAATACGATACCCACACGCTAGTTCAGGAAATGCGACACGAACGATTACCTGACGAATTCATGGAGACGATCCTCTCGGGCTGGTGGACGACCTGCCTGGAGATCCTCCCTTCTAAAGAACGCCAACGGGGCCCCCACTAGGCATGCCAGCGTGGGCTGGATGTAGGTGCCGCATGCCTGGCGAGATTTCACTGAAGTCCCGGAGATGCTAAAATCAGCAAAAGAACCCGCACACGAGGATCCGTCATGGCAATTCCATCTCGATGGCTTGGACCGTGGACTTTGCTTCTCTTGTTCCCCCAACTGGTTGGCAACCTAGCCGGAGAAATCCAACCGGATGCTCGCTCGCTGACGGAGGCGGAAACGCCACCGGAACCGGCTGCCACGATGTCTGCTGTGGAGATCCGCCGTGCCATTCGCGCACTTGACTCCAACCAATTTGTGCAGCGGCGCGACGCCGCGCTGCGTTTGACACGAGCCGGCGAAACCGCCATTAGAGCACTCTCCCAAGCGGCCATTGATGGCAGTCGCGAAGTCTCCACCAGTGCGTTTGCTATTCTCCGCAAACACTATGCAAAGCGGCAGCCGGAGAGCTTGCAGACAGCTGCCAAACAAGCGCTGCAGCAAATTGCCCAGTCCGAGGACCCGCGTGCTGCGCGCCAGGCCAAGGCAATCTTGACCCCGCCACCGCCCGCCCCACCCGCTGGCCGCGCCATTCAATTCCAAGGCGGGCAGTTCCGTGTTCAGGTACAAAATGGCGGAGTCCAGGCCATCGCTCTAGGTGGAGCCCAAGCCGTAAAGGTACAGATGATCAACGGGCACAAGAAAATCGATGTCCGGGAAAATGACCGTCGCATCAAGATTTCCGAAAGTCCCCGACAGGGAATCGAATTCGAGCTACACGACCAACACAACGGGCAGCCTCGTGTCCGTAAATACACCGCCAAAGATGCCGCCGAACTCCGAAAAAAACATCCTGAAATCCATCGGTTGTACGTTCAATACGCAAAACAGCCTGCGGGCGGGGCCCCACGCGTCATCATTGGCCTGCCTGAAAAACCTGGACTGGCCGGCCTACCTCGTTTTCCTAACCGGCGCGTTGCCGGCACGCTGGATCAGGCGATTGCCCGGTTGAAGGCCAGCTCCGAGCGTTTGCAGAAACTCCTTGAAGATAGCGAAGATGACACCTTTCGCGGCCAGATTCAGCAGGAGCTGGACAACTTGAAAACAACTCGTCTTCAACTGGAGTCGGCCCGCAAACAGCTACGCCCACGGTAACGAAGCCTCTCCAGGAGACCTCAAAAGTGATCAAACCGACGGAGTCGTTGCGTTCTTCTGACCAGGCCAACCCATAAAACCCGCACCAGGTCGGACAACACCAGTACCGCGTACGCAAACGGATTTAACCGGGACTGCAACATCGGGACTTTCTCACCAGACCTTCCCACGGAAGGTGTCAAACACCCGTTCCACGAGGATCTCGACAATCGCCGGGGACGGCGCTTCATGGGGACTTCAGGCTGATTGACCTACGCCACTGGAAACTCGTTTTTCGCCTGATTGTCATAACACTGGTCGTCTATGGCATTGGGCACACACTGGCAGATGCGAGGGAGCAATTCGCCATCCATCAGGTGAACTGGACTTCGCTGTCTGTTGGTTGGCTGGTGGTCGCGGGCGTGGCTTATCTCGCGGGGATGCTGCCCTGCTGGTGGTTCTGGCATCGCGTACTCCACGCGATGGGTGCACGGCCACGTTATCGTGAAACGATGCCCGCATTTTACATCGGGCACTTGGGGAAATACTTTCCGGGCAAAGCTTTGGTGGTCGTGATTCGTACCGCGTTGATTCGCGGGCCGCGGGTGGACACGCTCGCTGCAACGATCAGTGTCTTCGTTGAAACGCTAACTATGATGGCTGTCGGCGCACTTGTCGCGGCGAGTTTGCTGCTCACTACGACCGCTGACTCCTGGTTATTCTGGCTGGCCCTGGCCTTGTTTTGTCTGGCAGGTATTCCCACACTGCCACCCGTTTTCCGTAAGGTTGTGCGGACCATTTGCGCCCGCCGTGGCTACGAACAGGTCACTCAGGTAGTCAACGCATTAAGGCTGCCCCTGCTGGCTTCCGGTTGGCTCACAATCGCCGGGGGCTGGTTTCTAATGGGACTCAGTTTGTGGGCAGTACTCCAATCCATGACAACTACGTCGGAAATGCCGACTGCGTTACCTCTCGAACCGGTTCAAGCCCTGGTACTGCTGACGGCAACCGTCGGCCTGGCGCTGGTTGCCGGATTCCTTTCCTTGCTGCCTGGTGGGATCGGCGTGCGGGAACTGGTCGTGACAACACTCCTGGTACCTGTATATGGAGAGCTTGCTGCCATTCTCTCGGCGGTGCTGCTAAGAATTACTTGGCTGCTGGCAGAATTAGTCGCGTCGGGTTTCCTGTATGTGTCCACACGGCTGCAGTCCGGCAACCAAACCTGAAGCGAGCTCCCGGTTCGGGTTCATCGCGCCCAATTCTCATACCGTGAAAACGGGGAATCTTCTCTTTTCATGCCCCCCGAGATAGATTTTCCCGATATGTTGTTATGAACCAATCAGCGAAGATCGACCGCCTTGGCGGCGACTTTCGTGTTTCCCTGTAAGGGTCACAAAACACCCGTTCCAGAGATTCAAATTGATGCTGTCGATCGTAATTCCCCTGTACAACGAAGTGGAAAGCCTGACTGCCCTACATGCGGAAATTGATGCCGTCGGCCAGAAACACGGTTACGAATTCGAAATCCTGTTCATCGATGACGGATCGACCGACGGTTCCTGGGAGCAGGTCAAGCAGCTGGCCCAGGACGACACACGTATTCGGGGTATTCGCTTCCGCCGAAACTTCGGTAAAGCCGCCGCGCTCGCCGCCGGTTTTGATGCTGCGCGCGGAGAAATCGTCTTCACTCTAGACGCCGATCTCCAGGATGACCCTCGTGAAATACCTCGTTTTCTCGAAGCCTTGGAATCTGACGCACTGGATGTGATCAGTGGGTGGAAACAAGTACGACATGACCCTTGGCACAAGGTCTTGCCATCACGAGTCTTCAACTGGATGATTGGAAAATTGACGGGGGTGCGGCTACACGACCACAACTGTGGTTTCAAATGCTACCGTCGAGAAGTTTTTGAAGAACTGCAACTTTACGGAGAAATGCATCGGTTCTTACCAGTACTGGCAGCGTCTCGCGGCTGGAAAGTCGGAGAAATCACCGTTCATCACCGTAGCCGAGAGCACGGGCATTCCAAATATGGCGCCCGCCGTTTTATCAAGGGATTCCTGGATCTACTAACCGTGCACCTGCTCACTGGATATGGCCAACGGCCTCAGCACCTGCTCGGTAGCGTCGGGCTGATGTTCTTTCTGTTAGGCGGCAGCGGCTTGACCGTTCTCGCCGCGGGGTGGGTTTTGTCGCGTTTGCTCATGCCGGAACCGGATCACTGGCATCTTCACGAGAAAGCCGTGTTCTACTATTCGATTGTGGCAGTGCTGCTCGGTGCGCAATGCATGACAGTCGGTTTCCTGGCCGAGCTACTGACCTCCTATCACGGCAAAGACGCACACATTTTCTCGATCCAGGAACACCTGGAAAACGGACTTGTGGAAAAGACCAACAACACGACCACACCACCTCCAGCATCTTCCGTGTATCCAAACTCAACACGGTAATGCCGCTTTGCTGAACATCGGTTGACTTATGTCTTCCATTCCTCAACTAGAACTCCAGCAGAAGACTCGCTGGACGTGGTATCTAGTACTGATTCTGGCGTCGGTCAGCGTCAACACGGGCCGCGTGTTCGTAATGCAAAGTCGCGACACCTACACACCCATGCTAAGCGCAAATGACCGCAGTCGCTGGTGCACGGTCCGAGCCCTGGTCGACCATGGCACCTATGCCATCGATGCTTTTGTCAATGAAAGACACCCCCAAAAAAGAAACCGCCGTCCATGGCATACCATCGACATGGTGCAACACCGAGGTGCCGATGGACGTCAGCACCTCTATTCGAGCAAGCCACCACTGCTGGCCACGATGTTAGCTGGGCCATATTGGTGCCTGCAGAAATTGACCGGAGCCAACCTGACAGATAATCCATTCCTGGTCATTAGAGCGCTTCTAATGTTGTGCCACGTGGCACCCCTGGGATTGTATTTCTTCTTGCTTGCCAGAATCATCGAGCAGTACGGCACTACGCATTGGGGACGTGTCCTGGTTATGACGTGCGCCACATGGGCTACCTTCCTGACAACCTTTGCAGCAACACTCAACAATCATCTGCCGGCCGCGATTAGCGTATTGATTGCGCTGTGGGTCACGCTGCCGGTCTGGCACACCAAGCATAGCGCAACCTGGCGTTTCGCAGCGGCGGGCGTGTTCGCTGCGTTTGCGGCAGCCAACGAATTACCGGCACTGTCCTTTCTGGCACTCTTCGGGGGCATCTTATTTCTGCACTCTCCCAAGCAGACTTGTGGAGCCTTTCTGCCTGGGGCAGCGATCGTGGCAGTCGCCTTCTTTGGAACCAATTTTCTAGCGCATGACAGCTGGCGTCCCCCGTATGCACACCGTGGTGATGGTCCTCTGCTGGCAACATTCCCTGGGCAATTGAAGGGGCAGGACTCGGATAGAGACCTTCTTGAAGTGTCACGACGTAACCTCGGTAAGGAGGGACTGGAGATTTCGCCGCAGGCGGTATTGCGTCCCAGTCATCGTCCCGACAGACGCGAACTCTATGATCCGCAATCGCAGCGACGCTTCGAACTGGTGGCAACCGACAACGGAAACATCCAGCTTCGTGGCTGGGACAACTGGTACGACTACCCAGGAAGCTACTGGCACAGCGAGAAACGTAGTCGTATCGATCAGGGCGAACCTTCCCGGGTGACCTACGCGTTACATGTCCTAATTGGTCATCACGGCTTGTTTTCATTGACACCCATCTGGATCCTGTCGATCTATGGCGTCTGTCGCTGGTCACAGAGCGGACAAACCAGGGTGCTACGAGGTTTCGCGGCTTTCACCGGCACCCTGACGCTGGTCTGCCTGGTGTTCTACCTGGCGCGTCCGCTGCAGGATCGTAATTACGGCGGCACAGCGTGCGCCTTTCGGTGGATGTTCTGGTTTACACCGCTGTGGACACTCTGCCTGCTCCCCGCAACGGATGCCATGGAACGCATCACGTGGAGACGTTGGGCGGTCTACCTGCTGCTCGCCGTCAGCATCGGATCCGCAAGCTACGGTTTCGCCAATCCCTGGCGACACCCCTGGCTCTATACGTGGTTTTGGCAGAACGGCTGACAGCTCCATCGGCTGACAACAAAAACAACGCCGCACTTAACGGGCTTGGAGACAGTAAAGGTTCTGGAAACCGCGGATAAACATCCGCCCGCCCGCCACCGCCGGAGTACTGTGACACGATTCACCGAGGCTCGTCTTTCCCAACAATTCGTACTTGGCCCCAGCTGCCATCACGACCACGGTCCCGTCGCGGGCGACGCAGTACAATTTGCCATCAATACAAACTGGCGATCCCGAATAGATCCCTCCCACGCGCTGGGTCCAGATTTCCTCACCAGTCGCCGCCTCCAGGCAAACGACCACTCCGTTGTCACCCCAGAGGAAAAGGTGGCCTTGATAGGCTATGGGAGTCGGTACGTAAGGGAGATTCCGTTCTCGGGTCCAGGCCGCTTCCTGGACGGATAGATCTCCGTCACCATCGACGGGAATGGCTGCTAGGAACTGGCCCCGCCCACCTCCGCCGCAGGTCGCCACGACGACATTATCAATCACGACAGGAGAACCCACACAGCGCGCATTAAAGACGTTCGCACGGCTCAACAATTTCCCACTCAACGCGTTCAGCGAAGAAATACCATCCCCGGTATTGGTAAAAAACAACCGCGGAACTTGATTCTCTCGAGCCAGCACAACCGGCGTTGAGTGCGCTGTCAAACGAACCTTTCGATCACTCTTCCAACGGGTCTCTCCCGTTTCGACGTCCAACGAGATAACCGAAGAAGCGCCATCTTGTTGATTGGCGATAATGACCTGTCCGGCAAATAGAATTGGAGACGTGCCACAACCATGGGAATGCTGGTTGTAGAACTTGCCCAGGTCGCGTTTCCAGATCTCCCGGCCTGAAAAATCATGGGCCACAACCAAGAAATCCTGGTCGGAAGCGAACAGCGTAACAACGTGTTTACCATTGGTCGCGGGAGTTGCCGAAGCAAAACTGTTCAGCTCGTGCTTTTTATAGGTCTGGCCTGTGAATTCTCGCTGCCAGCGGATCTTGCCAGTAGCCGTATCGATGTCGAGCAAAACTCGACTCTTTCCAGCCGCCTCTGCAGAAACCAGAAACAGGTGGTCGTTCCAAACACTAGGAGATCCATGCCCCAACCCAGGGAGTGCCGCTTTCCACGCGTAGTCACCTGGCTCCCACCGAACTGGCAGACCTTTCTGGTTACTGATGCCTGCACCCGCAACGCCACGAAACCGCGGCCATTGGTCCTGACCATGACTCACCAGAGTCGAACCGAGCATCAACAGCAAGCCGAAGTTTCGTAACAACCAGTGGGAACGTGTCATGGTGGGTATCCTGTGCAGAACTTCCGGGGCGGAGAAACGGTTTGCGGCGAGGTTTCAATCGCCCGCGGCTCCAATCGCAGCGCATCGCACTGAATCAGGCAGCGCCGCGCAGCAGACTTGCCCAGCCACACGAAAAGCTGGATCTCAGTGGTCTGTAAGCGTAGCGTTCCGGCGCATGCTGTCAAGTTTCAGCGTAGTGTGAACCGGTCGACGATGCCTCGTGATCTACCGGCCGCGTTGCCGACCCGAGGTGCGGGGCATAGATGCGGGGCATAAAGGTACGGCAAGAAATGGTGTGCGCACCTAACAGAAATCAAGCCAGAGTAAGCGACCACCCTGGTACAAGCCCCGATCACGCGCAAGACACCGGCGCAGGCTACCGCGTCAGCTCAAAACGGTCTTGCAAGGCCTGCACATTCATCCCTTCTTCACGCAGTGCTTCCATTGCGACCACGGCGGCTTCCGCAGCCTGTAACGTGGTGATTGAAGGAACCCCCGCCTGCACTGCGGCAGCCCGAATCTTCCCTTCGTCGGTCCGGGCTCCTTTTCCATTCGGCGTATTCATGATCAAACTAATTTCATCGTTCTTCAACAGATCCAACAGATTCGGGTGCCCCTCGGCAAGCTTCTTCACGTCCTCAACCAGGATTCCAGCACTCCGCAACACTTGAGCTGTCCCCATGGTGGCGACCAGGTCGTAACCCAGTGCCGCAAGGCGCTGGGCCAGTGGCACAAACTGCTCCTTGTGCCGCCCCGAAATACTCAAGAAGATCTTGCCAGACTCGGGCAAGACCACACCCGCCGCCAACTGGCTCTTGGCAAACGCAATGGAAAAACGTTCGCTGATGCCCATTACTTCACCGGTACTCCGCATCTCGGGACCCAGCACAATATCAACACCAACAAATTTCCGAAATGGAAATACACTTTCTTTGATCGACACGTGAGATGGAATGGGATCGCTCGCGATCCCTAGTTGTTCGAGAGATTGACCGGCCATCAGCTTGGCCGCAATCTTGGCCACGGGAACTCCCGTCGCCTTGGCCACAAACGGAACCGTGCGACTCGCGCGGGGATTGACCTCCAGCACATAAACGAGTGGCTTCCCATCCTCTTTCTTGACAGCAAACTGAACGTTCATGAGACCAATGACGTTCAAACGCAACGCCATCGCTTCCGTGGCTTCCCGGATTTCCTGCACGACAGGGCCAGGCAAGCTGTACGGAGGTATCGCACAGGCCGAATCGCCAGAATGCACTCCCGCCTCTTCGATATGCTCCATCACTCCCATAATCACGACTTTCTGGCCATCACAAACGGCGTCGACATCCACTTCAGTTGCGTCTTCCAGGAAACGATCGAGCAGCACTGGCTGACCTTGGGCAACGGCAAATGCCTCCGCGACATAGCGTTCAAACTGTGTTCGGTCATAACAAATCTCCATCGCGCGGCCCCCCAGAACAAAGCTGGGGCGTACCAAGGATGGAAAACCGACTTTCTCCGCTTCGATCCGTGCCTGGCTCATCGTCCGTGCAATCGCATTCGCCGGCTGCCGGAGGCCCAGGTCGTTGAGTAAATGCTGAAATTTCTCACGGTCTTCCGCAGCTTCGATGGTGTCGACACTCGTACCAATAATAGGGATCCCAGCGCTATCCAAGCCTCGTGCCAGATTCAATGGCGTCTGGCCACCAAACTGGACAATGACACCATCGGGGTTAACGCGATCACAGATATTGAGCACGTCCTCCGTCGTGAGCGGCTCAAAAAACAGGATATCGCTCGTGTCGTAATCGGTACTTACGGTTTCGGGATTGGAATTCACCATAATCGACTGAATACCCATTTCGCGAAGCGCAAAACTGGCGTGACAGCAGCAGTAATCAAACTCGATTCCCTGTCCAATACGATTCGGCCCCCCGCCCAGAATCATCACCCGTTTCTTGCCGGTGGGTCGCTCCGGCGTCTCGTCTTCCTCCTCGTACGTAGAGTAGTAATAGGGTGTGTAGGCTTCAAATTCTGCGGCACACGTATCCACCGACTTGAATGTCGCAACCACTCCCCGCGTTCGACGTTCAGCCCGTACGGCAAACTCATCCGTGTCCCAGAGCTGCGCCAGCTGCCGATCCGAGAAACCGTAACGCTTCGCCTCTC
The DNA here is from genome assembly GCA_002709225.1 of Planctomycetaceae bacterium. Classification (GTDB taxonomy): domain Bacteria; phylum Planctomycetota; class Planctomycetia; order Pirellulales; family Pirellulaceae; genus UBA9264. Next base: position 25,577 of record PAQH01000010.1, read on the forward strand.
GGAGTGTCTCCGTGTCGACGGTCGCGATCGCATTATGCCCGGCCAATTGCTCTTCAAACTCGACGATCTGCAACAGCTGATCCAAGAACCAGGGGTCAACAGAAGAGAGGCGATGGATCTCTTCAACAGACATACCCTGCTTGATCGCATAGCGAATGTACCAGGGCCGCTCCGCATTCGGGGTTGATAAACGGACACGAATTTCTTCTTCGTCGGGCTGCTCATCCGTACCCCAGGCATCCTTCTGGTCGCAACCCAGACCAAAGCTGCCAACTTCCAGACCGCGAAGCGCTTTCTGAAAGGACTCCTTGAACGTGCGCCCAATCGCCATCGTCTCGCCGACGCTCTTCATTTGAGTCGTCAGGGTAGCATCCGCCTCGGGGAATTTCTCGAAGGCAAAACGCGGTACCTTCGTAACCACATAGTCGATTGTCGGCTCGAAACAGGCCAGTGTCTTTCTGGTGATGTCATTTGGTAATTCGTGCAAACGGTAACCAACCGCCAACTTGGCGGCGATCTTGGCGATCGGAAACCCCGTTGCCTTCGAAGCCAAGGCACTAGAGCGGCTCACTCGAGGGTTCATTTCGATGACAATCATCCGGCCGGTTTCAGGATGAATCGCAAATTGAATATTGGAGCCCCCAGTCTCGACACCAATCTCACGAATGACCGCGAGGCTGGCGTCGCGCATCCGCTGATACTCTTTGTCCGTCAATGTTTGCGCAGGCGCGACCGTAATCGAATCACCGGTATGGACGCCCATCGCATCGAAGTTCTCGATCGTGCAAATAATCACAACATTGTCGTCGAGATCACGCATGACCTCCATCTCGTACTCTTTCCACCCCAGAATCGACTCTTCGATGAGCACCTCGGTGACAGGTGACTGATCCAAACCACTGCGGACAAGATTGTCAAATTCATCGCGGTTATAGGCAATTGCCGAGCCACTTCCACCGAGTGTGAAACTGGGGCGGACCACACAAGGCAAACCAATTTCCTGAACCACCTGCCGAGCGTCTTCGATCGTCCGCACAGTACGGCCCCGACAAACCTCAAGGCCGATATGCTCCATGGCCGATTTAAACTGGTCGCGTTCTTCGGCTTTGGCAATCACCGCCGCATCGGCGCCGATCATCGCTACATCAAATTTCTTGAGTACCCCGTGGCGTTCAAGATCCATCGCCAAGTTCAGCCCTGTCTGGCCGCCGAGTGTCGGCAACAGGGCGTCCGGCCGCTCCTGCTCAATGACGGTGGCAATCAACTCCCAGGTCAAAGGCTCAATGTAGGTGCGGTCCGCTGTCGTTGGATCTGTCATGATCGTAGCCGGGTTCGAATTGACCAGCACGACCTCAAACCCCTCTTCACGCAGCGCTTTGCAAGCCTGGGTGCCTGAATAGTCAAACTCGCAAGCTTGTCCAATGACAATCGGTCCCGAACCGATCAACAAAATCTTCCTGATATCTTCGCGGCGGGGCACAGTTCTGAATTCTCTCCGCAGGGATCCATGGCGGCAAAACAACGAGCAAAATTTCAAGAGGTTACCGCGCCGCCGCAATTTTTCGCAAGTCCCCGCAGCCGAGACGTGCGTTTTGACCGGACTCCCCTATTTGACGCTCCCCTGCTGGATCCGCAAACTGGGCTGCTGAAACAGCTCTCGTTGAGGCTCTTCTTGATTGCCAGAGGACCATATTCTCATGAAGTCAACACTGAAAGTGACGATCAACGGCACAGGCTTTGCCGCCGACTACACAACACGCGTCTACGATATGATCCCGCACAAAAACCGAGTGACGATTGAAATGGCCGGTGTCACATCGGGGACATTGGAGAATGCGCGGACTTTTGCCAGCCGCCACGGGATCTCCCAGGCCTTTGCCAGCCACCAGGAAATGCTCGCAGAGGTGCAACCTGATATCGATAATATCGCCTGCGCAAATCATGCACACGGTCCCTACGTCATCGAAGCAGCCCAAGCGGGTGTTCCGATCATCGTGCTGGAAAAGCCGCCAGTTATCTGGCCGGGTTATCGGGAAGGTCAAACCGCGAATGCGGAAACGAGGAAATTCCAATCGATGGAATATCTGGGACGGGTGTTGGATGAGGTCCGCGCCGCCAATTCCAAGCTGTTGTACGCTGAAGATTTCGTTTATCTGGATGGCGTTAAGGGCCTGGTAGAACTGCTGGTCGAGGCCCGCAGGTCCAACAAAGGCTGCATCCTCTATCAACGTGGAACGTGCGCTCACCAAGGATCCCACGCCCCGGCTTACGATACACCGGCGTTGTCAGGAGGTGGCGCGCTGTTCAACAAAGCGTGCCACCCGCTGGGACCCTGTCTCTACCTGAAACAGGTTGAGGGAATTCTCCGCGACGGTCGCCCCATCCGCCCGCAAAAAGTCGCCGGTATGGCCTTACAAATCCTCAAACACCAACCCAAATCGTCCGCCGAACACTTCCGAGTCATGCAAAACGTGGACGATTTCGGCCGGCTGACTGTCGTCTTCGAGGACCAGACAGTGGCCGAATTGCTGGGACACGATCTCAGTATTAGCGGGATTCGCAATGACCTGTCCATCGTGACCGATTTCGCACAGTACGATCTACGCGTCAATCCCAACAACGAAAATGAACTCTTTCTGCCCACCGAGACCACTGCCGGAAACCTGCTGTTTCGAGAAAAACTACCCACTGCCAGCGGTACCAGCTTCCCGCGGCCCAACCAGTTTCATTCCCACGGCTACGTCAATGAAATGGATGACGCCGTACAATGCGCGCTCGATCCGACGCGCAATCCCCAGGCTGGTCCGATGCTGGCCTGGGACACGCTCGCTGTCCTGCTGGGAGGCTACGAGTCGAGTGAAAAACAAGGTGCGTTGGTCGACCTTTCGGAGGTGATCACCGCCCGTCGCTTCCCGGAGAACGAACTTCCCACACCGGAAACCTTCGGCAGCGTGTTCCAGCGCAAATGATCGATGCCAGACAACACGTTCCCAGACACGAGGCATCGCCGGCTAGTCGCTCGCTTCAGCGTTTTCTTGTGGCGGTGAAAAGCGAATTTTCTCGACCAGACGGACGATTTCGTCCGTCTCCCGATCGACATACCCGGACACCGCGGTCACCGCTTCGATCGTGTGCTCGTAACGCAAGTGGTAGTCGCAATCGAGTTCGACCTCCGCGTCTTCGGAGCCTGATGGCCCGGCGTCACCGACGCGTGAAGCAATGTAATCGTGTAACTCGCGAAAGTTCGCGAAATTGCGGTCATTCAGGGAAATACCGGCGAGCTGGCCGGAGTCATTGGCAGTCAATGTCAACCGCATGGGAGGCAACAGGTCATTTTCGTCAGGCAACCCTTCATCCTGGGACGCCAGCGGCATCTGGATGTTGAAGTCACCTTCTAACGAAACGATCTTGAAAGTCATGATGAAAAACACCAGCAATTGAAACACGATGTCAATCATCGGTGTCATTTGCAGCTCAATGGTGTCCTGACCACTGCTCGTCGAGCGGCGAATTTTCATAGCGGTTCACCTGCGCCCGTTCTCAGTTACCCACATCTTCTTTGGCCCGCAACGCAAACTTCTCAAAACCGTTTTCCTGGCAGACCTTGATGAGATCTTGCACCATACCGGTCTGCGCCCCTTTGTGGGCACGGATAATCACCGTTGCGTCACTGATTTGCTTTTGCCTTTGCTGTAACACCGTCGCTTCGTTGAGCAAATAGGGCCGTAACCCCTGGATTGACGCGACCTCATTGCCACCGATGACAAAGAGCCCCGTATCCGTCAACTGTAAGGTAATCGGAAATTCAAATGGTTCATCCGGCGGCTTGGCTAGTGTACTTTGCGGTAACTGCACCCGTTCGTGGGTTTCACTCGCTGTAAAGTTAATCAGCACCATGAAAAACGCGATTAACTGAAATGTCATATCGATCATCGGCGTCATGTCGGCTTCGAGCATTCGCCCTTCAGTTTTCTTGAATCGCATAGTTCACATCACTTCCGGATGCGGGTTTGAGATCAACCGCCGTACATTACGCTTATTTCTTAGCAGCGCCCGGCCCGACGTTCTCAAACCGACTCATCAGTGACTCGCTGTCGATCCCCACTTCCAAGACGAGCTTGGAGATTTGGTTTTTCAGCAGATTGAATGCCACAATCGCGGGAATCGCGATTCCCAGCCCCAACAGCGTGGTAAACAATGCCGTGGAAATCCCCTCTGCAAGTTGACTAGGCTTGGGTGTCCCCGACGCGGTCGCGATGACTTGAAAAGAAGCCACCATTCCATGTACCGTCCCGAAAAGCCCAATCATCGGGCTGATCGTGCCAATCAAGGCCATGTAGCTCAGGCGATGCTCCAGCTTCATCGTCTCTTCTTCAGCCCGTTCCTGCATCGCTTCCAAAGCCTGCGGGTAACCAGCAGATAATTTTGCCAGTCCGGCAGACAATACCTGCCCCAGGAAAGACTCGTCTGCTTTGGCCATCTCGTAGGCCTCCTGGTATTGCTTCTCATTGAGCAGCTGCTCAAACGCATCCAACAAGGCGATCGGGCAGACGTTATCACGCCGCGCACTGAGAAAATTCATCACCCCTAAGGCCACCAGCGTGAAGGATAACGCCAGGAAGATAAACATGTACCCGATGCCTAACGCGTCATACAACCATCCAAGATAACTCCGTTCGTTTCCGCCCGCGGCATCCGCGTCCTGCGGATCCTCAGCCGCTGGGACTTCGGCGTCCGCGGCGGGTGCTGCCGGCTCTTCGACCGGATCCTGCTCCGGATCGGCTTCCGCGTCATCCTGGGCGACAACGGCCGGGAGCAAGAGCGTGGTAGTCGCGCCCGCAAACAGGAACAGGACACTCAGAGTCAACACGGATAGCTGAAACGGAACGAATCGTCGCATGAATATCTCCCGAGCTTCTGGCGACCTAATCAGATCGTAAACCACTCCCGCCAAGACCAACGCGGCCAGCCCACTCAAACGCCAGGCAGCCAGCGCAGTAGATGCCTCTCAGAGAGTATCTTTGTTATTGTATACACGGTGGATAAATTCGGTAGAGCACCAGGAAACGTCACACAGCGATCGTCGCGTGGCACGCGCCCATGCCGGGTAGACGCAGGCTACCCCTTCTTACTGGCCCAGACGCTTCCTGCATAACGCGATTTCAAAAGACTAGTCGCTTTGACCGCGCGATCTGGCTGATTCACCTGCGCCCACAATTTACCTAAATGGTACAACGCTTCAGCGTGCGCATCCGCATCCGCTGACCGCAGCTTGGGAAGCAAATGGACGTGCAAAAACGCCAACAGGGCTTCTTTGGGCTGCTTGGAAGCCAAATGGCAGCGTCCCAGCGCATTGTAAGCCCGGGCAAATACCGCCGGTTTCTGTCCGTAGTCATTCTCGCTGATCACCTTTTGAACGATTTGGAGGCCTTCTTCCGCCTGGCCCTTTTCGGCCAGGCAAACGGCTTTGCCAATCGCGGCCTCGAGTTTCTGATCCAAGGCAACCGGTGTATTCCCATCGGAGCTGCCAACCTTTTCAAAACTCGCCAGCGCGGCGTCAAAACTGCCCTGTGCCAGCTGTGCGCGCGCCTGGAGCACCAGAGCTCGCATCTGGTAATCTTCCCAGGGCGCGTTGGCAATAGCCGCGTAATACCGAGCCGCATCCGTATAGTTTTCCTGGGACATCGAGAGGTCACCGAGCACCTGCGCGGCTTCATAATAGTGGTGGGTCTGGGGGTTGCTTTTGATAAATCCCAGCAACGCATCGTGCGCTCTTTTCTTGTCGCCGCTCGTCGACATCGCCAAGCGTGCCGGAACGAGCGCTTTGAGGTACGCCACATCCCGTTTCACCAGGTCCCGCTTGACACTTGCCGGATCGAGCTTCTTCAGTAAAGCTAGCGCATCTTCGTAGCGACCATCCCGAATTCGATCCCGGGCGGTCTTCAGTTCGTTGGGCTCATTGCCAAACACGACCTTACGAATAGTATTGACAGGAATTTCACGTTGCTGCCCTTTGTCGCTGACTCGCAAGCTATCCCGCCCCACGGAAAGAATGCTGCACCGGGTTGGCGTACCGCTCTCAAACACCTGGTCCTGAACTTGCGCCGACAACCAGCTCGTCGATGTCAACAGCAACAAACCACAACCCACAGCACCCCAGGAAAAAACTCGACGAGAAATTCCCGACAGACCGTCAGGAAGCCTACCCGCCAGCGTTTTCGTTCGTGTCTTGCCAGGTAACGAACCCATAAACATGTGGACCATCTTCGGACTCCTTCTCATTCGGCCACCACTAGCATGTCCGTAGGGACCCGCGCCAATAGCAGCATTTCTCCACTTACTGCGATGCTGTCTGAACCGGTTGCCGCGGCCGGGCCTGCGCCTGTCTCGTTTTCTGGCGTTGTTTGGGTAGGCCAACTACGGGTTTACCAGATGCGCGTTGGATTTTTCGCAACAGACCATCGTATTGCGGTCGCCACGTCTCATCCAATGCAAAGGATTCGACCGTTGCCAACAACGCCTTGTTGGCACTGGTGAGACGTTTCTTCTTGAGCTCTTGCTTGTCCTGCTTGCCCAACGCAACCGCCCACTCATACAGACACTCAGACATGCGATAACGTGATTCCAGGAATGCATCCCGCAAGTTGGGATGCCGGTAGGTCACCTTGCTGATGCGTTGAAATCCCCACACCGTATTCTTGCCACGTACCGGTCGACCACCCGTCAAAGCACGCAAGTAAAGCGATTCTTTCCTGGGGAACCTGGCCCACAACTGGTAGGTTCGTGCCGCCTCCAACTGCACATTGACCAACGAATTACGTTCCTTAAGAATCGACTCCAATTGTCCCATGCACGCGGTGAACTTCCTTACACGTCGATAGCATTTCGCCAACTGCAACGCAAAACTGTCTCGAACTGCGGGTGTCAACTCGAAGTCTTTCTGACCGCCATCTGTCAAGATGCGTTCGTAGGTTCCAATCGCCAAAGTGAAATAGCGAGACGCATTCTTGGATCGTGCGTTACCCGCCTCGAGCGCCTCGCCCATCTTGGTGAATGTGTCGGCCACCCAATGCAGCACGTTCAATTCCGTGGCACCCTGGCTGACTTGTTGCAAGAAAGTTTCAAACCCCTCTGTCAGCTGCTGCCGCTTGGCTGCAGAGTCCGCGAGTTCAATCTGCTGCTTGAGATCCTTGGCAAGCGTAGCGTAATGGCTCATCAGCTGTGTCTGGCCATCCGCAGTGGCCCCTACTGTCGCGTTCAAGTCCTCCATCACCTGTTTGGCCTTGCCAATGGCATCCTGCGACGATGTCGCGCTTCCTAAGGAACCGATGTAAGAACTCAACGCGGATTTATATGTCTCCGCGGCGAAGCCTTTGGTCGCGACCGCTGCGTGTTTGGCGCGCACCAGCGTCAACGGACCAATCTGTTCGTCTTCCAACAACTTCAACGCCGCCACGGACTGTCCGGTCTGAGAATACACTTGCGCCAAGGAAAGTGCGGCAGTCGCCAACACTCCGTCCACACTACCCTTCCCACGCATGCGTTGGATTCCCGCACTCAATACCTGCTGCGCCTGATCACGCAACCCAGTGAGTTCTTGCTTACGGGCCGCCGGATCGATTCCCGCGGGGACCACACCTTCACGTTGCCAACGGCTTAGCTGCTGATTCTCACGCAAAAACTGGTACCAGATGGCGCGTCCCGTCTTGAGTTCCGCCGGACCGCGCGCCTGGGAATCCTCCGGAATTTTCGCGAGGTACTCTCGCGCCTGAGAAACTTTTCCATCTCGAATGCTGAATTCGATCAACTGGCTGACCGCGCCCTGACCTTCACTCGAATCCGCCCAATGATCGGACAGGTAACGCGCAGCGCCCATCACACGCCCCCGTTCAAAGTCACGATCTTCAGTTGTGTTCAAATCGTAAAGTTGTCGGTAAGACCACATTGCCAGATTGGCACAATGGCGGGCCGCAGAACTGCCTGGAAACCGGCGAGCGACCATCTCTCCCAGCACGGCGGCTTCGTAGTAATCCTCTTTCTCGAAATGCAAATAGGACAACACATAGCGCGCCTGATTGACCTCTTCCGGCGGCGTTCCCGACTCCGCCAGCTCTAGCGCTCGATTGAAAAAGCGAATGGCATCTTCACGAGCCAGGCCAATTGTCTTGTTGGCATTCTCTACCTGCTTCACCAGTTCTTCTTTGCGTTTTGCATCGGTTTCCACTTCGATCTGATCAGGAACCGTCTGCAGCACCAATTGCTGCGTGCGCATCATTTCCGTCGCCTGCTTGGCCGCATCGGCGGCTTCGGCAAAGGTCTTGGGGTCCGGCTTCTTGTTCGGGTCGTACTTCCGCCCTCCATACCTTGCTTCGAGCCGTTGGGCATCGTCCTTCAGCGCGGAGGAAAAGCGTGCCACCACACGAGCCTGTTTCTTGGCTTCATCGCGCGAGATCCTGATCTGCGGGTCCGCGGGATCTTTTTTCTCCAGATATTCGGAATAGCTGCCGTGGGCGCGGGCGAGCGCAAAACGCAGCTGCAACCAATCCTCCAAGTAGATTTCGTTCTGACGTGACGAGTCAATCCAGGCTGTCGCCTGACGAATGGCCTCAGCATACTTCTCCTCTGAAGGATCAAGCCAACAGTCCATAGCCTCCAACAGGGCCTTATTCTTCAAACTGCGAAACGCGTCGGAGTTATCCTCGTTTTCCAGAATTTCAACGAGATAGCTGATCGCATCGGGGAATTTTCCCAACTTCTTCTGCACGCGCCCTTGGTACAACCGCGCGTAGAGCCCCGCCACAAAGCGGCGGTAGTTCTTGTAGATCGAATCATATTCGGAAGAAGCCTCGGAAAGCAGTTTGCTGCGTTCAGGCGCCTTCTCATCGTAAGTATCAGCCATCTCTTCCTGGATCACGGCCGCGACCAGCAACGTCTGCAGATACTGGAGGCGTGTCTCTTCACGCAATTGGTGCTCAGGAGTGCCGGTCGGGATCACAGCCGGATAATTCTTCAATTTCTGGCGCAACTGGCCCTGAATCTTCTCAAACACGCCGCGTGCTTCACCAAAGCGTTCACGTGCCGACGCCAACAATTTCTGTTTTTCCTGGGCATTACCGGGCCTTTCGGCGCGCAGCACCTGCAGTGTCCCACGTTGCTCAAGCAATGTCCCGAGTTCGGACTCGGCCGCCGCCACCTTCGGGTTCCCTTTACGGGTATCGATAAACTGCTGAAGGCTCTGCTGCGCACGGTTGAGTTGCCGTTCGCGCATGTCGAAATCACGCTGCAAACCTGACAACTTGATCAGAATTCTTCCCTGTTCGTAAGGAATAATCTCTTTCATGCGAACCGGTGCCAACGGACTGTCTTGCAGCTGCTCCAAATAATCGAGCGCGACATCGTACAGCTGTGTGTCAACCAACTGGTCGAGAAACTCACGCGCCGGTTCTCCGGCCTGTGATACGCTGGCTCCACAGAGCAGAACGACCAGCCAACATTTCGTTTTGACCACGCGCGTCTCCATTGGCGAGATCTCCTCAATCAAATCAAACAGCACAGCTGATGGGGACAAGGACTTCCGCGCAGAGTCACGTGATATGCCTGCCCCAACATGCCATCCACAATAACGGTGAGGTCACACTTCTTTTGTACAGACATGAGCCGCCCCGTCCTACACGAAAATCGGCCGACAGTCCGCTCGGCAACCCGCCCTCACCACCGCTATGCGCTATTATAGCTGTTCGCGAAATTGGGCAAAACAGGACGCGGTCTGCAGACTCCCATCCAGAAGGTCCAATTGGTGCTTTGCCTGTGTAAAACAGGGGCGTTACCCATATAAGCCGAGAGTCAAAACGTAGCTGACGCGTTTAACGCACATCGGTTAAGATTCAATGAGATTTGCGATCACACTAAACAGCGGGTGAAGAGCGTCTTTGCCGCCCAACGCGTTCGTGCTGCCGCGCAACGGGGACGCGCCGACTCACCGGCTGTCGACAGACCTGCACCCCACACCCCGCAAAAAACAGCGTCGGTACGACAAAGAGAAGCTGTATGCCCTCCTCCGTGACACCGCCAGGCGTTCCAGAACGACCAGGACCCCGCAGAGCGCCCCCGCCCGATTATTTCTCCCGCCGGGTGCAATTCAAGATTTTCCTGCTGGTCTGCGTCTTTATGCTAGTTGTCGTCATGATGGAAAAAGCACGCGATCCCAGCATGTACGCTTGGATGGGGTTCGACCGAGTCGGCGAAGCCACGCGTACCCCGGACTCGACGCCCTCACCAAGCGAAAACCGTGTTCCAGTACAACGTGAACCCTCCACTGGCGAGATTCCAGGATTGGTGCAAGGACCACGGCGTCCCGAAACACCCTGGCAGCGGCCCGCCGAGCGACCAATGGATCGCCTTGGCCAGGCGGAGACCCTCGCCTGGAACCATGTGTGGACGGCATTGCGACGCGCTGACCGGGATACTCTCAACCGCTGGCTGGAACGCGCTCAAACGGGCGGCACCCTTGACCGGACTTCCGGTAAAGCAATGATCGCGCAGCTTGCGAAACACTGGTCGAGCTTTCTCAAGCAACAAGGCCAACTCCTCACCCAGCAGCGAGAGCAACTTAACGACGAAGGACACAAAGAATGGACAGGCATCCTGGACCAACTCCAGACCCTCTGGTCCGAAACGTATGAACCGGCACTCGAACTCGCCGCCAGCGACGTCAGTTTGTCGCCGCCACAACACCAGACTCTCCAAAACGTCCAGGATCGGATCGCGGAATTCGCGATCACAAAAATCCGCGACAATACTCTGCACCGAGCGGTCGAACAGGAAGCCTGGTTTCACCTGTTGGACATCCTGCAACGCACACCAGAACCGCTGCTGCAGGAACGTTCGACGGGTAACGCCAGTTATCTCCAGCTCTTTCAACAACCGGGGGAATACCGCGCCAAGTTGGTCACAGTGCGGGGAAGCGCACGGATGATTTCACGATTTCCAGCACCTCGCAACCAGTATGGAATCGACCATTACTACCGAATCACCTTGAAACCAATGGGCGGCCCAGACAATCCGATCTTGATCTACGCACTTGGGTTACCTGGCCAGTTTCCGGTTCCCCGGGAACCGGAAATACACGTCAACGTGCGTGAGGAAATCGAATGTGCCGGATATTTCTTCAAACGCCTCGTCTTTCGCTCCAGAGACGGGCTGAGGACCGCGCCACTCGTGCTGGCCAAACTGCCACGCTGGTACCCGTCACCCGTGACACGGAGCGTCTCGCGACCCAATCCAATATGGGTATCTGTAGGTGTTGTAGCCTGCCTGGCAACCGCGATCTCACTCGCCTGGCTGGCCTACAAACGGACACAGCGAGTGGCCTCCAGCCACCAACGCAGTGCAAACCAGACACTCAGCTTGTCCATCGCTGATGACGACCTGGTAACAGCGCCGCTGGAGACACTTCACGAGCTGGCCCAAGCCGACCGCGACACACGATCAATCGAGAACCCACCCAGGCACTGATGGATAATCCCGCGAGTCCGCAGCAATGCGAGCACACACGGTCTTGGCAACATGGCCGCCGCCTCTATTACTGGCGTGACGTGCAGAAGCTGACAATGGCCCGCTTGCTGCTGGCGGCTGCCAGCGTATTTCCCTGGGTCCACATCCCTGCCCACATCCCTGCCCAGTCGCGGCCGACTCCCAACTCAGAAACCTCGATATTGCCACTGCTGGGCGAATCACGCAGCCCGCGAGCGCAGCTGGCCCAGGCAGGGATCGACGACAGCCATTGGAATCAATTTGTCGATGGCAATGCGCTCAGCGAAGCCGACGAGGAGGCACTCTTGAAAATCCTGTTTCGGCTCCCGCGTCTGTTCTCTTCGTACGATCTCGAGCGGGCGGCCCACCAGAACATACCTGCCGACATCACCGAGGAGCCGGACTCCCACCGTGGCAAGGTGTTCGCCTTACAAGGAAAGGCGGTTGCTGTCGAATCAGTCACCCTGGTACCGCGCCTCGCCCAGCTCTTCGAATTCAACCAATTTTTCCGAGTTCGCATTCAACACGCCCTGTCGCCACACCAGCTCGTCTTCTGCACCCGCACGATTCCCCGGGCCTGGCACCTGCAACCGATCAGAAACGAACCAGTGCGAGTCCGAGGACTCTTTCTGAAACTCGGAGAAACGGTCGCTGGCCGGCCCCAACTCGTCTGTGCCGGTTCTCGACTGGCCTGGTTACCTTCGCATCCCAACCGGGCAGCAGGGATTCGCCAGGAACACGTCCTGCTCGCCCGACATGGCATGGATGCAGGACTCTTCGACGCGTTGCGGAAAACGAATCGCCGGCGCATTCAAGGAGCGGATCGCGAGTGCTTCTACCAGCTCCTGGCAACTGCCACGGTAATTCCCGAAAACCAACTGACGCCCTTTGCCGGCAAGTTGAATTTAGAGACGATTCTGACCCGGCCAGAAACCCAGCACGGCACGGTTCACCGGATCCGTGCCCAGGCGCGCCGGATTACACGGGTCGTCGTCGCTGACGAAGACATCATCGCACGCTATGGGATCAAGTACTACTATCAAATTGATGGGGCGTTACCACTGGGACCAACCACGGTCACCACGGGAAAGAAGCAAAAGGCGGATCGGCTGCAATATACGAACACCTACCCGGCCACATTCTGCGTCAGGGAACTGCCCGACCGACTGGCCGCGATCGACCGGCGACTCAGTTCAGGCCAGTCGACGACAGAAAACCTGAACGAATCGATCGTCCTGAACGGCTGGTTCTTCAAACTGTGGGCGTATCGCAGCCGATTTACAGAAGAATACTCAGAAAATATGCCCCAGGTAAGTCCGATATTCCTGGCTGCGCAACCGCAACTTCCCCGGCCTACGTCCCGCTCCGCGATTCCGGGACTGATCGGAGGCAGCCTGTTTGTAGTCGCGATCGGGCTCATCTGGATCCTGACCTGGCGTTCTTCCCGTAAAGCAACAAAGCGACCTCAACGAACCGGGAACGCACGCGCGCAAACACCCCCAGCCGACCTTAACCAGTTACTTGAAGACGTCGCCTCACAGCCCGACTTCAGCAATCTCACAGAAGAACCTGAGTGAAACGAATTGCCTGCCGGGCTGAAACTCGCAGCGAGAGCCGATTTACTTGATCTCGATCAGCAGATCCACCGTTTCGACTTTCTCACGCTTCTCAATTCTGCGAAAGACGTCGACTTCAAATGGCCGCTTGATGCTATTACCGGCGACGTCTTCCAGCGTACTGTCGATCATCAGCCGGTAGCTTCCCGCTTGCCACTGCTGTTTCGGGATGAACCGCCAACGCGTCTCCTGTTGGTCGACCATGACTTCACCTGCCACAGCCTGTCCCTGCGGCGAAACAACGGCGAGAACACGCGTAAGCATGGCATAGTCGAGGGGTGCAGGAAAACGCACCGTCAACGGTTCTCGGGCACCGGACCGCGGACCGCTGACTTGCCACTTTTCAGGGGCCGGCTGACGGTGATCCGGAGCAGTCGCCTGCCACAATCTGCGCAACCCCTGCTTTAAGGGTCGTCCGTTTGCGTCCCTCCAACGCTGACTAATCGTCAACGTATAACGTCTCCCCTCTTCCATGATCGGGCCCAGCTCTTCGCGCGGCTTTAATCCTCGTTTGATGCGCCCCGGATCAAACAACACGGTCAGCCGAGTTCCTGTCGGATCCCAGAGTTCTTCTCCTACCTCCAGGAAAGGCAAATCGACCACCTGGCCGGAAGCGTCCAGCAGCTGGATGTGCCTGTACGAATCCCCCTGTGTCATCGGCTGGGAAAACTGCAAATAAAGTCGCAACAGATTCTCCGGCACACGCGTGCTCGACGGATAGAGCGCCAAGAGTTCCGTAGCCGGCTTATCCACCGCGGGGATTTTCACCAACTGCCGCATCGGACGACTGCCCTGCCAGTGAACTTCGTATGACAGTCCAGGGCGGAACGAGAATCGCGGGGTAAACACGATTTCCCGAGCAGACTGCGTGTAGCGTCCCAAAACCGGCACGCGTCGCGCTGTGAGCTGCGCGTTGACCACATAGACCGCTAGCAGTTCACGCCAACGCATGTCGCGTTGCACACAACGACGGGCGAGCGCCACATCAGCGGGATCGGAGACATTCACTTTGACTTGGTACTGCGTCCCCCGTTTCACTAAATTAATGCGTACTTGATCAATGCGTACTTGGTCAATGCGTACTTTGGAGTGACGTTTGTCCTCCACGCCGGCCAACAAGGTCCCAGACAGGGTCACCAGGCCAAACACAACGAGTACCAGTTTGGCACACCATCGCGTCATTCCATCACCCCTGAAGTGAAAGCAGAGGCGACCAGGCAACAGCGTGTTACCTGGTCGCCAAAATACTCACAGACGCACGACAACTTGCCCGGCTGCCGTGCACCCCCGGGACATCGTCAATCAGGGCAACGCTACCGACTGCAGATTCTCCTGGCCATCCTCTCCCTGAACAAGGACTAGTGCCATGCTCTCGTTCAGCCGGTCCAACTGCGTCACGCCCTTGAGTGATTTAATCGTCTCATACTTCAACCCGGCAGTTCCACCACCACCAACGCGTTTGGTGATCCCGGCAATCTTATCGATATTCTCCGTGGTCACTTTCATAATGCCACGCGCATTGTTGGCAATCAAAATATAGTCTTTACCCTTGTCGCTGTAGACCACCATGTCGAGCGGACGGTTGCGATTGCCCAACTCAGCAATCGTCGTTCCTTTGACCTTACTTCCGGGTTTGAGGTCTGCAATGGGAAATTTGACGAGCGGCGTGCAGGTATAGCCGGCCAACAGATAGGAAGCGCCAGCAATCTTGTACGCGGCAAACGTTCGTACGGGGGAGCGCGTCTCAAAGGCCCCGTGGGCGCCATGGTAAATCTCGACGCTGGTCCCTTTGTCCACCTGCTGGAAAGGAAACGGAATCGATCGCAGATTGGAGGCAAATTCCTCGTTGGACAAACCGGCCACAATGACGCGACCATCGACAAATGCCAGGTCGGTAATGGACTGGGTCCGGCGATTGGATTTCCGGCCTCGTCGTTGCACTTCTCGATTTGCCGGAGCGTTCGGCAACTGCGCATGCGAGTGTTTGACGCCAGTCAATTCGACGATCGCCAAATCTCCAGCAGGATTTACCCGCAGTAATACCGCCGCCGACTCCGGCCCGCTACCACGCATCACCGACATAAACACATTGCCACTCGCCGGATTCACCACAACGTCAATTACACGAACCCCTCGAGGTGTCGTGCCTAACGCCGCGGCAATCTGCCCCCCCAGATTTTTCAGGTCGTAACTCGCCTTGTCTGCATCACCGCTGCGATCTGCGGTATCCACAGCATAAATCTTGGCCGCAAGCGGGTCACTCACAAACAATACTCCGTCGGGCCCAAACGCGAGTGGCCCCACAGAAGTCAGCTTAATATCGCCCTGCTTGAGGCCTTCCGTGAGATCTGCGTTCGCCACGGATATCAAAGCCAACCCTAGAATCAATCCTCGAATACTCCGGCACAACATGACCGCTCCCCTTTCTGATCGGAAAAGTCGACAGGTGTTCCACACCGCTCGCCATTATCGGATGCTGCGCATGCCGTGCAAGTCAGCTAGTCCTTTCTCCGACCAGCAACGCCCAGCACAGCCAGCTGGCGGAAGCGTGCTGGGCGGCCAAAGGGCGGACTGGCAATCCCGGTCATTCAACAAATGTTTTCGTGTTGGCTCGCCATCGCCGGATAGATATGCTGGCAGCTGGCCTACATGCTTTTGCCGCATGACAACGGTTGCCAATGTAGGGTAGCTGCATAGGAAAGGTGTCTGAATCGATGGAACAGCAAATTGTCAAGCGTCTCAAGTTGTCCAGGAAACAACTTTCTGATGAAGTCAACCCCAGGCCTTCGCTACGTTTAGCGTTCACACTACGCGGCCGATCGATGCGCCGCGAACTGGTCGCCTGCCTCATTTTTGTTGTCGGAACCGCGGTCGGGTTCAGCAACGACAAGACGCCCGGCGAGCAGCAGCCCCCTAACCGCCTGCCAGCGTTTCTGCGAACCCCCACAATGGGGGGAAAGCAGTTCTGGTCCGACCAGTTCATTCACCCACCCTGGCGCGTTCAACGCCATGTGCTGACCGATGTCTGTCGACTACTGGATGGATCAGATCGAGCCGTAATTTGGGGCAGTTACCGCAAATGCCTGGCAGAATTCGAACAAATCAAACAACAGCAGCATGTGCCGCCCTGGAAATCCCGAGTGGTGATCGTACTGCATGGCGCCATTCGCTCCCGTAGCTCGATGGCGCCCATCTGCCAGCTTCTCGAAAAGCGGGCCGGCTATCAGGCAATCAACGTCTCCTACGCAAGTACTAGGGCGAGAATCTCTCAGCACGCCATCGCGTTGCGCAAGATCATTGAACAGCTCGGCCCGCAAGTCAAAGAAATCAACTTTGTCGCACACAGCATGGGCAACCTGGTGATTCGACACTACTTGCAAGACCTGAAACTTCAGTCGCGTAAATCGGCCGCCACTCCGCGCATCGGTCGCATGGTAATGCTGGCACCGCCAAATCAAGGGACGGAGCTCGCCGCCCGGGTCAGGAATAACCCGATTTTCCTTGCTCTGTGGGGAGTCAGCGGCGGAGAAATGGCAACCTGGAAGACACTTGAACCATGTCTGGGAATTCCAGACTGCGAATTCGGAATCATTGCCGGCAACCCACTCCCCCATCAACAAGGCAACCCGCTCATAGAGGGGCCTGACGACCTGGTCGTGGGTGTCCAGGAAACCCAATTACCTGGTGCGCATGACTTCCTGGTACTGCCCGTTTCCCACAGCACAATCATGCACGATCAACGCGTTCAGAATGCGACCTTGCGGTTTTTCCAACGCGGTCACTTTCGTAGCGCCGCACTTCGACAACCCATTCCGGCCATCACCCAGCCTGGCTCCACCCCAAACCGCGGAGTTACTCCATGAAACCAATTCACGCCATCGTCACGGTGTTGATCTGCCAGGGTCTGCTTGGGAATCGTGGCAGCCTACGGTGCGAGGTACCACTCCACCGTGATTCGGTCATCCACTTCGCCACACAGCACGAATCCGCCACGCTGCTCAAAAAGCGGGATCGCTTCGTGACCGCCATGAGCGCTTTCGATCGCCAGGCCAGGCTACGGGTCTCGCGAGACGTCAGCGAAAAGGAGTACCTCGAGTATTCCAGTTCACAGGCAATTGCATGGGAAGCCGAGGAAGTCCTCCGCCTGACACGGGTCGTCAAGACACTAGAGCAACGCCTGGCAACCTTCAAGATCCCATTTCCGAAACGCATTCTGCTGGTTCGTACCACTGGTAAGGAAGAGGGCGGCGCCGCCTACTGCCGCGGAAATGGTGTCATTCTCCCCAAAGGAAAACCGGGCCCCGATAGCGCGGCAGCCGAACGACTATTACTGCATGAATTGTTCCACATTCTCAGCAGCCATCAGCGCGACCTCAGGCATCGTCTCTATGCTTTAATTGGCTTCCACCCGTGTCCAGAAATTCAACTTCCCGGAGAACTGCGCAATCGAAAAATCACCAACCCAGATGGTCCTCACATCGCTTACTTTATCGAGCTGGAAGAAAACGATGAAAAATTCCCCGTCGTTCCAGTACTTTATGCATCCGTCGACCGCTTTCCCGAAGGCGCGAAAAATTTCTTCCAGGTGATGCAGTTCAAGTTGATGCGTGTCATACGTATGGGAGACGAGTGGCAAGCCCAACTGAGTGACGGAAAACCGACCTTTCTGGAGGTCAACCAGCGAAAAACAACACCCGCATCGCTGTTTGCGCAAATCGGCAAGAATACCGGGTACATCATCCACCCAGACGAGATTCTGGCTGACAATTTTGTCTACCTCGTGCTGAACAAAAAAGACTTACCCAGCCCGCAGCTGGTCCAAGGCATGCGCACATTGTTATCGGCTGGCAGCCCCTAAGTTATCGGCTGGCAGCCCCTAAAGCCCCAGAACGCGGCCCCGCATCAATCACCCTCGCCGTGAACGTGAATCACAACCTCCTGCTGGTGATCACGAATCCCGGCCAAACGCACTTCGATGCGCGCTCCGTAAGCTTGCACTTCAGCAATCTTGAAGGACGCCGGACTGCCTGCGAAATGGTCCACTCTCAGACGTGGAACGCTTTCCAGTGGTGGGCAAAACGCAAGGTGCACTGTCTGCGACCGCGCCGCGGGAGGAAAGACACTCCGGCAGTAGAATTCTAACACCTCTCCGCCCTCGGCATTGTGAGCGCGTGAAGATTGCTGAAAAACGGTTGCGGGCAATCCCTCCCGTCCAACCGGCGAGAACAGTTCTCGTTGCGGTATTGTCTCTCGCTCGTGTCGGGAAGCGCTCGGCGTCGCTGGTAGGGGATGCATCATGCGGCGGGTGGTCCAACGTTTCACACTCCACCCCACCCAAGCGCCTTCACTCAGTAAGAATGCACTCCAACAAACTGCGTTGGAGCTGGCTGGCCAGCTACACAGTGCAACGGTCAAGCCAACGGCAGCGACAGGCGACAAGAGAAACGGAAACTCAAGCCAGAAACGAAAACGCGGACCGCCGGAACGCTGGGACGCAAATAAGCGGACGGTCGCCAATGTGAGAAGCGTCGCCATGGTTCCCGCACGCATCGAACCAGCCGGCAAGGACACCAACGCCCCTCCGTACCTCCGCAATACGAGGAATCCCGCCAGTGCGACCATCGAAAATAACGTCGCCAAGAGACTGGCGGCGAAAATCTCCTCGACCTGTCCGGTGCGGCGCAACGCTCGGGTGGGATTCACGTCCATGATTTCCGGCTGCCATTCCCGGAGGCCTGCCAACAACCCCAGGTTGGTGACCCTCAAGATGTCGATGTGAAAAGCCCTGCTAATTCTTCGGCACGGCTGGTGTCTTCCCAGGTAAATTCCGGCTCGCTGCGCCCAAAATGGCCACCAGCAGCAGTTTGCCGGAAAATGGGTCGTCGCAATTTCAGATAGTCGATGATCGCGCCCGGAGTCAACGGAAAAAAGTCACGAGCCACTTCGCAAATCCGGGCGTCATCAACCGTCCCAGTTCCCAGTGTGTCGACGTAGACACTCACAGGCTCACTAACCCCAATTGCGTAAGCCAGCTGAACTTCGCAACGCTCCGCAAGGCCCGCGGCAACGATTGTCTTGGCAACATGGCGTGCCATGTAGGCCGCACTACGATCCACCTTGGTAGGATCCTTCCCGCTGAATGCTCCCCCACCGTGCCGTCCCCAGCCACCGTAGGTATCAACAATAATCTTGCGCCCTGTCAAACCACAATCCCCATGGGGTCCACCTGTCACGAACCGACCGGTCGGATTGACATGAAAGATCGGTTCGTCGCCAGCCAGCGATTCCGGCAGCAGCGGCTTCACGATCTGGCCCTGAATGTAGTCCTGGATTTCGTCCCGAGTCACAGCGGGCGTGTGCTGCGTGGAAACGACCACGGTATCAATCCGCACTGGCTGATGACCGTCGTATTCAACGGTCACCTGGCTCTTGCTATCTGGGCGCAACCAATCTACCTCAGCGTTCCTGCGGGCTTCGGTCAAGCGATTGAGAATACGATGAGAAAGTGCAATCGGCATTGGCATCAATTCGGGCGTATCACGACAGGCAAACCCAAACATCAATCCCTGATCACCGGCGCCAATCTCTTTACCTGCCTGGGAGTCTTCATCAACTCCCTGCTTGATGTCAGGACTCTGCCGGTCCAGTGACACCATCACCGCACACGTGTCCGCACAGATCCCCATATTGTCGTCGGTGTAGCCAACATCCCGAATCACGTCGCGGACCACACGCTGGTAATCCAGCGCAGACTGGGTGGTAATCTCACCGGCAATGATGGCTAAACCGGTGGTGACCATCGTTTCGCAAGCAACCCGACTCTGAGGATCACCCTCAATACAAGCATCCAAAACGCCGTCGGATATTTGGTCCGCCAGTTTGTCCGGGTGCCCCATACTAACCGACTCACTGGTAAACAAGTATTTGCCCACTGCCACCAATCTGGCTCCTTGAAATACGGATGGTTGCTGCTCAGGTTGAACCCGCTCAAAAGCGTTAGGTAAAGACAGCCATTATAGTATCCAGGGTGTGTTTGCACCAACGTATTGGATGCAGAGCCACCGGTCTGGAGTGCGCCCGCGCGCCAGTACGCGCGGTAATCGTAAGCACGCAGACTTGCGATGCGTGAGGCGGTCAAGCCGCCACGGCCACCTTGTTCACCAAATCGGCTGACAACTGCCCAAGCAGCTTGGTGGTCTTCAAGGTCGCTCCCAAATTCTCCACAACCAGATCCTGCGCGCGTCGCCCCAACAAGGCTCCGTACGCTGGATCCTCGAGACAACGCTCCACAAATTCCGTTAGTTCATCGGCATTCGTAACAACGACCGCCGCCTCTCGGTCCAACATCGCTGCAACCACGGCACGAAAGTTGTGGGTATTCGGGCCAAAACAGACAGCCGCACCATAGGCCGCCGGTTCAATCATGTTCTGGCCTCCACGCGAACCAAAACTGCCGCCCACGAACGCGATCTCAGCGAGTCCCCACCACGCGCCCAACTCACCCACACGATCAACCAGCAAAACCTCAGCTGCCGGCGCGCGCGAGGCTGGTAACTCAGAACGTCGACCCCACTGAAGGCCACTGTCTTCGAGTAAATCAACTACCTCCTGGAAACGTTCCGGGTGGCGCGGAACCAGGATCAACCGCAGCGACGAATGGCGTGGGCGAAGCTTTCGAAAGGCCTCTATCGCCGCGGCTTCCTCACCCCGCTGCGTACTTCCCGCCAAGAACACGTGATCTCGAGGATGCAGGCCCGCCAAATCGGCAAGGCGCCGCGTCGCAGCATTGTCTCGATCGGTCTCGGCACCATCGAACTTCACCGAACCGGTAACCTGCACCGTGTGGGGACGTGCGCCTAATGCGATAAAGCGAGACGCGTACTCCTCGTTCTGCACCGCTACCAAATCAATCGACTGCAACACCCGAGACGTCCAGGGACGAATCCACCGATATCCGCGCAGACTACGGTCACTCATCCTCCCGTTGACAACTGCAATGCCGACGTTTTGGCGCGCCGCCGTGGCGATCAGGTTCGGCCACAGCTCCAATTCGACCAGCACCAGCAGAGCAGGGCGGACGCGCCGCAGCGCCGCGGCAACGGCCCAACTAAAGTCCAACGGAGCATAGAACACGGTTTGAGTCGGAAATCGCTCCCGCGCCAATTCATAGCCGGTACGAGTAGTCGTCGAAATACAGATCACCCAGTCAGGATGACGTCGCCGCCATGCCGCAACGAGCGGTCGGAGCAAGTTCACTTCCCCCGCACTGACGGCGTGCAACCAGATCGTATCGCCAGCGACCTTGCGCGGCGGCACCCGTCCCCAGAGCCGCGCGTTCCAACCCTGACGATATTTTCCATGACGCAGCGCCGCCCAGAGGAATCGGGGCGTCACCACCAGCAGGAGTATCAGATACAGAAGGTCGTACACATACCGCATCGCAGAAGCACCATCACAACCAAGCGATCACGTCCGGGAACACCCCATGTGACGTCTATCTTGTGGTAGGGATTCTCTTGACAAATGCCGTTGAGGACAAGAGACATCCGTACTCCGAGCGAAAGGCACTCGTTCACCAGCAGCATCCTTGTCACTATTGAGCAATTTGCATAGGGTAAAACTTGCCCCGCAACAATGGCCTTTCGGCCCGCAATACCGAAAATACACCTACTGCTGGAGACACAATTCGATGGCTTTCGACCTGACCGGACGGGTGGCAATTATCACCGGAAATTCAACAGGCCTGGGAAAAGGCATCGGACACGCACTAGGACTGGCCGGAGCGAGCGTCGCCGTCAATTATCAAAACCAAACCGAGCGTGCCCAGGCCACTCTTGAAGCATACCAGGCAGACGGAATCAACACGGTACTCGCACAAGCTGACGTGACCACCGAAGATGGGGTCAATCAGCTTTTCGAGACCGTTGAATCCAGTCTGGGGCAAGTCGATATCCTGATCCCAAACGCAACCTGCGAGCAACCGCAATTGCGTATTGAAGAATACGAGTGGGAGTTCTATCAGCGGATGATCGACTTCTTTCTAAAAAGTCCTTACCTGCTTGCCAGGCGGGCCTTACCTGCAATGAAAAAAAGACAGTACGGGCGTATCATCAATATTGTCAGTGAAGTCTTCCATCGCAGTGTGGCACCATTCAGTGCCTATGTCTCCGCCAAAGGTGCGCAAATTGGCTGGACTCGCAGTATGGCCACCGAACTGGCACCCGACGGCATCACCGTCAACATGGTGGCACCGGGATGGATCCCCGTGGAACGCCACGCCAACGACCCACCCGAACAGAAACAAGCCTACCTGGATCAGATCCCTATGGGACGTTGGGGCCAACCCAAAGATATCGGTGACACCAGCTTGTTTCTGGCTAGCGATGAAGCCTCGTTTGTCACGGGACAAACGATCTGCGTCAACGGCGGCCTGACACCCTGGTGAGGCGGCAACGGGTAATCGACTTGTCGAAGAGGCGCAAAAACAACACCCCACTCCTAGAGCGAGGTGTTGTTGAATCATTGTCGCGCAGAACCGTTAATTAGCGGTTCAAGCCCGTGGGGCTCGCAGATGTCTGAGCGGGAGCAACCGGAGTTTGCAATGAAGTCGACGGTTGCAGCGCGCCGCCAGTACTACCCGGGCGATATTGCCCGGCTGTCGGTGCCCATGGCGTTGAAGCGGAAGCCGGCTGTGTCAGATTCTGATTTGCTGCGGGAGCGGTGATTGCCTGACTTCCCGTGCCAGTCATGTTGCCCGGACGAGAGGTCGCTGACGGCGCCGTTGCAGTATACGCGGCGGCAGCCCCCGTCGATTGATAACTCGGCGATGGTGCGGGAGCCGGTGAGTAACCTCCTGTACCAGCGGTGGTGCTTGGGTACCCACCAGTGCTTCGACGGTAACTTCCCGGTGCCGGCGTCGCGGAACGTGATGCGGTACCACGGGACACAGCGCTTCCCCGTAATGACGAAGGACTGTTCATTGACGCATTCATCGAGCGGGGAGTTGGTGTGGTCGCCGATGACTGAGGCGCGTATCCAGGAGTTGCCGGCGTGGTCGTCGCCGGCTGAGTTGTATATGCAGGAGTTGCCGGCTGGTACCGAGGTGTCGTCGTCGCCTCGCCGGCCGATGCGCGTCCGTAGTTGGCGGCCTGTCCCGCCGTTGTCTGCTGTCCGGCTACACCACCTTGCGAATAGGCACCTGGCGCAGGCGTTGCACGGTAAGTGCTCGCGTTGGCGTTGGAACCATACGGGCTGGTGGCAGGTTTTGTGGCGTAGGAACTGGCCGGAGTCGCTCCCGTGGTTGGCGTATAGGGGCTGGTCGGAGCTCCGCCTGTGGTTGGCGTATAGGGGCTGGTCGAAGCTCCGCCTGTGGTTGGCGTATAGGGGCTGGTCGGAGCTCCGCCTGTGGCTGGCGCATAGGGGCTGGTCGGAGCTCCGCCTGTGGCTGGCGCATAGGGGCTAGTCGTCCGGGACGCTGAAGTCGTAGCGTACGGGCCACCAGAAACGGTCGCACTTCCGGTTGCCTGCTGACCTGCGGCCGCTGTCGCGGTGGGCGCCGTGGCGGAACGCGTCGGGTACGCCTGATAAGGATTATTTGCAGCAGTTGGCGTGGCGGCCGGCGTGCTCACAGGCTTGGGAGTCGCGGCATACGAGGGAAGCGGGGTGCTCTGCGTGCTGGCCGCAGTGGTGTCTTTGCTGCCACCGAACCAGCTCGGTGTCTGGCAGCCAGTCAGTGAGAAACCCGAACCAACCAACAACATGGCCGCTAGTTTGGGACCTGAATTCAATACTCGCATGACAACTGAGCCCTTATTCTTATTGAGCCACCAAAGACTCGCGGCATCCTGTTTTTCACCCAAACACCGCGTTATGAACAAATTTGAACCGCAGCTAATTGTGGGGCACCCATTCCGCCAGATGGACGCGCTACTATCCCACACAAACCATGTCGGCTTCCTTAATCCGTCCAAATGAAACAATCCCTAAAGATTCACCAAACCGATCAATCACACCTAATGGGTTGACGGTTCCAATTGGCTCGTTGACGGAGCGCGGCGGATATTAGGGTCGCGTGTAGGCTCCGTCAATGTCAATTCGCGTCTGCCACCGCGGCAACACGGTCATCGCGCCAGACGAACTACTTTTCGCTTGGCGAAATCAATGTCTAACCCGCAGACAAGAGTAGCCCGTGACGATCAAGACAGCGCAGCGCTGCGGGAGTGACCTGGCGACAGAGTCGCAACGCTCAGATCCCTGCTGCCTCCCACAGGTTGACAACCCAGCGGATTCTGGGAGGATCGCCGAGCGATCGCAACAAAGTGCTTCGCTGCGGCTCTTGCCCCCAGAAATTGTTGGTGAGTTGTTATTGACGCTAGCAATCACACTGTGCTGCCCCAGACCCAAACCCCCTGCTTGCACAACACTCGAGTTTTGTCGCGAACCCCCATCCTGCGGTGCCCCCCGATGACACTACCAGTTCGGATGCAGAGACAGTCGCTAACACCACTTTTGCTGTGAACGGGGTCCGAGATCACCCATGACGCCAGAAGGACCGATCGTCTCACTACTGCCTGGTGCCACCGAGATGCTGTTTGGGCTCGGACTCGGATCACGGGTTGCCGCGGTGAGTCACCAGTGCGACTTTCCACCAGCCGTGGAAAAACTCCCGCGGGTAACGACCTCTCGAGTCGACAGCCAGCAAACCAGTCGAGATATTGACAGGCAGGTCCATTCGTGGGCCGCGCAAACCACGGCGCTGTATCGTCTCGACGAAAAACAAATCCGCGATCTACAACCTGACCTGATCATCACGCAGGCACACTGCGATGTGTGCGCCGTGCGGTACCAGGACGTCGAACGCATGGTGAATACCGCACCTGAATTACAACACACCCGGTTGCTCTCCCTGCAAGCAACGCGACTCGCGGACATTCTCGGTGACATTCAACGCGTCGGTGAAGCTACAGCGACAGAAACCGAAGCTCAAGGCTGGCAAGATCGATTGCAGCAACGACTACAGTCAATACACAACCAGGTCAGTAGGGCCAGTCGACGCCCCCGCACGGTCTGCGTGGAATGGCTTGATCCCCTGATGCTGGCCGCCAACTGGACTCCCGATCTGATCCAAGCCGCAGGGGGTGAAAATGGCCTCACTCAGGCAGGTCATCACAGCATTTACAACAACTGGGAAGACGTACGGACATTTGATCCGGACGTCCTCCTGCTTGCGCCTTGTGGACTCGACTTACCACACACGCTCTCAGAGCTCTCTTTATTCACGGCACAATCGGGGTGGGCTTCCCTGAAAGCCGTGCGACAGAGACAGGTCTTTGCGCTGGACGGCAACACCTATCTGCATCGCAGTGGTCCCCGGGTCGTCGAGACGATTGAACTCCTGGCACACCTGTTACACCCCAACCTCTGCCCAGCTCCAAAGAACACCTCCGCCAGGCTCAGGTGGCAACAGGTCTGACCCGGATCACTACAGGGCCCGGACCGGGCTCGAGCTAATCGATCAGCCATGGTCCTGGCTGTTCGATAAACTCCCGGAGCGTATGCAAGAATCGAGCTGCTGGCCCGCCGTCGTGCACCCGGTGATCGAACGTCAGGCTGAGCGAAACCACAAAACGCGGCAAAACCTGCTCACCGACGACAACAGGCAGCTGGCGAATCCGCCCAACGCCCAGGATCGCCGACTGGGGAAGGTTGATAATCGGTGTAAATGCGTCCACACCGTAGTTCCCTAAGTTGGAGATCGTAAACGTCCCCCCCTGCATCTCGTCCACGGTCAGCGCACCGGCTCGGGCCCTCTCCGCCAACCGGCGCGTTTCCACAGCCAATTGGCGCAACGAGCGTGCGGGGACATCACGAATGACAGGTGCCAAGAGCCCTTGGTCGGTGTCAATACCGATGGCGATGTGCACGTCACCAGGTACCCAAAGGGCGCCTTCCCGCCACTGAGATTGCAGATCTGGGTGCCGACCGAGCGCCAAGGCGGTCAACTTGACCAGAATATCGTTGTATCCAGGCACCCCTTCTTGGGCATCACTGGCCGCCCGAAACTGGCCGCGCAAATTGACCAGATTGGTAGCATCCACTTCGGTGTGCAGGGTGACTGCTGCCGTTTCGGCGGCCGCTGCTGACATTCGCTGGGCAATCGTCTTTCGTAGCGGGCTGATCCGATTACTACGATCGTGATCCGCGCGCTGCCCACCACCGCGCTGCCCACCACGCGGTGCTGATAATTGGCTCGCCGCAGCGCGAATATCAGACTCGCGAATCCGCCCAGTCCGTCCGGTCCCAACGATCTCAGTCCAGTCAATTTCCAGTTCGCGAGCCACACGCCGCGCACGGGGGCTAATCGCCTTGCCTCTGGATTTGTCGCGGGATAACGCTGCGGCTGCCGGCTCGTTCTCCTCCGCCGCCAGCCGCACATCCGCGGCCGAAACACGCCCGCCACCACCGGTACCGCACACCTGT
This sequence comes from Planctomycetaceae bacterium, assembly GCA_002709225.1. Classification (GTDB taxonomy): domain Bacteria; phylum Planctomycetota; class Planctomycetia; order Pirellulales; family Pirellulaceae; genus UBA9264. Next base: position 52,204 of record PAQH01000010.1, read on the forward strand.
CCCAGGTCCACGTTTAATTCGCGTGCCAGCTGCCGGACTGCCGGACCAGCAACTGCGGGCTCCGCCGTCGCAGCGGCAGCGGGCCGAGCGGGCAACTCCGCGGGAGGCGTTTCGTCGGCGGCGAGCAAATAGCCCAACAGCTGCCCGACTTGGACGGTGTCACCTGGCTGGGGAGCACCTGCGGGAATGGATAGCACGCCGCCGTCGAACGACTCAACCTCTTGCGCTGCCTTTTCACCTTCCAGGACAAACAGCATGTCACCTGGTACGACTTCCTCACCCGGTTGCTTCAGCCATTCGCCGAAAATACCTTCCTCCATCGACCAGCCGAGCCGGGGAACCACGATTTCAATGGCCATATTGGGACCGCCTTCACCATCTACCCTGCAAATGCGCGCTCGTCACTTACTCCGCAACCAGCGTCTGGATCGCCTCACGAATCGCCTCTCGAGTTGGCACCACCGCCTGCTCCAACGTCGGACTGTAGGGAGTTGGTGTAAAAGCCCCGTTCAAACGACGAATCGGAGCATCGAGGTCATCAAATGCGTCATCCGCGACGCGTGCCGCCACCTCAGCTCCCAAGCTATAGGGACCGAAAGTCTCATCCACAATCAGCAACCGCCCGGTTTTATGTACCGACTGCAAGACCGTGTCGGTATCCAAAGGTGAAACGGTGCGAGGATCGATCACCTCTACGGAAATCCCCTCTCCAGCCAGAGACTCTGCCACCGCCAGCGACTCATGTATCATGCGCGCCAGGGCAACCACCGTTACAGCGGTTCCCTCACGGGCAATAACCGCTTTGCCGAATTCAATCTCGTACTCTTCATCCGGCACCGTCCCTTTGACTTGCAATAGCTCTCGATGCTCCAGGAACATCACCGGATCGTCGCAATTGAGTGCCCGTTTCATGAGCCCCTTGGCATCGAATGGCGTCGACGGAACCACAACACGAAAACCAGGGAAGTGCGCGTACAACGGGTAATAATTCCCGGAGTGGTGCGTCGCCGCAGAATGGCCGATGCCGATGCAACCACGCAATAAAATCGGCATCTTAATGCGCCCACTGCTCATGTACTGAATCTTGGCGATCTGATTTACTAGCTCGCCCACCGCATCCATGATGAAGTCGGCGAACATGAAATCGATGACCGGACGTGAACCCGTCATGGCGGCTCCACCACCCAACCCGACAAACCCACGCTCGCAAATAGGCGTGTCGCAAAGACGCTCCGGTCCATAGAGGTCGTACAGGCCCATTGTGGTGTTGAAATTACCGCCACGTTTCCCAATCCCTTCCCCCATCACAAAGATATGTGGATTCCGCCGCATCTCTTCGGAAAGCGCCTCGTGTCCCGCCTCGACGTAACTGATCTCTCGTGCATCCGTGGCGGTCGCAAGTGGATTCTGATTCAGGATTGGAGAACGCGGCGGCGCAGGTTGTTCACAATAAACGTGCCGCGTCACACTCTCGGCACTGGGATAGGCACTCTCCTCTCCAAACCGATGTGCCTCGGCAATGGTCTCGCGCACTTCCGCTTCGATCGCATCCAGGTCGTCGGCACCCACGATCCCTTCCTGTAACAGGTGGTCCCGTAGTCGCTGAATTGGGCAACGCGTTTTCCACTCTGCGACGTCGTCTCGGGTCCGATAAGAAAAATCCCCCATTCCTTCGGCGTGCGCGCGAGTTCGATAGGTCTTGCACTCAATCAACGTTGCTCCTTCACCCCGTCGCGCGCGCTCGATCGCTTGCCCTGCGACCTCATAGATCTTCAGGACGTTATTGCCGTCCAGTTCATGCCCAGGAATCCCGTAATTTGCCGCGCGGCGTCCCACATCGGGGATCCCGCTGGAATAGGCAAAAGGAACTTCGGTGGCAAATTGATTATTCTCGCAGACCAACAGCACCGGTAAATTCCAGATGCTGGCCATATTCAAGCCTTCGTGGAAAGCACCATTGTTGACCGCACCATCGCCAAAAAACGCGACTGCCACCTGGTCGGTCTTGAGAATCTTGAAGCTGTACCCCCCACCGCAGGCCTGCAAAATACAGGGGGCCACAATACCGCTGGTTCCCATCATGCCAATTTCAGGCTTGAACAAGTGCATGCTGCCGCCGCGTCCCTGAGAGCAGCCGGTCTCACGACCGTAGAGTTCGGCAACCAGCTCTCGTGGTGGCATGCCTTTGGCCAGCGCATGACCATGACCACGGTGGGTACTGAAAACCACATCATCGGCGTTCAGATGCGCACACACAGCGGAGGCGATCGCTTCTTCGCCCACGTAGGTATGGCAGGCTCCATGAATCAAGCCACGCTGGTGGGATTTCGCCAACTGTTCCTCACACTGGCGAATCACCTGCATGCGTCTGTACAAGTCAGTCGCCGTAGTCTTGTCTAATTGACGTTCTGTTGTGCTTGCCATAATACTTGTCCCACCGCGGTTCGTTTCCCAGAAGGCTCGATCCAGGCCGCCCGGGGCTCCTCTTGACGTCCCATTATATCTCGACTCCCGCGCCTTCCAATCATGTGCTCTTGCCAGCACGCTCAAGCTAACAACAAAACAGACAGCGCGCGCGCTTGTCTCACGACCACTCGTGCAAATCGTCCGGCCAGCGCCCGAGGTCGCCCAGACGACACCTTAGCCATCTACCCGACGACAGTAAGCAACAATCTCGTCGGCATTGGTCAAGTCGCTTGGGGCGGCGCCCGAGGAAGCCGCTTCCGCCTCATCCTCGGCTGGTTCCGCAGCTTCTTCTGCAGCGATCTCCTCGTCCACTGAGTCTGCAGCTGCTGGGTCTGCAGTCTCTTCGACCGCGGGCTCAGCAGTGGCGTTCTTCTCGCCGCGGGCAGCGGCCAACATCTGCTCCACAGACATCTGACTAGGATCCAACTTGGCAGGAGCCGCTTCGGGCGCCGCAGCGGGAGTCGCGTCCGCAGCGGGCGCGACGGGCTCAGCAGCGGCGTTCTTTTCGCCGCGGGCCGCGGCCAGCATCTGCTCCACAGACATCTGGCTGGGATCCAACTTGGCAGGAGCTGCTGTGGGCGCCGCAGAGGAGGCAGCCGGCACACCCACTGCTTCATCATCAACCGTCCGCGCAGCTTGCAACAACTGCGCGATGTCCTCCCCCGCGTCACTGGCACCCGCACTCGGCGGGGCAGCCGGCGTGGTCCCGTCCGACTTCTCGCCACGGGCCGCCGCCAACATGTCCTCGACAGACATCTGGCTGGGGTCCATTTTCGCAGCTCCACCACTTGCCGCGGGGGCTGGTGCCGCTTGTTTGCCAGCAGGCGCCGCGCCACCCGACTTCTCGCTACGGGCTGCTGCCATCATCTCGGCAACCGACATTTTTCCATCAGCGGCTGGCGCCGCTTTCACAGCAGCCGCCTTCTTAGCAGGTGCCTTCGCAGCCGCTTTTGTTGCTTTCGGCTTGGCAGTTGCTGGTTTCGCTTTTTCTTCCGGAGCGGGCGGATCAACGACTTTCAAGTAGTCAACGTCAATGTCGTACCAGCCAATATTGCTGTCGCCCTCAAATTCGACCAGGGCTCGTCCACTCATGTTGACGGTTCGCACCTGACCCGGGCGTCCCCGAAAACGCTTCAGCTCCAACACGGACTCGTCGACCGCCACATACTTGTCGGTGTATTCACTCTTCAGCTTTTCAATATGCTCAAAAACCATAATCGCCATAAGCTCCCAAGTGCGGCCGAACCAGGGCGGGCCGATCCAGACATAGGCCCTGGCAACATGGTATTGTGCTCGTAGAGGACGAGTTATTCAAGACGGACTCCAGTTATTCAAGACGGACTCCAGCTCGAAGCGTCAATGACAACAGGCTGAGGAACTACCGCGCCACGCTGCCGCCCCCGCAGACCTGATAATCAGGGGGCCGCAGGCCTCCGCGCGTTTCTTTGCCAGCGGCAAATCATCACCACGCAGCAGGACCTGGAGTCCCAGCCCGATGCCAGGTCGCTTTCTGAGCATGGCATAACCGGCAAACAGGACTTCTTCACCTGGGATTACGACCGGGCCAAGAACCTGGTCGGCAGCCACCGCCTGTGGCGATCCGACATCATGTCAGCAACTGCTCGGCCAGTTCCAGATCGGCTGGCTTGTCCACGTCCATGCCTAATTCGGGATAAGGCGATAAAACAATCCGCAAACGTATCCCCAGACGCTCACTGATCGCCTGCTCAATCTCCGCCAAACTCATGCCAGAGTGACAGCCAATCAACTCCAGAAACCGCTGTGGGTCCTTACGATTCCTGCGGATCGTCACCAACTTCGGCATGATGGAAAAAATGTGCTTGAAACGCCGCACGTAGTAAATCGTCGTACCAGTTAGCTCCATACCGGCAACAGGCAGATAGGTGCGCTCTGCCGGCAAGCCCGCATCTTCAAACGCCGACCGCTGTACATAGTGCAGCACTACGTCGGCTTCGCCGTCGGCAATCGCGGCCAGTGTGGACTCGACAATTTCCGGTGTCAGAAACACCGCGTCACAGAACGAAACCACATACCCTGGATGATCACCCCTCCCTCCGTACAAGCGATGCTTGACATAGGTAACCGCGTGCAACAAGTTCTGCACCACGTTGACTCCTGTAAACAGCCGTTTGCGCACGTGCTGCATGGACTCCAGGTCATCGAGACGAGAGGAACCGACGACGACGATTTGATCAACGTGTGAACACTGGCGAAAAACATGGATCACACGTGACAACATCGCTTCACCATGGATCGGGATCAAAGCCTTTTCTTCGTAACCGGTCGGTTCGTAGAGTGGCCCCTTTTCACCGCCCGCCAGGAGAATCACATTGAACGCTGTCATCTTGAAAGGATCCGTTTCTTGTTTTGAGTGATGGCATCCAGCTTCTGGAAATCAAGGTGCAACCCGGCCCCCGACGCCAGAGGCGCGGCGAAGAACACCTGACCGCGACGAAAACGAGGCGCGTTCCGGACAAAAGAGCGCGCATGCAACAGGCGGTGAGAGTAACCCTGAACGTACAGATGCGCACGATTCGCAGCGGCAAAATGGGCGCCTGCTGTTGCCAGAATTGGCGTCTCACCCACCATCGCGCCCAAGGCGAACTGCAACTCGTTCCGCACCCCGGTACGGACCATGTGGTCTGCCAACAGCGGCCCCCCACATTTCGAAAGCCGCAAATTGAGAATGTCAAATGCGCCAAATTGAAGAATCCGCGCCAGCGTTGTCGTACAAATCAGGCTCTCATCCGCAATCAATGGGATGGAAACGCGTTTCCGCAACCACGCGTAGGCCTCGTAATGACTTTCGTCCAGGATGGCCTGTCGATTCACTTGCCCAGACTGCGTGGGGGCAGCTTTGCGCCACTGCAGAGGCTCTTCGACAGCCCAGACGCCCCATTTCTGGAACATCTCTATCCTACGGATCGCCGTATCGCGCTCCCAGGCTCCATTGGCATCGACGAACACACGTGCCTCAGAGCCCATCTTGCTGCGAAACAGCCGCACCCGCTGTTCGTCCAATTCATCCCCCACCTTCAATTTAAAGTGCCGTATCCCCAACCGACGGTAAAGCCACATCAATGCTTTCATTTTCCGTATCCCACTCATGCCAATCGACGCCGAGTAGGTGAGGGGAGCAAGCGACTGGGCTCCACACCACCTTGCCAAGGGCTGGTCGACCTGTTGGGCCCAGAGATCTGCCGCCGCGGTATCTAACGCACAGAGCGCACAGGAAGGGAATGGACCGGCATGAGATTCCGCCATGGCCAGACGCTGGGCGAGCTGTTGGGCTCGATCGGGAACGCTCCAGTCCAAGGCGGCGATTAACCACTCGGCGTCCGCGACGATGCTCTGACAGGTCTCTCCGGTGACGTAGACCCGCGGCACCGCTTCTCCCAGGCCGACGCGCCCAGATTCGTCGCGTGCCACGCACACGACAGCCCGCAGACCGCGGTGCTGGTGTGCCGCGTGCCCATATTGAAATCGATATGGCACCGCGATCTCGCGCAACTCAAACTCACAGAGTGTGGTCACACCTGCACACAGCCTTTCCGGAACAACGCACTCTCCAGAACCAATCAAACCTACCCACCGCGCCGAACACTTGTTTTAGCAAGTTTTGCAGACGAATTCCGGTACCCTTGAGAGTACCTCGGAGCAGGAAAACATGCGTCCAACGAGATGCCATCTGACACCTCGTCAAATCAGCGATTTCACTGCCAGCAATACGGAAATGACCAGCAGGTACCCTCCCAGAAACCGCTTGACAACCGTCACGGGAACCCGGGTCGCCAGGCGACCACTGCCGAACGCAGCCACGGTCGATGCCACCGCGATCATTCCACCCGCCTGCCAGTTTGCCGTCTGCGCGATGCCATGCAACACCAGCCCTGGCACCGCGGTCACTCCCATAACCAGAATCGAAGTGCCAATGGCCCTCTTGACAGGGATGCGAAAAGCGATCATCAACACCGCCCCAATAAAGAGTCCCCCGCCTCCCCCCATGACGCCCATGATCAGTCCGATGGCCACTCCCAGCGGGATCACGAACGAGAGCGGCGGCCGCCTCGTCGGGCGGCCGGCCTCCTGCTCCATGCTCCGTGAAAGGGTAATCCGCATCCCGGCTGCAAACAGAGCCACCAGCATCACCGTCTGCAACCAGGTATCTGGAACCGCTTCGGCCAAATGGTGGCCGGCAAACACACCCGCCACCGCAGGCACCCCCAAAGCTGCCGCCAGGCGTTGGTCGATAAGTTGCCTTCGCCAATAGGGAATTACGGAAGTCAATGAATTCACCAGCGTTACCAGAAACGTCAATCCAATCACTTCTCGGATCTCACAACCGACCATCAACAAACCTGAGATGAGAATCGACATACCCGATGCGCCGGTCAATCCGGTCAGGCCACCGGTGGCCAATCCAATCATCACAAGCAGCACTATTTTCGCCGCAGAATCTACTTCCACTGAGTTGCTCCGGAAAACTCGGCTACCACGACGAGCCGGGAGGTCGCACGTGGACAGCCTGATTCACGCGCCACCGTACTCGGAAGCACTGCAGCCCACCAGAGCCACTGAGAACAAGTCGAAATCAGCGGGTCGTCGGACGGGTACAATCCACGCCAAGCTGTGCGCCGGATGGACCGGAAAACAAGATTCAACTTGTCTTACCGATGGGCGGTCTCTACGATGAAACCCGTGGGACTGAGCCGTTTGCCAGACCACCGTGCCAGACCACCGTGCCAGACCACCGCAGACCTGCGTGCTCACAGGCAGAACCATGCTTTCGATTTTCGATCGCTGCGGAAAAATTCCACGTCGTCGCCTGCTCACAGCCGGCGGTCTCGGGCTCGGCAGCCTGTCACTGCCGGCACTTCTGGCGGCCCGCGCCGCCCGCCAGCGTGCACCCCATGCCGTGACGGGTAAATCGGTGATTTTCTTGTTCCAGCAAGGTGGTCCCAGCCAGTTTGAGACCTTTGACCCCAAAGTCGCTGCGCCGACCGCCGTGCGCACCATGACCGGCGTCACCCCCACGCGACTTCCCGGCGTTCATTTCGGCGATAGCCTCTCGCGGCTGTCCGTACTGGCGGATCAGCTCACTGTGGTGCGGTCCTTTCAAACCAACAATGGTGGACACAATATTCAACCGATCGTCGGCCCCGACTCATTACAGACGAACATCGGCGTCCATTACGCCAGAGTCGCTGGTGCCACCCACCCCAGGACGGGGATGCCGACCAACACCGTGCTTTATCCCGCTGCGGTCAATGACCAGGTTCCCGGCCCGATGGCGCGTGGCAACCTGGCATCCACGGGTCCTTATAGTGCCGCCTGGGGCCCATTCATCCCAGGTGGCAACAGTCAATTGCAACGCGACATGAAACTGGCGATCGATCGCAATCGGTTCTTCACCGACCGCCGGCAGGTACTGGACCAGCTTGACCAACTCAAACGTACCGTGGATGCCACTGGTCAACTGGCGGCTGCCGACGAGTTGCAACAACAGGCTTACGACCTGTTACTGGGCGGCGCTGTTGCCGAGGCGCTCGATTTGTCGCGTGAAGATCCCCGTACCGTCGCCCGTTACGACACCAGCCGGTTTACCCGACCGGGCGCCTGGAACAAAGTGTCACGGGGGCGGAAAGGCTATTACAACGCCCAGACCAGTACCCTGGGAAAACTCCTGCTGCTGTCACGGCGGCTGTGCGAAGCGGGTTGTGGATTTGTGACCATCCACGCCGGGTACGCCGGCATCTGGGACATGCACGCCGACCAGAACAATCTCAATATGATCGATGGCATGGATGCGGTGGGACGTTCTTTCGACCATGCCGTGGCCAGTTTTGTGGAAGATGTCACGTCGCGCGGCCTGACAGACAAGATTCTGCTGGTCGTTTGTGGGGAAATGGGCCGTACTCCGAAGATCAATGGCAACGGAGGACGCGACCATTGGGGCCGACTGTCACCGCTCCTGCTGTTTGGCGGTGACTTTCCGGGAGGAGAAGTGATCGGACAGTCCACTCCCAACGGGGGCGAGCCCAGCGCCGACCCGCTGACGCCGAAACATCTGATTTCGACAATTCTGCACACGGTTTTCGATATCGGCCAATTGCGTCTGATGCCCGGTGTGCCACCTCAGCTGACTCAACTCAGCGCGCCGCCGCCAATCCACCTTTAAGCGATCAGTACGCGCGCAGGGCTGGCATCACGCCAGACTCGCACGGTCCCCAGCCTGTCGCGGGGGCCGGATATTCCAGCTGACCGATCCTAGGGTCGCCCGGTAACCGCTGCGATCGGTGTTCCCAACGCGACGGAGTGCGGCCGTGACAGGCTGTCCCGAATCCGGGTTCGCGGATCAATGCCGAGTGCCTGGTAAATCGTCGCCGCCAAGTCCTCCGGCGTCACAGCATGGTGCACGGGAAAGGCGGCGGATGTATCCGAGGCACCGTAAATCATCCCGCGTGGCACCGGACCACCCGCCAACAAAACGCTGTAGCAATGAGGCCAATGGTCACGACCTGCCCGATCCGCACCGGCGTTACTGGTAATCTGGCCCAACCTGGGAGTTCGACCAAACTCACCCATCACAACCAGTAGCGTCTCCTCCAGCAGGCCGCGTTGCTCGAGGTCCTCCAAGAGCGCAGAAAACGCGCGATCAAAATAGGGCAACAGCGAACGTTTGAGTAACGGAAAGTGCTGTCGATGCGTATCCCAGGACTGGTCATAACGTCGCCCGGTGCAGACCGTCACCAACCGTACCCCCGCTTCGATCAAACGGCGACTCAACAACAGGCTCTGGCCAAGATGGGGAAGACCGCCAAACTTACGCACACCGAGCGAACGATCCAAGCGATCAGGCAAGCCATACCGCTCGCGGATCGCCAATGGTTCTCGAGCCACCTCAAAGGCACGCTGAGCCGCTGTCGTCTGCAATAAATCACTCGCCTGCTGGCGAAACTGCCCGATACGAGTTCCGGCGCGTCCATAACTGGCGCTCGTATTGAACTGGCCCAGCAACGCCCGCCGCCGTTGTAGCCTCGGCAAACTCATGCCAACGGGCAATGCCAATCCGGGGACGCGATAATCCGCGACACTTGGGTCGCCCGCGACCAGTGGATCCCAGGCAGAACCGAGGAATCCCGCGCGTTCGCCAGGAATTTCGCTGCCGTTGTTGAACATCACTTCCGGGATATGGACAAACGGAGGCACCCGACGACGGGTTGCCCGTAAATGTGCCAGTACCGCGCCAAAGGGAGGAAAGTTCTCTGCCGAATCCGCGGTCACCAGCCTCCCCTCGCGCAAAGGCGAACGCCCAGACAAAGCGTAATAGGCACCTGCATTATGATCGTTGATGCGATGGTGGACTGAACGGATCCAGGTCACCAGGTGCATCTGACGCGCGGTCAACGGCAAATGCTCGCAAATCTGCAACGCCGGGTTACTGGTGGCGATGGGCTGAAACTCGCCCCGTATTTCAGCGGGAGCCTGCGGCTTCATGTCCCACAGATCGATATGACTCGGACCACCCTCCAAGAAAAACAGGATGCAGTTGCGGGCGTAGGGCTGTCGCTGCGTCGCCGAAGAGCGGGCCAGCAATTGTTCCAGTGACAAGCCACACCCAGCTGTCATCCCCGCCAATATGGCCCGACGTGAAACATCAACAGCGCTGTTTGCCCCGGCGATCATGTGCATACCGTTCTCTTATTGGTCGGGCGCTACAACTGGCGTATGACGCCCGGACCCGTACACGCGGGATTATCATCCCAGTTCGTCACGAATCACTTGGACGGTATGCCGAAAAGCCGCCACGGTCTGTTCCAGATCTTCGTCGGTATGGACCGCGGAAGTGGGCCCCCCGGGCCAGCCAGGCAAGTCGACTCCCTGGCTAAGCATCCCAATCCGAATCATGCGACTTGCCTCCGAGCCTGCCGCCGCCTTGATCTTCTGGTAACAAAACTCGCCGGCCTCGATCTGAGCGGCCGTCACCGTCTCATGGTCGGGATTCGTAAAAATGTGAAACCCCGAGAAAGTGCCATAGATGCACCAGTCGAGGCCTTCCTCCTGGACAACGCCACGGAACGCTTCACGCAGCCTGGCCGCATAGGTATTGGCCCGCTCGCAGGCGTCCGTATCGCGTACCAGCGTCAATGCCGCAATCCCGGCGGCGGCCGACAGCGGGTTCGCATTGTATGTACCCTGGTGCGTAATCTTCTCGCGACCCGCCGCCGCGGAAGCATCATAATCTAACCAATCGAGAATCTCGCGCCGCCCGGCCACTGCGCCGCCGGGAAGTCCCCCCGCCAGGATCTTGGCCAGAGTCGTCAAATCGGGTTGCAGATGAAAACGCCCCTGGGCCCCTCCGGGAGAACAACGAAAGCCCGTCACGACTTCGTCAAAGATCAGCAGAACCTCACGTTCCGCCGTCAACTCACGCAGGGCGTGCAGATACGACTCGGCCAGCGGAATCTGCCCCCAACTGGCACCGGTTGGCTCCAGGATCACCGCCGCGATGTCGTCATACTGTTGCAGTATGTCACGCACCGCGTCCAGGTCACCAGGCGGACACAAGACCACGTTGCTGGCCAGGTCATCCAGCACCCCCGGAGTCGCCGTCCCGTCATGGTGGGAACCGACACCGAAGGCCACATGATCGTGCCAGCCGTGGAAATGGGTCGCAAAACGGAGAATGCGCGGCTTGCCGGTAAATGCCCGCGCCAGCCGCAGTGCCAGCATCGTCGCTTCCGTTCCGCTGCTGGTAAAGCGGATCCGTTCCGCCGAGGGGAACAACTCCTGCACCAGCGCAGCCCAACGGAGTTCTAACTCGTGACTCGATCCATAATGCGTCCCTCGGGCCATCTGCCGCTGGACTGCATCCACCACCTGTGGGTGACCGTGTCCTAGCAACAAGGCACCGTGTCCGCCAAAGTAATCCACGTATTCGTTGCCATCGACATCCCATTTGCGGGAACCCTCAGCACGCTCCACGTAAATGGCATGGGGATCCAGATAGCGTCCATCGTGCGTCAGTCCACTGGGAAAACAGTGGGCTGCCCGCTCGGCAAGCTGTCTGGAGGTCGGCGTTCGCTCTAAGAAATCCGCATAGAGTTGAGATTCGGTGCGTAACACGTTTGGCCTCGCTCATTTCCATCGTAATGCAAATCGCGCAACTGGACGTTGCACGCCGTTCAGGGCGCTTCAGTTTATCTTATTTCGGCTCGTTTGTGGCTGCCTCGGCTGCCAGCAAACTCCCAGACAGGCCTCGACGGTACCCAACTACGCCGCGGCAAACCGGCTATACCCGGTGGTCACCCGGCTCTCCCAGAATGTTCAATTGGGAAAATTGCGAAAACTTCACCAAACAGTGAACGTTTGGCGGACATACTGGTCGTGAAGACCACGGAAACTCGATAAAAAAAGACGATTCACCTCGCCAGGTCTCCTACTGCGGCGCTTCGCGTTCGCAGTTTGGTCCCAGGATGCGCGCCGCAGCTGATTCGCAGTGCTTTGGCCAACCCATATCTGGTCATTGTGACCGCACTGGCCACTCTGGTGTTGGGCGGCTTCTCGTACACCCCGCATTCCGGCTGACTTACTGTCGATGTTTGAAACTTCGGCAGTGCGGATTGTCACTTTCTACCCCGGCATGCCTCCCGAGGTGATGAAAAAGGACATCATCAGCCGGCTGCAGCGCTGGACCGGGTAATCAGTTGGAATCGAACACCAGGCGGCGAAAGCGATACAAGGGGTCTACATCGTCAAGGATTTCTTTCGCGAAGGTGTCTCGATCGACACCGCCATGTCGCAGGTGACCAGCTACGCGATGAGCGACATGTTCTACCTGCCACCCGGGACGATTCCACCGATGGTGATGCCATTCGATCCCACTGCCAGTGTACCGCTTTGCCTGGTCCTGGTTTCCAACCCGACACTGAACGAATCCGGACTGTATGCCATCGCGTAGTACAACGCGTAGTACAACGCGTAGTACAAACTGCGCAACAATATTGCAATCGAATATTGCAATCGATTCAAGGCCTTATCGCACTCGCAGTCTACGGTGGCAAATTACGCCGTAGTCTGGCCTACGTGGATCGCGAAAAGTTGGAATCCCATGGCATGAGCCTGATGGACGTGCAACGGGCCCTGATGGAACAAAACGTGCTGATCCCCGCCGGCAGTATCAAGGTGGGACAACAAGAATTACAGTCTTCACCAACGCCAATGTGGACAAAGTCGAACAACTCAACGACTGCCCCATCAAGGTCGATAAGGGGGAAACAGTGCTGATGCGACAGGTCGGCGAAGTTCGCAGCGCTGCGCAGATCCAAACGAACCGCAGATCCAAACGAACATTGTCCGGATCCACAGTCCGGATCCACAGTCCGGACCAACAAGACGCGGATGGCCTACATCCCGATTTACTGCCAGCCTGGGTCCAATACGATCGAGATCGTACGACAAATCACCAGGCAACGGGAAACCATTGAAGTCAAATTGAAGGTCGAAGGGCGCGAAGACCACAAGATGTCAACGCTGGTATTGAACGTCGCCATGGACCAGTCAATCCGTGTCGAAACGGGGCTCAATTCGCTACAGACCGCGGCGTTGCTGGACGCCGCCCTGGTGGGGCTCGTCGTGTTCGTATTCTTGCGCAGCCTGCGCAATACGATGATCGTGGTCATCGCTATTCCACTGGCAGTTCTGGCCGCCATTTTCGGCATGTTCTTTACGGGCGACACGATCAACGCCATGACGCTGGGCGGACTGAACATCCGATCGCATCCGCGCGCAAATTGTCACCACGTTTGAAGATGTCCACCGTTTCGCCCAGCAAATCGAATCAAATCGGCAACAGATACTGGCCGTTCGCGACAGCTACGACCGGAACTTGAAACGGGTGCGGCAGAGTCGTGGGTTGCCGATCGAACAACTGCAGGCGACGCGGGCTCAGGCCGCCGCGCTCGTCGCCCACACGCTGGCGATCTGCCAGTACAATTGGGCCCAATTTCGCTTGCTACACGCGATCGGCACGACGCCGACGGTCGAGGCCGAGGCCGCGGTCAACGTCACACCGGAGGAAGTGCTAGAAGAGGAAGCTGGAAATCCTGCCGGACCGGGTTCTTGAGCCAGTCCCCTTGCTGGACGGCGGGTCAAATGCCCCACGACAGGTTGCTCAAGGCAGGGGACCACGCCATCTCATGACGCATCCCTGATACATACGAGCAGTCGCTCTCGAATCGCCATGACTGACACCGGTCCTCGCATTCCCCGCGGACGTCTGTTTTAATAGCAGACCCGCAGCCGAATCGCGGCTGCTTCGCTTCTGTTGAGAACTGCCATGGCTACTGACACCTCTAAAATCGAAGCCGATCGCGCCGCGATTCTCGCCGCCCGCAGTGCCGGCACGGGTAATACACTCGCCACTTACACACGCCTGTCTGGCCCCGGCTGGCTGCAGGGCGCGATCACGCTGGGGGGCGGTTCGCTCGGTGGCAGCCTCTACCTGGGAGTTATCGGCGGCTACGAGTTAATGTGGCTGCAGCCGCTGATGATGATCCTTGGCATCGTCATGCTCAGCGTGATTGGCTACGTCACACTCTCCACGGGGGAACGCCCCTTCCACGCAATCAATCGGCATATCAACCCCGTGCTCGGCTGGGGCTGGGCTATTGCCACTCTGATGGCAAATATGGTCTGGGCAATGCCTCAATTTGCCCTCGGAACCGCAGCCATGCAACAAAACCTCGGCCTCTTCCCGGGTGACCGTGGAGCCGCGATCTGCTCCACGATACTGCTGCTCACCGCCGCAGTCATCGTCTGGTTCTATGACAGTGGTGGGCGTGGCATCAAGATTTTTGACGCGATTCTCAAGATCATGGTGGGCGTTGTGGTGCTCAGTTTCTTCGGTGTGGTCGTCGCGATGTCGGTTGAGGGTGACGGGCTGCCCTGGGACCGCATTCTGGCTGGATTTATCCCCGACTTGACGCTCCTAAACCGGATCGCCGCTGGGTTTACTCCGTTTCTAGAAAAGACAAGCAACGCCGCCTACTGGACCGACCAGATCCTCAGTAGCCAGCGCAACAAAATGGTCACGGCCGCAGCCACGGCCGTCGGCATCAACATGACCTTCCTGCTTCCCTATTCGATGCTCAAACGCGGGTGGGATCGGGACTTTCGCGGCCTGGCCGTGTTCGACCTATCGATCGGCCTGTTCATCCCGTTTATGCTGGCAACCAGCTGTGTAGTGATCGCGTCCGCGACCCAGTTCCACGGGCAGTATGACGCCGGGCTGTTGAACGAAGGACCGCGCACCGCAGCCACCGAAAAACTGGCCGGCAGCTACGAGGGAGCTCTGCAAGCACTCCTCGAGCACAGCGGATCTGAAGTTGTGCTCAAGGACCTTGAAGAAGGTAGCGCACGCGCAGCTGCCATCGAGCAAATCGATAAAGCCGACCGTCAGCTGGCCGCCATGCTGGTCAGCCGCGATGCCAATGCGCTGGCCTTGTCGCTGGAGGGCCTCACTGGGAAAACAGTCGCCCAGTACGTGTTTGGAATCGGCGTACTGGGAATGGCCATTTCCACGATCATCATCCTGATGTTGATCAACGGATTCACGATTTGCGAAATCTGCAATCAACCCTCGCAAGGATTCCTCTACCGTTTCGGTTCGCTGCTGCCAGGACTGACCGGAGGTATTGGCGCACTAACGCTCTGGAGCAGCCGGGCCAAATTCTATGTGGTCGAGCCCACCAGCATTTTCGGCATGGTCCTGCTGCCGATCGCCTATGGCACGTTTTTCCTGATGATCAACAGCAAGAGCCTGCTGGGCGAACACCTTCCCCAGGGTGGCAAACGCATCGCCGTCAATGCCGTCATGCTCGTCGCGCTAATCGCCGCCACGATTGGTGCGGGCTGGTCGATCTGGAGCAAATTACAATGGATCGGCGTCGGTGTGATCGTCACCTTTCTGGCCCTGGCTGGTGTCGTCCACTTGGTGCGCGGCAATCAACCCGCGCCACCCATGGCGAACGAGCCCTGATCGGCCAATGAAACCGTCAGCCTCTGGCTACAAAACCACGGTGCGGACAACAATCAGCAGTCTGTAACATCGTGACGCTGGCCCCAGGGGATCGACATTGTCGGATCGTTCCTCTGGTGGCGCCGCCGGACGTCGACCGGTCGCTGCTGGAAAAAGTCCACAATCCCGCTGAGGTGTTTGACCGCCTCAACGTAGACTTGCTCACCTTTCTCGCGCGTAGCCAGCTCCGGTTGCCCCATCACACCCTGTGGGGAATAGGTGCTGGTCCAGGAGACCAGCGCCGCCGGCCCCTTGCCCAGCAAATCGGTCCAGATATAGGGGTTGCCGTCGTTGAGTGTGGAAATGTGGTCGTGGATCTTATCCTTACGAACCCCTTCTTCCTCCAGATAGAGGTAGAGCGACGTCTCCAGTTCACAAGCGTGGGAAATACCTCCTGGAAACTTGCTCTGGCGCCAGTTCGGCAGGAAATCGGGATCGACCGAGAGCAGTTGCCACCAGGCGACCAGCAGGCACTCGGCATCCGTCTCCAGATTGGTGCGACGCGCCGCCAAATCGAGGTTGGGCATGTTCGACCCGTGCCCATTCAGCAAAATGATCTTTTTGAACCCGTGGTAGGCCAGTGAACGCGTCACATCGAGCACCTGCTCGATGAACGTCTTATAGTTCGTGTTAATGGTCCCCGGAAAATCCATCACATGCCCGGTGTAGCCGTAACTTAGCGTAGGCAGCACCAGTACTTGATCCGGGTGGTTTTCTCCAACGCCGCGGGCGATACCACCGGGACAGACCAGATCGACATCCAACGGCAAGTGTTCGCCATGTTGTTCCACAGCGCCACAGGGAATAATGCAAACCTGGTTGGCCTCGATAGCGTCATTGATCTCAGGCCAGGTCAGTTTGTGATAACGGTACTCGGTGTCCGCTCGGCTGGTCATACATATCTCCTTGATGGATAATAAAAGCGTGTGTGGACTCTGGCTGATGCCAGGCAACCGGGATTGTCGAGCATCGGTCGAGGTACCACCAGCAGGGCAGGGGACTCACGCGGAAACGCCAGCTGGCATTTCCACAATTCTCTGTCGCAGCACAACAATCGTTTCACCTGGTCCCAACCGGCCCCCTCCGAACTTCCAGGAGCCCTCGCATGTCCGCCACACTCGACCGTCGCAACTTCCTCCAACAGGGTGCCGTGAGTGGAGCCTGTGCCGGCCTGGCGGTCTCCGCTGGCCGCGCAGCTGCCCAAACGGACACCAACAGCAAAGTCGTGCTGGGCGTCATGGGACTGAGCCGCGGCCGCTCGCTAGCCGTCAATTTTGCCCGGCGACCGGGAGTCGAAATCAAATATGTCTGTGACGTCGACTCGAACCGCGCCGGTGCCGCCGCCGAGCTCGTCCGTGGTGCGGTGCAAAAAAAGCCGCAAGCCATCACCGACTTCCGCAACATCCTGGACGACAAAGCGGTTGACGGGCTGGTCTGCGCCGCACCCAACCACTGGCATGCGCCGGCCACAATTCTGGCCTGTGCGGCTGGTAAACACGTCTATGTCGAAAAACCGTGTAGCCACAATCCCCAGGAAGGCGAGTGGATGATTCAGGCCGCCCGCAAACACCGCCGGGCCGTCCAGGTTGGCACCCAGCGCCGCAGCGGGCCATCTGCGATCGAAGCGATACAAAAGCTCCACGGGGGAATCATTGGACGTGTTTACCTTTCCCGGGCCTGGTACAACAGCGCCCGCGGGTCGATCGGCAATGGTCAGCCTGCCGATGTCCCTAGCCAACTCGATTACGAACTCTGGCAAGGCCCCGCGCCACGCACGCCCTATCGTAGCAATGTAGTGCACTACAACTGGCACTGGCGGTGGCACTGGGGAAACGGAGAGCTGGGAAATAACGGTGTTCACACCCTCGATCTTTGTCGCTGGGGGCTGAATGTCGACTTCCCGACTCAGGTTAACTCCAGTGGCGGCCGCTACCATTTCCGCGGCGACGACCAGGAAACACCGGACACCCACGCGGTGGCTTTCACCTTTCCGGACGATCGCCAGATCACTTGGGAAGGGCTCAGCTGCAACCGGCACGGCGGTGGCTTCATCACTTTTTATGGCGACGGAGGCACGCTCGAACTCGATAGCAACGGGGGCTACCGCGTCTTCAACCTGGGTGACAAACTAGTGGAAGAACAATCGAGCACTCGCCGTGGTGACACTGAGCACATGGACAATTTTCTGGCGGCAATTCGCAATGAGAAGCCTCTGGCGCTCAACACCGAAATCGCCGAGGGCCACAAGAGCACGCTCCTCTGTCACCTGGGTAACATCTCGCAGCGTGTCGGGCGGACACTTGATTGCGACAGCGCCAACGGACATATCCAGAACGACGAGGAGGCCATGAGCTTATGGCAACGCGATTACGCGCCTGGCTGGGTTCCCCAGGTGTAGCGCTCCAAAACGCGGCGAGAACGCGTGTTACCTAGAAACCGGCCGCATGCCCGCCGCGTCGCCGATCTGCGACGCCGTGCAGGGCGCCGGTATCCGGATTAATTTGAATCGCGTGCACGGAGCCTTGCTGGCGACGCAAACGGACTGCGTGCCCCATCGCTTTGAGTTCCGCGACGAGTTCCGGGGAATGTCGCTGGCTGTCAGCTTCCAGGATCAGCTGGTCAGGAAACCACTGATGATGCATCCGCGGCGCGTCGACGGCTTCCGGCAGGGACATCTCGTACTCCAGCGTGTTCACCAGAATCCCGATCACCGTATTGATGATCGTGCGCCCCCCCGGACTGCCTGCTACCAGCACCGCGCGGCCACCTCTCGTGACAATCACGGGCGACTGAGAACTGAGCATCCGCTTGCCGGGCTCGATCAGATTCGCCTTCGTTCCAATGCGGCCGCGGCGATTCGTCTCACCGGGAACCCAGTTAAAATCACCCATCTCATTGTTCAGCAGGAAGCCCGCCCCTTTGACAACGATGCGTGCCCCCCAACTGGCTTCCAGGGTGTAGGTGTTGGAGACCGCCATGCCGGCACCATCCACCACCGAAAAATGCGTCGTCGACTCACTTTCGCCAGCCAACGAAATATCTGGTGCCAGCGCCTCACTTGCGGTCGCGCGTTGGCGCGACATCTGCCGCAGCAGCTCCCGAGCGTACGCGGGATCGGTCAGTCGCGCGGGGATGGGCACAAAATCAGCGTCACCTAAATGTCGTGCCCGATCACAAAATATCCGACGAGACGTCTCCGCCAACAGATGAACCGCCTCCCGTGAATAGCGGCCGTACTGTTTTAGCTCGGCAGCTTCCAACAGGTGCAACGCCTGGGTGATACAAATACCTCCCGAGCTCGGTGGCGGCGGACCCAGCACCTGGTAGCCGCGAAACACACCGCGAATGGGCGCTCGTACACGGGCCTGGTACCCGTGCAAATCGGCAGCCGTAATCAACCCGTCACCACGTTGCATCTCGGCAACCAGCTGGGCTGCTGGACGACCGCGATAAAACACGTCCGCTCCTTCCTCGGCAATCTGCGTCAACGTGACCGCCAGATCCGGTAATACGAGGCGGTCACCGGCACGCCAATTCTCACCGCCGGGCTTTCCATAAACACGACGCAGCTCCGCAAACCGTTCGCCTGCGCGCACGCTGCGAGACCGCAGCACGCCATTGAGCGACCCCGCCAAATGTCGATCGACGGTAAACCCCTCTGCAGCCAGCCGAGCCGCTGGCTGCACCAGCCGTTTCCAGGGAAGCGTTCCGAATTTCTGATGCGCCAAAGCCAGACCACGTACCGTCCCGGGAACGCCCACGATTTTATGGGTGTGACGACCATCACGTGGACCAAACATAGTTTTGGTCGCAGCCGCCGGGGCGGTTTCCCGGTAATCGACGCAGACCGCCGGGCGTTCGTCTCCGGGATGAACCATCATAAAACCACCACCTCCCAAATTCCCCGCCTCTGGCCAGGTGACCGCTAGAGCGAGCGCGACGGAAACCGCGGCATCGACCGCGTTACCACCATCCTGAATCACCTTACGTCCCACCTCGCTAGCAGGGCGCGACGCGGAGACCACCATTCCATGCTTGCCGCGCATCTGGTGCATCCCACTGGCCACAGAGGCAACGGGCTGCTGTTGCGCCACCAGGACTCCCAGTTCTAACCACACCATCAAGCACCAGACCGCGGTGGCCCCCAACACCGCCCCGGGACAGATTCGCCGGAGCAGCCGCTGGCAACTCACAACTGCGTTCCTCACGCATTGGCTGGATCTTTGCATGCTCACGGATTTGATTCCTCTCTGGTCAAGCCCCGCAGGCGTCAGCAACACTGACACTGAGTACGAGTTGAACTAGCCTAGCTGTTGACTCACGCGACAACGCGGCGAATACCTGCCGGCCCGGGAAGGTGGAAGAAATTCTCCAAACGTTGCAATAAGTGAGACACGACTGGTTTACCGTTATAACGCCTGGAATCAGACAGAGAAATCACGAATCAATTCAACCCTGGTCCGTGACAACTCACCGGACCAGAGGTAAAATAGGCCGCTACACTAGCACGAGTGACAGCCAGACCCCTGCCAGAGGAACCAGCAGGTAGCCGCCGCCAGGCGACGAACCAGGTCTACAGCTGCCGCACCGGCCGAAGGAATCCCCAGTGGCCTCGTCCCCCCCAGAAACACCTTCTGAAACTGCTACGCCACCGCGTAGTCTCCAACTCGCGCTGGCAGCTGCCCGTACGGCTGCGGAAAACCAGGGACGCGACATCCAGATCCTCGACCTGCGCAAGCAAACACCCCTTTTTGACTTCTTCGTCATCGCTACCGGAACAAGCCGGCGTCAACTCCACGCCATGAGTGAGGAAATCGACCACGTCCTGGAAGACCAAATGCACGATCAGCGTTTGAATATTGCAGGGTATCGCGAAAGCCGCTGGATCGTGTTGGATTACGGAACAGTCGTCATCCACTTGTTCGACGAAGAAACCCGCGAGTACTACAATCTGGCGGCGCTCTGGGGCGATGCCCCAAACCTCGATCTTGCGGGCGTCATTTCCACGGGAAGCTAAACGCACCTCGGCGGCTGCCGCGACCTTTGCCAAGCTAACCTGATCCGTACAAGTTCGCAGTTGCCGTTCGACAAGTTGTGGCAAACCGTCGCCGCATTATAGCGCCACGCGTTCCTGTCGCGTCGCGCCCCTTGTTCCTGAAATCAGTGGGGACTACGATACCCGTTTGCCTGTTTTCGGAGCCACTCGCCATGCGCCACATCCTCTCCGCGTTGGTGCAGAATGTTCCCGGCGTCTTGGCGCACATTTCGGGAATGCTCGCCTCACGCGGCTACAACATCCATTCTCTCGCTGTGGGTGAAACCGATGATCCCCAGATTTCTCGAATGACGTTTGTGGTTGTTGGCGACAACACCGTCCTCGAGCAAATCCGCAAACAACTCGAAAAAGTGGTTACCGTTGTGCGGGTCCACAACATCAGTTCACAAGACCACGTCGATCGTGACCTGATGCTGCTCAAAGTCAGCGCATCCGCTGGTGGACAACGTAGTGAAGTGCGAGAGCTTGTCGACATTTTCCGGGCTCGCATCGTCGACGTCGGACCCGATGACGTGATGATCGAAATTTCCGGACGTGAAAACAAACTCAATGCCTTTATGGACCGACTTCGTCCTTACGGCATTCTGGAAGTCGTACGTACGGGCTGCATCGCCATGGTACGAAGCCGATCTCCCGAAAATGACGTCACCATGAAATAGCACAAATCCACTTCTGGGTAACCGGCCTGGCGTATAAGTCGAACCGGAACCAATACCAAACACGATTTCAGCAAGCATTAACTCGCCAACAAACTCAGTCACAACTGAAACATATCCAAAGGACTGCTCCCCAAAATCACTACAACCTGGCACTCGGCCGACAGCGGTGCCCGAAACCACCAGCTACACGACCATTTCCAATCTGCGACAGGCGCCAGCCTATGTCCAGAGTCGTGCTCGTGTCCACCAATAATTGATTTCAATCGATTCGCGGCCGCGCCCACCAGAGGCGCCTCGCGCGTCGTTCCAAAGCGTTTTCCGTCCTCTGGAAAACACTCCATTCCTCTCACTTGATCGCTTTGATCGCCAACAGGAGTAACACACTAATGACAGCCACGATTTACTACGACAACGATGCCGACCTGTCCCTTCTGAAAGACAAAACCATCGCCATCCTTGGTTACGGTTCACAGGGCCATGCCCAGGCACAAAACCTGCGCGACAGCGGTTGCAACGTAGTCATCGGGCAGCGACCAGGCAGCGCCAACTACGACCTGGCTGTAGAACATGGGTTTGAGCCACTACCGGTCAACGAAGCAGCAGCCCGCGGCGACCTGGTCAACATCCTGCTCCCTGACGAAGTGCAAGGTGATATTTTCCGGGACCACATTCGGGGCAATCTTAGTGAAGGCAATGTCATCATGTGCTCGCACGGCTTCAACGTCCACTTCGGACAAGTCGAAGCCCCGGCGGGCGTGGCCACCCTGTTGGTAGCGCCCAAGGGGCCTGGCCATCTGGTACGTTCTGAGTTTGAGCGAGGCGGCGGCGTTCCCTGCCTAATCGCGCTGGGTGACGGCAGTAGTGAAGAAACCAAACAGCTTGGCCTGGCGTACGCAAAAGGAATTGGCGGCACGCGCGGAGGCGTCATCGAGACCACCTTTGCCGAGGAAACCGAAACCGATCTATTCGGTGAACAAGTCGTGCTTTGTGGCGGCGTCAGCGAGCTTGTCAAAGCGGCTTTTGAAACACTCGTCGACGCTGGATACCAACCGGAAATGGCTTACTTCGAATGCCTTCATGAACTGAAGTTGATCGTCGACTTGTTCTACCAAGGCGGCCTGAACTACATGCGATACAGCGTTTCCAACACCGCCGAGTACGGCGACTACAGCCGCGGACCACGCGTGGTGACAGAGGAAACTCGGGCCGAAATGAAACGCATTCTCCACGAAATCCAGTCCGGACAATTCGCCCGCGAATGGATCCTGGAAAACCGTGCAGGCGCCCCGGCATTCAAAGCGATGCGTCGCCGCGACCGCAGCCTGCAGCTGGAAGAAGTCGGCCTCCGACTGCGCAGTCTGATGTCCTGGATAGACGCCAAGGAAGTTTGATCCGCTGAGAATCAACCCAGCGTCTCAATCCCAGGCCCCGAGCCGAGCGTATCGGTACGCGCACTCGCCACGCCACGCAGTTGGTTTGTCGTGGTAGCGGCTGACCAGTGCTACCTGGCGCTGAAAATCAATCCGGCGTCAGGTGCAGTCGCAATAGGTTCAGCGCCTGCTTCCCACTGCGTGCTTTGAGAATATCGGGGTGACCCGCGAAAGCAGGAGTCGCCATCTTTGTCCCGCCCTTCCAGGCCACCGCCAGGGGGAGCATACCAGGCTCTTGGCCGTCGCCATCGGCAACGGGAAAAGGGCCGACCGCGATCGCATAATCGGTCGCAAACTGGTGCCGACAGGCCTCGGCCCAACTGGCGACATCAAAGTCCCACGCGACAATCCCGGCAGCAGGTGCCGTCACTGACGGCAAGGCTACCAGTGCATCCCGATCACCAATCACGAGTCCACCGCGAAACGGACCGTCGGAGCCACTGGCAACACTGAGCCAATCAGCGACCAATCCACCTGTGCCCCATTCAACGACGGCAACCGTCTCACCGCGAGATCTCAACTGACGGATGACAGCCTGCTGAAGTTCATCATCCTCTTCTCCAAATACGACCGACCCCAAACAGTCGTAAATCGTCTTTGCCGTCGGTTCAATGGCCGCCAAACATTCGTCGTGATTTCTGCCTGAGGCCGTAATCCGCAAAGTGATGGTGGCCTGGCTGACCGTAATTCCCACACTCGGTTGTCGCCCGCGTTGAATCAAATCCGGTAACATCTGTTCAAGATCACTTTCCCCGACACCAAAACACTTGATGCGTCGGTGACGGATCACCCGGACTTCACCCGTTGCCGCGGCAAGTGCAGGCCCCACGGTCTCAGTCCACATCTCCACCATCTCGGCGGGAACACCTGGCAACGCAAACAACCGCGCCGCCGTTCGCCCCTCTCGCGCGACCGAAATATCAACTCCGGGAGCCGTCCCATGGGGGTTGGGAATCACATTTGATCCAACCGGAAACAACGCTTGACAGACATTGCGGTCAGGCATTGGGCGTTGGCGACGCGCAAACAACGCCTGAATGTGTGCCAGCGCCGTATCGTCTTGCACCAAGTCTCGTCCGGTGGCTTCTGCCAATGCTTGTCGCGTGAGATCATCGGCCGTCGGCCCCAAGCCCCCTGTGCAAACAATGAAA
The DNA here is from genome assembly GCA_002709225.1 of Planctomycetaceae bacterium. Classification (GTDB taxonomy): domain Bacteria; phylum Planctomycetota; class Planctomycetia; order Pirellulales; family Pirellulaceae; genus UBA9264. Next base: position 76,065 of record PAQH01000010.1, read on the forward strand.
TCGGCCCGGTCAAACGCCTCGCGAAAAACGCGGACGTTCGCCTCGAGATCATCGCCGACGGTGGAATGATAGAGAACTCGGATTCCCAGTTCTCCAAGTCGTTCACTGAGCCATTGACTGTTCGTATCGAGTCGCTGGCCACTGGTCAGTTCATCACCAATCGATACGACTTCCGCATGCATTGAACAACCTCACCTCTAACACGCCACCCCACCAACCAAATGACTTCGACATTTACGCCGCCAAATGCCCAGCCGCCCACGCAGCTCAGACAGGGTGCCTTGGATCTCTAGTCACGTACCAACATCCATCTCTTCGCAGGCAGGACCGCGTTGTAAACCCTGATTGCCCCGTTGGCAATGTGCCCGCCTGTCGATTGCCCCAAAACGACAGACAGAAAAGACACCTGCCAATCCAACGGACCCGCTGCGTGTATCCTCAGCGGACTATACGGAAGTCGAATTCGCGGCAGCAGACTGGCGAAACTGTTTCTTGCGAATTACCAGGTTGACGTCATACCAGCTCATGCCAAGGCTCGTCGCTAATTGTCGCAACATTTTCCGTTCCGCATCATCAACCTGATTGTCGACCAGGGCAATCTCCACAACCTCGCCCAGCCAATCCTTCCGAGACGCCTTGTCAGGTAGCTGCACAGAGAGAAGTTCGCTCGGCTGCGCGTGGTTCATCCACTGCTGTACCAGATCCTCCGAAATGCGGTTCTTACTCGCCAGTTGCCGAATCGCCTCCCGTTCGGTTTCATCCAACACCGCATCCTCAGCCAATACACGAATGACCCAGGCCAGACTTTCTACAGGTGAAACCACCGGAGCAGTGTCGACTGGCGCCGCTATACGCGTTTGTTCCGTCTCGGCCGCTACGGACCATGCTACGGACTGGGCCGACTCGTGCAAGCGACGCTTCCATTGCGTAGCTTCGCTGGCCTCACGTGACTTGTGGAACTCCACCAATACCCAGTCATGTAAACCCGTATTCATGACCTCGCCACAATAGTCGCAGGCATCTGACTTCAGGTCCGATTCAGGCGCACCGCAGGCCGGGCATTGCGTGGACGCCAATCCTGTTTCCTGGTTGCCGCGCGCTGTGGCAAGGCGCATCAGTATCATCCAACTATGGTACAAACCCGTGTGACCGGGTGCGGACATTTCACCGTCCTCTCCCATCGCAACTGGACGCGCGCTCCAACGAATCTCGACAACCGCATAATGCCGTTCGGCATCCGCGATTAAGCCTTGGCAATCGACCGAGCCCACCGCGCAATCGATATCGAATCTGCGGTTCGCAACACGCAAACCGGACTGATAGGCATCGCAAAATTCTCCGGCCGCCATTTTTCTCAAAGGGTCCAGGGAGCCCGCCAGATCCGCTGCTGCCTTACGATAAAAGATGACGGCCGCTCGATCCTCAAGATGCTGCAGGCTGAATTCTGGATCGTACCTTTTACGGTAATCTGCGGCCTGTCGATCATGTCGGCCCTGGTGTGCGCGCCATTCGCTGGCCTGGGTGATCTCTGACAACACCCAATCGTAAGTACCGCTGCGTAAGACGGCGTCACACGAGTTACAACGGCTGAACTGGTTCAACTCGATGGAGCTTCCGCAATTCGGACATTCGCCCCCGAGCAAGCTCCCTTGGCGATCGCCACTCTGCAGATTACGGCGACGAATAAACGACCAATATTCCACAAACGACTCAACTCCACGATGTCCTGAAATCCGCTCACCGTTTTCAGGTGAAACCCGGTAATCTGCCATTTCAGCATTTACTTCAACGGTAAGTACTTCGAACACCCCCGCGGGTCGCCATTCGGCGATTCGCACATTACGAACGGCAATTTTCTCCAATTTTTCACGGTAGTTCTGCAGCTGCTGGGTGCGAAACTGCACGACAAATTTTTCATAGATTCCGTCTGTGACAAAATGCTGGACCGGTGTCATGTCCTGATTCTGCCAGGCTCGCTGGATCTCGAGAAAGGCGTGCTCAAAGTCCTGGCGAAATTCCGCCACGTCAAATGCCGAGTCGGACGCCTGCAGCTTTTCAACCCACTTCCGATGGTTCACGTGACTCACTCGACGCCGGCGCCGGAGACGGGATCCCGAGTAGGTATTGCCCTGTGGTCGCCGTAGGGCCCCCTGTTTGGCGTGGTAGATTACGAAACACACAATGCACACGATCAGGAGGGGGATCCCCACCTTGGGATACCTGATGCACAACTCGATCAACAACATCAATAGCTCGCCGCCGCCATCGCCACCACCACTGCTGTAACCGCCGCCGCTGTAACTTCCTCCACCGCCGCCATAGCTCCCACCGCCACCCGCTCGGCCCCAGGCATCGCTCGGTACGAACAGCCAGAACAAGAGCAGCAATGCAAACACCAGCGTGGTACCGCGAACCGCACCGCTTGAGATTCGGTCGTGGCGCAACACCTTGGCGTTCCTCTCAGGAAAACTCAACTAGGCCAACACACCCGTCACCCGGATCGAGGCACCGCCAACTCCGGCGAACTCTCTCACGCGCCCGTGGACGGCCATCGCCTGCTGGTACGTTGCTCAGTAATTTCAATCGCCTTGAGAAGACCTCGCGCCTTGTTCATCGTCTCCTGAAATTCATTTTCAGGAACGCTGTCGGCGACGATACCCGCCCCCGCCTGTACATAGGCGCGTGGCCCTTGAATCACCATCGTGCGCAGCGCGATACACGTGTCCATATTGCCACTAAAGTCAATGTAGCCAACCGCGCCGGCGTAGGGACCACGACGGTGCGGCTCAAGTTCATCAATGATTTCCATGGCGCGCACTTTGGGAGCGCCTGAGACTGTACCCGCCGGAAGCGACGCGCGCAGGGCATCAAACGCATCCATACCGTCCGCCAGTTCACAAGTCACATTCGAAGTAATGTGCATCACGTGGCTATAGCGTTCGATCACCATCACATCTGACAATTCCACTGTCCCGTAGCGTGCCACTCGCCCCACGTCATTTCGCCCCAAATCGACCAGCATTACGTGCTCCGCCCGTTCTTTGGGGTCTGCCAGCAGTTCATCCGCTAGCCGTTGGTCTTCGACTTCATTCGCACCTCGGGGACGCGTTCCCGCCAAAGGGCGTACGGTGACTTTACCGTCGACCACGCGGCACATGATTTCGGGCGAACTACCGATCAACGTCACACCTTGCGTGCGTAAGAAAAACATGAAGGGACTGGGATTTACCACTCGCAGTGTACGGTAAATCTCAAACGGATCTGATTCAAAGTCAACCGCCAGACGCTGGCTAATCACGACTTGAAAAATGTCACCTGCGCGGATGTACTCGACACACTGGCGAACCGCGTCTTCAAAATCAGATTGACTGAAATTGGATTCAACGCGAAGCGAAACATCACCGCGAGTATCGATGTCCGCACAAGGCACGAGATCGCTTGCCCCGGCAAGCTGGTCGACCAGCGCATCCACACGCCGGGTTGCATCCTGGTATGCGTGTTTGACATCGCCGGCAAAGCAATCCAACCGCGCCATGACAATCACAAACATGGTCTTACTTACATTGTCGAAGACCACCATGCGGTCATAAAACGCGAACGAGAGATCGGGAATCTGCCGGTCATCCTCAGGCGGGTTTGGCAATGACTCGGAGTAGCGAATCACGTCGTAACCCGCGAAGCCGATCGCTCCAGCAACAAACGGAGGAAGTTCCTCCAAGTGAGCCACCTGATAGGAAGCAATTCGCTGCCGCAATGCCTCCAAGGGATCGGCGGCATGGTATTCGCGTCGAACTCCCTCGGCGGACTCCGTAACCACTTCACCAGAGGCCGCTATTTCCAGAAAAGGATCTGCTGTCAAGAAACTATACCGAGAAACTTTTTCGCCACCGACCACGCTCTCAAAAAGGCAAGCAGTCCCCTGGCTGTCAATTTTTCGAAACGCCGTGACCGGTGTCAGCGAATCGCTCACCAACCGCCGATAGACCGGTACTAGCTGGTACTCGGCGGCCAGCCGTTCAAACGCCGTAAAGTCCGGTAGGTACATGATTCCTGATCGCTCTTCGCAGGCAAACCATCGACACAACAGCCGACAGGAATAAGAAGCTTAGCAATGGCCCCAAACAGCGGCAACGCCGACTACTAACCAGGTACGTCGACTCGGCTTGACACTAATAAGAGCCTTGCTAGAATCCCACCAACCGCGCAAGTCCTGTATTGAAGGTATGTTGCACTCACTGACAACGCCCCGCCCCGGACCTCGGCCGTTCCCACTGAGCTAAACGCGTTTCCGGTGGAGGAAACTCGGATATGAAATGCCAGCAATGCGAAAAGCCAGCGACGATTCATATCACGGAAATCACCGGACCGGAACTGGACGAACTTCACTTGTGCGAAGACTGCGGCAAGATTTACTTGTCACAGCAAGAACCTGTGAGTGACTCCACCATGAGCCCACAGTTCAAACTGATCGAAGATGCCGATGAACTGGCAGCCCTACAACAGCAGGTTTGCGAAATCTGTGGGAGCAGTTTCTATGAGTTTCGCCACTCAGGGCGGCTGGGATGTCCTCATGATTACGTCTGCTTTGAAGCCGAGCTGGAACCGCTGATTGTGAACATCCATGCGGCCACGGAGCACGTTGGGAAACGCCCCAAACGGGGCGTCAATAGTTCCGAGCAACAAGCCCACCTGGCACGTATGCGGCAAGAAATGAAGGAAGCGATCGAACGTGAAGATTATGAAACAGCGTCCTCACTGAGAGATCAGATCCAAGAGCTTGAAAAACAGCGCAAACCCTCGTAAATGGGAGAGGGGCGGCCATCGTGAAACTGGAAGAACTCGCACGACAAAGTAGTGAATGGCTGCGAGGCTCCGGACCCGAATCCGACATTGTTATCAGTTGCCGTATTCGCCTGGCCCGTAACCTGGCCAATCACCCATTCATCCGCAGGTGCTCAGACTCCGATCTGGCAGCCATCGAGCGGACGCTGTACGAAACCCTGCAGTCTGAACCAAAACTACGGGATGTCGGGTACGTAAACCTCAAGATGTTGTCGGAAATTGATCGCCAGTTTCTCGTCGAACGGCAATTAATCAGCCGCGAGCATGCGGATAGCAACGGAGCGCGAGCGGTAGCAATTCATCCGGAAGAGAAGTTCAGTCTGATGATTAATGAAGAAGATCATCTGCGCATTCAAGTCATGAACAGTGGCCTGGATTTAGATGCCACCTGGAAACAAACTGACGCCATTGATGACGTGGTCGAAGAACATCTGTGCTACGCCTTCCATCAACGTCTCGGTTACTTGACCGCCTGTCCCACAAATGTCGGGACGGGCATGCGAGTCAGCGTCATGTTCCACCTGCCCGCACTCGTGCTGACGCAACAAATCGACAAAGTCTTCCGCAGTTTACAGAAGATGAATCTGGCGGTACGCGGACTGTACGGCGAAGGCTCGCGTGCCATGGGTGATTTTTATCAAATCAGTAACCAAATCACACTTGGTCGGAGTGAAAAAGATCTGATCCAACAGGTTGCCGATGTCGTACCCCAAATCATCGACTACGAACGTAGAGCACGTGACTTCCTGGTTCATGAAAATCAACAGGACCTCCACGACCGTGTCAGCCGTGCCTACGGGCTCCTCTGCTCAGCTCAGACAATCAGCAGCGAAGAGACCATGGAACTTCTCTCCAGTGTCCGCATGGGGGTCAATTTGGGGCTGATCGAAAACCTCAAGATTCCCACCATTAACAAGCTCTTCATCCACACCCAACCGGCCCACTTGCAAAAACTACGCGGCACCGAACTGGACACGGCAAATCGTAATATTGAACGTGCGCATTACCTGCAACGACATCTCCAGCAGGATGGTGCCGACGCCGCTGAAAACAACTGACCGCGGCGCTGCGTGGACCTTGCCAGACCAAGTTAATACAAGCCGAGCCATTCATTCCGCGCCCGGAAGTGCAAAGGCACCCTGCCGCCAGGCATCAAGAAACTCTCGATTGCTAGAAAGCAAATCAGGCAGCGCAAGAATTTCCGCCAGTGTCAACCAGTAGACGGCTGCCACCTCGTAGGGATTCGCGTTAATCCGCGAGGACGCGGGCACGGAAACCAGCCACCAGGCTAGTTCCACGCCCCACGAGGTTGTACTTTCCCAGAGCCTGCCAACCGGCTCGGCCTGCACTCCCAGTTCTTCGGCCACTTCACGACACACCGCCTCGGATTCACTTTCTCCAGGCTCAATGCCTCCCCCTGCAAAGCAGCAGGTCCCAGGCGCCTCGACGGTAGCCGCTCGGCGAATCACAAGCCACTTCTGGTCACGTCTGATCAAGGCGATCACGCCCGCACGGCGGCCTGTCTGGGAGCTGGTCGGCATATATTCCCACCTTTCTTCACGAACAAGCTCATCCGGTGCTAGAGTCAACTGGTTGCCGTCTGATAAGATACGTCAAGACACGACCGTCTCGCGACCGGGCGTAGTTGATACGCCACTGAATAGGATTCTGACTGAAGTTAGGCGACACGACAAAACAGAGTGAACGATCGGACGGTCGTTCACTGGAATACGAGTTTGCCAAGCGAGTGAGAGCATGTACCTGCGACTGGCCAAACGACTCCTTCTTGAAACCGACAAACGCCTGCTCTGGAAGCTTTTCTGGAACATGGGCGTGAAGGGCGTGCGGGCTGTTCAGAAACACAAACGCCGCCTGAAACACGGAGAGTTCTTCCCCCCGTACTTGTATATTTCAATCATCAACAGCTGCAACCTGCGCTGCCAGGGATGCTGGGTCGATGTCGCTGCCAAGCAGCAGACAATTGACGTCGACGCGATGAATCGCATGCTCAATGAAGCAAAGGCCATGGGCAACTCGTTCTTCGGACTGCTCGGGGGCGAGCCCTTTATGCACAATGACCTTTTCGAGATTCTCGAAGCACACCCCGACGCTTATTTCCAGATTTTCACAAACGGGCATTTCATCACCGACGAAACCGCAAAACGCTTGAAGAAACTCGGCAACGCCACGCCGCTAATCAGCATTGAAGGAACCGAAATCATTAGCGACGAGCGCCGTGGCCGCGATGGCGTATTCAGTCAGTCGCTGGAGGGCCTGCAAAACTGCCTGAAAAACAATTTACTCACCGGCGTTTGCACGAGTCTATGCCAATCCAATTTCACCGATCTGCTGACCGATGAGTGGGTTGATCGCCTGGTCGAGATGGGCGTCATGTACTGCTGGTTCCACATCTACCGACCTGTCGGTCCGGATGCCTGCGCCGACCTGTCGCTGACTCCTGAGCAGCAGACCCAAGCCCGTGAATTTGTTGTCAACACGCGAGTGAATAAACCGATTATCGTGATCGACGCTTATTACGATGCGGATGGCAAAGCACTCTGCCCTATGACCACAGGATTCACGCACCATATTAATCCCTGGGGCGACATCGAACCTTGCCCAATCATTCAATTCGCAACCGATTCGATTCATGAAGAACGACCTCTCCGCGAGGTGTTTAACGAATCCTCCTTCCTGCGCGACTTCCGTGAAACAGCGGCGACTCACACGCGTGGGTGCATTGCGTTAGAACGTCCTGATTTGATGCAACAACTAGTGGAAAAACATAGCGCGAAGGACTCGACTGCCAGAAACACGATGCTGCATGAATTGGACGCAATGCAGAGCCGCCCCTCACAGTACCACCCAGGAACTGAAATTCCGGAACGCAGTCTTGCCTACCGCCTGGCCAAGAAGTTTGCCTACCATGACTATGGGGCATACACACACACGTTCAACCCAGACAACTGGCAAGATCCGGACAAGGCCGACGCCGCAGTTCCAACAAGCGCAACACAGGCAAAACTCTGACCTGGCAAACCCGACTTTTCCTGGCTCTGTTCCGCACCGCCGCTCCTTCGGTACGATATGTCACTGGCCGCATTACCAAACGCCCTGGCCCCGATCGCCAAACGCTTCTCCAGCGATCGACAGCAGCGACAACAACGGCGGCATTTGGATAACTCCGACTTTGTAGAACTGTCGGCGGCGGGATTCACACGAATGGCGGTTCCGATTTCCCATGGCGGTTTCTGGGAATCTCTACCGACCGCGACGCGCCCAATCTGCCTAGCGTTGCGGACTCTGGCTAGGGGAGATTCCTCAGTCGCCCTAGTTAGCGCCATGCACCCTGCCGTCCTCTCCTATTGGCTGGCAGCGTGCGAAACAACTCCAACCGACCCGCACTGGGTCGCACAAGTGAAGAGTGTCTTTCAAAGCGCCAACGAAGGCCACTGGTGGGGTACGCTGACTTCCGAACCCGGCAGTGGAGGTGACGTGCTACAAAGCAAGACACGGGCCCAACCTAGCTCCGCACCTACCGACTACCAACTCACCGGAATCAAGCACTTTGGCAGTGGTAGCGGGATCATGACGTACATGGTCACCGCAGCTTTGGCAGACAATGATGTTGAACCCGACTGGTTTTTCATTGACATGCGCAACCGGGCCTGGGATGGCTCTGACGGGTTGCGAATGGTCGCCGAATGGGACGGACAAGGAATGACCGCGACCCAAAGCCATGCATTTGAAATGAAAGAACTCCCCGCCACACGGATTGCCTGGCCTGGCCACCTGCTGGACATCGTCAGCCGTACTGGAGGCTTCATCGGCTGTCTGTTCACCTCCGTCATTGTCGGAATTGTCGACGCCGCCATTCAAACAGCCGACAAGCAACTACGCCAACGTCCGGCGACGGCTTTTCAAACTGTCGAATGGACTCGCGCACAAAGTGATGTATGGTTACTTGAGCAGGCCTACGAAGGTATGCTGCGCGCTGTAGAAAGTCAGACGGATGCAAGACACGAAGTATTGCTCGGCAAGACGGCAATTGCCGAACTTGCCGAAGGTATCATGACGCGTATTTGCCGCATTTGTGGTGGCAGCACGTATTCCCGTCGCTCTCCATTTGGATTCTGGTTTGAAGATGTGAGAGCCCTCGGATTTCTGCGGCCACCGTGGCCTTTGGCGTACGAAACGCTCTCGCGGCCTCTATTGGACTGATGTTGGAAGCGACGGACTTTAGACATCTACCTCGCACGCATCCCACAGCCACTATGAACAAAGCGTTTGTCCGCGAACCAGAATTCGATGGCCGGGGCTATTGCCCGCGGTGCGGGGCGCTCGGAGTCGAAGTGGCTGGAGAAACACTCGACAGTCATATTTTGCCCACAGCCCGGCAGCGCATTGGGGATGCAGCCTGGTTCTGCAGCTTTGCCAGATGCGACGTGGCATATTTCACATTGCTGGAAACCGTGGTCACGGTCGACGATCTGCATGCCCCCGTCTATCCGAAAGATCAACTGGCCCCGATCTGCGCCTGCTTCGGGTTCGGCCGTGACGAGGTAGAAGCTGACGTTCAAGATGGCAGCCCAAAACGCATTCGAGCGTTACTCCAGCAAACCGACTCTCCGCAAGCCGACTGTCGCCGCCAGTCGGCTGACGGTAAATGTTGTCGCGGCGCAGTACAACGGCTGTACCTACAACTGACCGGTCAAACGGAACAATAACGCCCCCAATAACGCCCCCAACAACACAATCCGAGTGTCCGGAGGTCTGTGACCAACGCTCCAGAAAGCCACCGCGGATCTGGTTTTACACAACTATTACCCGAAGATGCCTCGCAGGCGTATTCCCGTAACACCTATATGACATAGGATGTGTCGCTGGATTCGGGGTCCCTTAGTCGTGGACTCTCCGTTCAAAAACAAATTAAGGTAGCTACCTGGATGAGTATCACCACGGAATCCTCTCGCGAACCAACGCCATCGCAAGTTTCCCCGCACCCGGCTGCGGACGATAATACCGCAGGGTCGCGCGGCCTGCTTCAGCCTCGCTCCGTATTCAATAAGATCGAAAGCGACCCAGAGCCGCTCGTTTCATCACCGCTGTCGGAAAAAATAATGATTACCTTCGTGGTGGTCGTGCCCCTACTGGCCTGTGCCTACGGCGGGTCTTTGCTTTGGCAGCAGGGCTGGATGTCACCGCTGGATCTCAGCCTGCTGGTCGTGGGCTGGTACCTGACTGGGCTGGGAATTACCGTTGGCTTTCATCGCCTACTGGCACACCGTTCTTTTGAGACCACGCGGCCCGTACGTTACTTCTGGATGAGCCTGGGTTCCCTGGCCGTTCAAGGTTCACCCCTCATGTGGTGCGCTGTACACCGCCGGCATCATCAATGTAGCGACAAGCCAGGTGACCCTCACTCACCTCACCTCCATGACGGCGGCGTTTGGCAGATTATCCGCGGTTTCTTGCACTCGCATACTGGATGGCTGTATTCACCTTACTGGTCGGATCCGAGTCTGAAAAAATTTATTCCAGACCTGATGTCGGACAAACCCGCGGTGGTCATCGACCGCTTCTATTACCTTTGGGTTCTTACCAGCCTGACCATACCGGCGTTGATCGGCGGCCTGGTGACGTGGTCCTGGCAGGGCGCGGGAACCGCTTTCCTATGGGGTGGGCTGATCCGCGTCTGTGTGACACATCACATCACATGGTCGATTAACTCCGTCTGCCACGTCTTCGGCAAACAGGACTACAAGGCCGGTGATGCCTCACGTAACAATGTCGTCTTTGGCTTCCTGGCCCACGGAGAAGGCTGGCACAACAATCATCACGCCTTTCCCAATTCGGCACGACACGGTCTAAAGTGGTGGCAATTTGACCTCAGCTGGGTGCTCATCAGATTGATGGAACGCTTGCGCGTCGCCTGGGATGTCAAAGTGCCCGCTGAAAACATGCTGTCTGGCAGACGTTTGTAGACGACACTGATCTGTCCTTATGACCAACGAGGACCAGACAAAACGGTTTGCGAGGTCAGCGGAGTGCTTCCAGCCTGTTCCTCAAGCGTGGCTCACGCAGGTCATACAGCAAAATCGAATAACCGGCTCGTGCCGTCGGGTTCAATCCAGTCAGCGCGCGCATGGGTCCCGCTAGCGGATAGAGACCCGAAAGGTGGTTCGCCGAAACGGCCAGGCCATCACATTCAAGCAACTGCGTTACGGAAAGTCGCGTAACTTCCTCGGCGCGGATTCCGTAATCGGCAGGCTCCGCCGTACCAAAATAGGCGAGCGCGACTCTCTCGTAACCGCGCCGGGCAATCGCACTGCGTAGCTCCGGAAGATCCTGGCCCCAATCCAAATTGGAATCACCCAATAGCTGCCGACCGATAGCCGGGCCACCAACGAGTGGCGAAAAATAGGCCAGGTAGTGTGGCGCGTTGGAAACACCACTCCACACTTGTATGCCCAGCAGACCGGCGAGCAGACAACGATGCCACAGCGTTCTCCGCCGCCACCAGAGAGCCGCCCTATCCACCGCGAGCAGTATCAGCAGAGGGTAAAGCAACAGCAAGTAACGGTGGCCAATCTGAATGCGACTGGTACCCATTAGCGCCAGATAAATCAGCAGTGCCAGCCACCAGACGCAGAGGGTCCTATCCGGGCAATTCCGCAAAACCGATGAGACGGCCTCTCCACCACGCCAACCAGACAGCCTCCGCCAGATCGCGTGCAGACCAGCACCGGCAACCAACAGACCAAGCACAAGTTCGCTGGGTGTGCTTTTGAAAAACATCGCGCAGGGAAAATAATACCACCACCCGGCAAGTGAAACCTGGCCCATTAGGAACGCGCGGTGCCCAGCCCGGTTGTGCAAATACTGGGACAATACTCCTGCCAACGGTGCCGGGAGCTTCCAGGACTCCAACCGGGCGAGCCAGTCCGGAACATGCGCCCCGTCGATTCCATCGATCTCGTTGAGCGTTACCACGTCAAATCCATGAAACATCCAGCTGGTTACCATACCGACCAATAACAGCAAGCCTCCTTCGACGACAACGCGCCTTCCCGCGAGCGGTAACCAACTCCCGACAAAACGCCCCGCAGCCCCCTGGGAGAGTCCCAGCAACAGCCCCCCCAGCGGAAACAAAAAAATCCCTGAATATTTCGCCGAGCAAGCCGCACCGCAGGCCACACCGGCAAGCATTACCCGCCCGGTCGACGGGTAATGCAACATCCCGCAAAACGCGAGCAGAGCAACTAAGGTCAGCAACACAAAACAAAGGTCAGCGCCAGCAATCGCTGTATGCGCGAGCATGGTTGGTGAAAATGCCAACACCCCTCCACCACACGTAGCGGCCCACAACCCCCTACGGCGAACAAGCCAGCCAAATACGAGCCAAACCGTTGCGACGCCAATAATCAGGGTATGAAGGCTCCGAGCGAATCGCACATACGCAGCGTCACCCAACTGGCTCTGCCAACGATCGGGGCGAGGCTGGCCTCCGTTGCCCAGAGCGGGTGTCAGCCAGGAAATCACGATCGGCAGCGGGGCGGTGCCCTTGCGGACCAGTTCGCGATCAAGAACTCCGTCGTGAACCGATTGCAGGGCGCAACTCAAATAGAAGGTCTCATCAAACGTCGCGCTCTTGCGACTCTGGAACCAGCGCGTCTGCAGACCGACTACAGCAGCCAGCACCAACGCAACCAGAACCACCGCGTGTCGAGTTCCCATCCAGTCGTTCAGAATCGCATCCTCTCCGTTCTTGTTGAGATCCTTCGGCAAGGGGCGTCGTCTCTCATCGCACACGAGCCGTTCAACGAGTAACCACGGCGGATCGCACCGGGAAAAACAGCGCAGTGGTGCACCGCTGCGCACGAATCCTGGCTGCCTTCTCTATTTACTGTCAACGCAATGCCTCCAATTGGTTACGGCGAATTCGATACAAAACAATTGTATCGGCCGCTCCCCGCGTAATGGGGGAAGGCAACTCCGGATGCTTGCTGGGTACCCCGGGACGCACTGCTATTTTCTTAACCAATTGGGCCGGTGACACAAAGTTCAATAATGTCGCGACATTCATCTCGTTGGGCAGCACCGCAACCGGTTGTAGACTTCCCCTCACGGACTCCAGGGCGCGCCGTGCTGGACTACCAGGCTGATTTACAATCAGAAAATCAACGAGCAGAAAACACTCGCGCGTGACATCAATTTGCGTCAAGGTTTCCCGAAAATCGCGATCCGCCAGCAAGTAATGCTCTCGGGGACAATAAACTGCAAGGTTTGGCTGACCTTGACAAAGGATGACAGCCGTCGGCGAAGTGTGTTTCTGAATGGCCGCCGCCACCCGTCGATAACTCCCTCCGGTCTCCCAGCGATTCCACATTGCTTGCGACGGCCAAAAACCGAATGGTTGCCAGACGGCGAAACAGGCGGCCAGCCCCAGGCCCAAACCCCAGGACCGCGGACCTCCCCAGCGAACCAGGAAAAACGGTTCTGATTGGCGCCGTTCCGCGTCAGCAAGGCCGGACAGGGCACGTGCGATCGCGGGCACGACCAAGCCGATTGCAGCCGGAAGCATGGGTACCAGGAGGCGCGCATACGGCTGGTACAGTGGGGTTGCCACAAAAAATGCCAGCGCCCAGGTGGCAATCAGCACCTCAGGCCAACGTCCTCGCAAGAGCGCCAACGGGGCGCAAAACGGGACTAATAGCAAGAGTGTTCCATCCACGCCCGCACCGAGTAGTGCACAGGTAGCGCAAGCTGCCAGTCCGAGTACCCACCTGGCTCCACGCTTCAAGACTAGCCGAGGCAGAATTGCAAATGCGACACAGGCGATGACGCTCAACGCGCAGAGCCAACCGACGTTCCGCAGGGCTGCCACTGTTTCCAGCAATGTCAACGCGTGCCAGGGCCAACTGAACCAACCGCCAAAATAACCCGCATGATGTTCCAAGACGGCTCGATAGCCCCCCGGATAAACGGTCTCAACGTAACCGGCCCAGGGCAGAAAACCACAGACCGCAAGTAAACCTGCCAGGACCAGGCACAGCAGCAGCTGCAAGGCCACACGAACTGGCAGGGCTGTCGGCAGCCAGGGTCTCTTCGCCACGCCGCGTACCATTAATACCAACACCGCTGTGCCGGCAACCACCAAAGGCATCCAACCATTGTATTTCGTATTCCAGGCTGCCGCTGTGAAGAAGCCTGTCGCCAACACCCAACCGCATAGACGCCAGCGGCCCGTCCAGGGCGAAGTGGAACTCCCAGCTGGAGCTGACGTGGAAGGCACGGCTGAACCTTGCCTTTGAAGCGTTTCCGCCAATCGCAGACACGAGTAGATCGCCAACACGAACCAAAGTGTTAAGGGAACGTCCGTCAAAACCATACGTGAAAACACCCGATGCAAATCACTCGTTGCCAGTAAACTTGTCATCAAGAGGGCGATCCAATTCGTGGTGAGACGTTGAAACACCCAGAACGAGATCGGCAGTGTCGCCGCTCCACATAGAACAACGAGTACCTGTGCCAACGTGGGCCAGGTCATACGCAGCAAGCCAAAACCCACACCCAAGAAACAGGGAAACAATGGTGGTGCATGCAAGGGTTGCGCGGAATGCATCGCGCCGGTGGCTGCAAATTCGGCTCCGCTGAGTACGTAAATCGCCTCGTCGTAGTGGCACATCGTCAGACTGCCCACACCGTGGAAACGCAACAACAGCCCCGCCAAAACGATGACCAGCAAACAGCACACCTGATTCCGAGTGAGCTGCTGGATCGCGTGCCCATCCTCTTCTCGATGTTTCATGGCGTTGTGCCGCGTTACATGGCGTTGTGCCGCGTTGCTGAAACAAACTGCCAACCGCTTCAGAACCGGCTCGAGAAATGGAGAAAGGAAACGCTTTTGACCCTCTGAACAGCGATCGCTATACTACCCTAGGTTGTTTCCATTCAACAGGTTATGTCAATACCATGATCCGCCAGACACGTTCTCCAGCGCCTCTCCGGGGTAACGCAACATACGTACTGGGGCTCTCTGTGCAGTGGATCATAGCCATCGGCGCTGGCTCCGCCCTGTCCGCTCAGCCTCCCACAGAAACAAATTTCAGCCCAGCATCGCTCGAGTTTTTTGAGAAACAGGTCAGGCCACTACTGGCCAAGCGCTGTTTTAGCTGTCACAGCGGCAAATCAAAATCACTTAAGGGAAACCTGCGGCTCGATTCGCGGAAACTCGCATTGCGGGGTGGTGATACCGGTCCCGCAATCGTGCCGGGAGTCCCTGTGAAGAGCCTGCTGGTAGACGCCATCAATTATGGTGACGTCTACCAGATGCCACCCAAGGGCAAGCTGCCCGCGGCCGAAATTCAAATACTGACCGAGTGGGTCAAGCAGGGTGCCCCCTGGCCCGCTGAGGATCTCACCGTACCTGACCCCAGCCAGGCTTTTGATCTGGCGCAACGCAAAGCCGCACACTGGTGCTGGCAACCGCTGCGGAACTATCCCTTGCCCACCATCGGTGACCAGGACTGGCCTCTCCAGGACCTGGACCATTTTATCCTGGCCCAACTGGAAAAGGCCGGACTGACTCCCGCAACACCTGCGGATAAATACACACTGCTGCGTCGAGTAACTTTGGATCTGACAGGGCTAACACCGACGACGGAAGAAATCGCAAATTTTGTTGCAGACACCTCCGAACAAGCCTATCTAAAAGTCATTAACCGCCTGCTCGCGTCGCCACGTTTCGGAGAACGTTGGGCCCGACACTGGCTCGATCTGACGCGTTTCGCGGAGTCCTACGGCCACGAGGCGGATTACCCGATCCGCAACGCCCACGTTTACCGCGACTACCTGATCCGGGCGTTCAATGAAGATTTACCCTACAACGATTTCGTCGTGGAACAGATCGCTGGTGACCTGTTGAAACGACCTCGACTGGAAGCCACTACCGGGCGGAATGAATCCCGCATCGCCACCGGCTTCTGGTGGCTTGGTGAAGCGACCCATTCTCCTGTCGACGTGCGAGGGGACGAAGCGGGCCGCATCGACAACCAGATCGATGTCATGTCCAAAGCATTTCTGGGCCTGACCGTTGCCTGCGCGCGGTGTCACGACCATAAATTTGATGCGATCAGTACGCGTGATTATTACGCTCTGGCTGGGTACCTGCAGAGTTCTCGGCGCACCCAGGCCATGCTTTACCCACCTGCAACCACCAGCAAGATCGTCAAACAAGTGGTCGCGGGGCAACGTGAAACAACGGCGTTACTCGGCCGTGAACTGCGATCGATCGCTGCCGCATCGCCCAATCAGTTCAGTACCTATCTGCAGGCAGCCACCGAAGCGCTGCACGGATCGGCCCAGGCGGGGGAACCGCCAGAGCGAATCGTCTTTGCAGACTTCGAGACTGGCAACTATGGTCTGTGGACAGCCACCGGGACAGCGTTCGGAACGGCACCGCAGGATAAGGAAAGCACACCCGAGTACCAAGGGAACTTACTCGCCAAGGGCAAACACTGGGTCAATTCACACAATGCCCGTGACAAGAGCCAGAAAGACGCCGACGCGCATGTCGGAACACTCACCAGTCCGACCTTTACGATCGAGAAGTCGTACATCCATTTCCTCGTCGGAGGTGGGCAGCATCCCGGCAAGACCTGCGTCAATCTACTGGTTGACGGAGAAACCGTGCGCAGCCAGACCGGGTTTAATTCCAACCAGATGCGTCCGGTGTTGTTTGACACCACGCCCTGGCGGGGAAAACAAGCGCAAATTCAGGTCGTCGACCGGGAACCTAGCAGTTGGGGAAATATCGGCGTCGACCATTTCATTTTCAGCGACCACCCGGCAACCGCGGGCGGACGGGCGATTCAATCGGTTGCTGCTACCCACCAGCTCAACCCCGCGCTACTGACTCGCTGGACGCGCGCGATTGCCTCGTTGGCGAAACTGCCGGACCACCATCCCATGAAGGCGTGGGCGCGGTTGGGGCATCTTCCCCCCGACCAGTTCGAGAAACAACTTTCCGACTATACCGCCGCCGTTACCGAGCAGTTGAATCGCGCCCAGGCGGCAGAGTCAAAGTACCATCCGATCAGCACATTCGCTCCCGACATCAATGACTGGATGACCGACGGACCCGCTTTTTCGGCCACACCACTGCGCCACGCCCGTATCCAGCCGGGGCACAACCCTCCCCAGTTGTTGGCGGTCGACAGCATTCATAGCGGTGCCAAATCACTCCGTCTGCGCGGCGTACTGAGAACACCAACCTTTGAAATTACCCACAAGAACATCTTCTATCGATTACGTGGCACAACCGGGCAGGTCCGGATCATCATCGACGGCCACTTCATGTTTGACCACAATGGCCTGCTGTTTAACGGGGTCAAGTTTGATGTCAACAAGGAAGATTACTATTGGCATCGGCAACACAACGACGTCAGCCGCTACGTCGGACATAAAGCCTACATCGAGATCATCGACCAGGGAGAGGGCGCCGTGGAACTGGCGCAACTGCTCCAGTCCGACGAAACCTCTCCACCGCCGCCCGTGGACCGGGCTTTCCTGGAAATCACGGAAGACCACCCGAAAAACCACGCGCAGCTGGCCTCCGCATTCGACCGCCAATGGCACCAGGCAATCCAGCATTGGAGCGACGGGAAACTTACGCAAACCAACGTGCAGATCATCAATTGGCTACTCTCCAATGAACTGCTCCCGTTACCCGACCGCAGCCAGCAGACGATTCAAGAACAAAGCGTCAGGCACCGAGACCTCGTCAAGCACTTCCCCGAACCAACGCGCGCATTGACGATGGTGGATGGCAGCCCTGAAGACGAACGCCTCTTCATTCGTGGCAACCACAAAACTCTGGGAGCCGTTGTCCCACGCAAGTTCTTGACGGCCATCGCCGGCCCGCAAAACGCGCAACAATACCCTGGCAGTGGCCGGCTCGACTTGGCTCACAAGATCGCCGCACCTGATAATCCACTCACCGCACGAGTCCTTGTCAATCGGGTCTGGCACCACCTGACCGGACGGGGCATCGTCCCTTCTGTCGACAATTTCGGGGTACTCGGCGCCCGTCCGACCCACCCTGAGTTGCTTGACCACCTGGCCCTCAAGTTCATCTCCGATGGTTGGTCCATCAAGTCGCTGCTGCGGACTGTTCTGCTGAGCCAAACGTATCAAATGTCGTCAACGCTTGATCCCCGACAACACGAACAAGATCCCGAAAACAAGTTGCTCCACCGGATGCGCATGAGACGGCTGCAAGGTGAGCCGATTCGCGATTCCATTCTGCACATCTCCGGTGAGTTGTCCTCAGAGATGTACGGACCCAGCATTCCCGTCCATCTCACCAAGCACATGCCTGGCCGTGGCAGTGGCACGTTTCCCAGTGGCCCACTCGATGGGAAAGGGCGGCGCAGCATTTACATTCTTGTCCGGCGCAATTTTCTGCCACCGATGATGCTCGCGTTTGACACGCCCTTTCCGGCGACGTGCGTGGGTAGACGGAACGTATCCAACGTACCATCACAGGCGCTGATTCTGATGAACGATCCTTTCATCATTCAGCAGATGAACAAATGGGCTCAGAAGATTGTCGCTCGTAAAAACGAGTCGGTGGAACAACGAATTGAACGGATGTATTTGCGCGCGCTCGGTCGCCCGGTGACAACAGAACTGCTTACCGATCTGGGTGACTTCCTCACCCTGCAACGAAACGAGTATCAAATCGACGAATCCCAACTACTGACGGACGTGCGACTCTGGGCAGATCTGGGACACGTCCTGATCAACACGAAACCCTTTATTTACATTGATTGACGTCGGCTTCCTTATTTCCCCACGTACAGCAAGTGGCAACACACCATGGCACACTGCGGCAGCTTCATTCCACACCCCACGACACGCCGTGAAATGCTACGTACTAGCGCAAACGGATTCGGTGCACTGGCATTGAGCAGCCTCCTGGCCAAGGATCAGCTACTGGCGACGGAAGAGCAGGGGGCGTCTGGTAGGACCAACCGGAAGACCCATTTTCCACCCAAAGTCAAGAACGTGATCTACTTGTACATGGATGGCGGACCGTCCCAGGTGGATAGTTGGGATCCCAAAACACGGCTGGTATCGGAACATGGCAAGCCATTCGGAATGAAGATTGAACCGACGCAGTTCAACAACATCGGGACGACGTTCGCCAGCCCCTGGAAATTCCAGAATTATGGTGAAAGTGGCATTCCCGTCAGCGAGCTTTTTCCCCACATCGCCAAGCATGTCGACGACCTGGCGGTGGTCCGCTCAATGACGTCCGCCTTTTCGGAACACACCAACGCGAATTTTTTTCTGCACACGGGTACGGGCTTTCAAGGTCGGCCGAGCATGGGCGCCTGGATTGGATATGGACTAGGTAGTGAAGCAGAAGACCTGCCCGCATTCGTGGTCCTCAACGGTGGCTTAATACCGTCGGGCGGACTCGACAACTTCAATAATGGGTTTCTACCAGCGACCTACCAGGGTTCTATCCTGGGACCTGGCGACCCCCCGGTGGCGTACATTCAAAGATCCGAAGCGACGGCTGCGTTGCAAAAAAACAAGTTATCTCTCTTGAACAAGCTTGACCGACGGGCTGCCGATGCGAGAAAGGGCGCCGACCAGATCGAATCGGCAATCGCCAATTACGAACTGGCGTACCGCATGCAATCCGCGATCCCCGACCTGACCGACCTCAATCAGGAGTCCCAGGAAACGCGCCGCCTTTATGGTATGGAAGCAAAATCAAAAGGGACCGCAACTTTCGGCAAGCAGTGCCTGCTGGCACGACGAATGGTCGAACGAGGCGTACGTTTCGTCGAATTGACCTGTCCGGGCATCGGACACGACCGCTGGGATCAACACGTCAACCTGAAACAAGGCCATGCTGACAATGCGCGCGCCATCGACCAGCCAATTGGCGCCTTGTTGAGCGACCTTAAGCACCGAGGCCTATTCAACGAAACACTTATCGTCTGGTCCGGGGAATTTGGCCGCACACCTTTTGCCCAGGGTTCCAATGGGCGCGATCACAATCCCTTCGGATTCAGTTTGTGGATGGCTGGTGGGGGAATCAAGGGTGGGACGGTACATGGCCAAACCGATGAGTACGGTTATAAGGCGATCGAAAACAAACAGGAAATCCACGACCTGCATGCCACAATGCTCCACCTGTTGGGAATGGACCACACCAGGATGACATTCCGTTTCAGTGGGCGCGACATGAGGTTGACGGACGTACACGGTCATGTGATCCATGAAATTCTCGCCTAGCCGTGTGGCAAAACCACCGGTTGAACCTCTCGCGGCTACCAGCGCAATTGGACCCGTTGTGGAGACGCTTTCCATGCTGTCACCAATTGAGAACAAACCCACTTTTTCCTGGTACCGCGAGAACCGGCAACCCCTTGGCTGGTTGGGCGCACTAGCTACATTCTTCCTCGCGCTGAACTGCGCTGCGCGGTTACGTGGCGAGGATGATGGAATTTACGGCAAATGGATCATGACGCCACGCTATGCGCGCGAAGGAAAACTGATTCCTGCCACCGGGAAATTAGCGGGGACGATTCGAGGTGCTCAATTTTCGAAACAATCTCCCAGCGCCCTGGTGTTTGACGGAAAGCAAGGATTCCTTACGCTAGCGGACAATCTCATCGAGGCCCAACTACCACGCCCGCAACTGACTGCCGAAGCGTGGGTTTTGGTGCAATCCACCTCCGAATGGGGCGCTTTCGCGTCCGCGATCCAGGACAACGGCGAATACGAACGAGGTTGGATGCTGGGGTATCGAGGCGCTCGATTCTGTTTTGGACTCGTGAGCAGCAAGAAACGGCGTTTGACCTACCTGACCGCCAATACCGATTTCGCCATCGGAAGCTGGTATTACGTAGCAGCGACCTATGACGGCCAAACGATGAATCTGTACGTTGATGGCCAACTCGCCGCCAGTTCCAAAGAACAGACCGGAGACATCTTGTATCCAGAACGGGGCCGATTCGGACTCGGCGGCTACCGCGACGATGACGAGTTCTATCCACTCGACGGTCGCATTGCCGAAGTGAGTGTGCATCGACAGGTTCTTTCAGGACGTGAAATCACCAGGCGTTTTTCGAACCGCAAACAGGATTTTCCTGGGATCGTAGCCAGCCGCACCGTGGGCGACGACTGGCCCACGTACCTGCGTGACGATTTACGATCAGGAATGAGCACTAGTGAACTCCAGTGGCCGCTCAAATTGGCCTGGCGGTACCGAGCGAAACATCCCCCCGCCCCGGCATGGCCACCTCCCGCGAAGCAGAACTTCTGGCGCGAAGAATTCAACTTGCCGGCACGGGTCACCTACGATCGCGCCATGCACGTGGTATCCGATGGAAACAACGTATTCTTTGGATCCTCAGCCGACGACCAGCTACATTGTCTCGACCTGAGCACCGGAGCGACACGTTGGGTTTTCTTTGCTGAAGGCCCGATCCGGCTGGCGCCAACTCTCTGGAAAAACCGGGTTTACTTCGGATCGGACGATGGTCACGTCTACTGCCTGACCTCTCAGCAGGGTAGGCAACTCTGGAAATTCCGCGCCGGCCCTCGCGACCGCAGGATCCCCGGTAATGGACGCATTATCTCAGCCTGGCCTGTACGCAGCGGCGTGATCATCGACGACGGACGGATCCGTTTCGCGGCGGGCCTGTTTCCCAACCAAGGCACTTTCCAATACCTCCTGGACGCGCAAACCGGCAAGCAGTTGGCCTCGGGAACAATTGCTTTCTCACCGCAAGGGTATATGACAAAACGCGGCAACTCACTGGCAATTGCGCAAGGTCGCGGCCCCCAGGTGCAACTGGCAAAACTTCAGCGCGCTGGTAAACCGCTCCCCATGCCATCAGGAAAGTGGGCCGAACAATACCCGTACTCCTTCGTCGGCGCCGCGAATAGCTGGATCGCTGGTGGCGCGGAGCAAGTCGCGGCGTTCGACTCCACATCCGGGAAGCAAATTTGGCGTGCCCAAGTCGAAGGCAGAGCCTACGGCCTCGCAGTCACCGCGGGCCACCTGCTGGTCAGCACAGACCGCGGCAACATCTATTGCTTCGCCCCGCCTGCTCATCCTCGAAGCGATCCGCCTCCCGAGCCGTCACAGCGCCACGGGGACTCAAGTCCCACAGGGCCTATGTCACGATTGGCACAGCGACTCGTACAATCCACCGGCGCCGACATCGGCTACGCGTTGTTGCTGGGTAGTGGCAATGGTCGACTCGCCGGTGAGTTGGCTCGCCGGACCCGACTCCGGATCATCTGTGTCGACCCTGTCGGCAAACGAGTGGATCAGGCACGCCAGTATCTCGCCGACAAAGGCCACTATGGTCAAGTCGTTGTGCATCGTGGCAGACTTTCGGTATTGCCATACGGCTCAGCCCTTTTCAACCTCGTGATCTATGTCGCTCCCACCGGCCGGGCTTCAGTACCTGCCGCCATAAAAAAAGAAATCCTGCGTGTCCTGCATCCCAATTCAACTGCGGTGTTGACGGACCAAACCGGCACAACCTGGATGGAACTGCACCGAGCCGCGTTAGCGGGTACAGGTGACTGGACACACATGTATGCCAATCCCGCGAACACTTCCTGCAGTCTGGACAAACGCGTGCGCGACCAATTGCAGTTACAGTGGTTCGGTCCACCAGGGCCGCGAGACATGGTAGACCGTCACCACCGTACCGTCCCTCCACTCGTCTGTGACGGCCGGCTTTTCATTCCTGGAGACAATCGCGTCATCGGCGTCGACGCGTACAACGGCAGCCTCCTGTGGAATGTCGAAGTCGCCGATTCACGACGCATTGGTGCGCTGCGAGATGCCGGCAGCATGGTCGCCACCGAAGATTATCTCTATGTGCTCGCCAGAGACCGCTGCTATGGACTCAACGCCCGCACGGGAGCTTCAGAACGCAATTTTTCCGCCCCGCTTTCCGCCGACGGCCAATTGCGATACTGGGGTTATGTGGCGCGCGTCGGTGATCGTTTATTCGGCAGCACTACACGCCCTGGCGCCTCACGCACAGAGCAATCGCGACAGACCATTGACGAAACCTATTACGACCACATCCCCATCGTCACCAGCGACCGCCTGTTTGCGCGGCAGCGCCACAGCGGCGAGCCACTGTGGGATTACACACCCACCACCGGTGCCATTCTCAACCCAACCATCACGATAGCGAACAACCGCCTGTTTTTTGTGCAAAGCAATATTGCCTCTACGTTGGCAGAAGAGAGCGGCAGGTCCCAGCTTCCTGAACTACTGAAAAAGGCCGCTACACTCGTGGCCATTGACGCGACCACGGGACAGGTGGCCTGGAAAACAAACATCGACCTGAGTTCCATTGAACATCACCTATATTTGTCCTACGCAGAAGACCGGCTGATCGCCGTGGGCACGCGTAACCAGGGAAGTGGAAAACAGGGCCGTGTGTGGTACGACATCCATTGCTATAGTGCGAATGACGGGAAACCTCAGTGGAACACCACCCAGAATCAACAACAACCCACGGGTGGCAGTCACGGAGAACAGGATCATCACCCCGTGATCGTAGGCCAGACTGTCTATGTGGAGCCGTATGCCTATGACCTGGTCAGCGGCCAACAGTTGCAACACTGGAATCTGCGCCGTGGCGGACATGGTTGCGGTGCTATGTCCGCGTC